>CALVXZ010000117.1 GCA_944371785.1 uncultured Clostridia bacterium | reverse complement strand
CAAGAAATAATGCGGAGGTAAAGTATGGCAGTCAGAAGAAGTCAGATAAAGAGAAGGAAAGACTTAAAGCACATCGAGAAAGGACAAGTGCATATCCATGCTTCCTTCAACAACACGATCGTTACTTTTACGGACATGGACGGCAATGCGATAGCGTGGTCGTCTGCCGGTAAGATCGGCTTGAAAGGCAGCCGTAAATCGACGCCTTACGCGGCACAGCTGGTAGCTGAAGACGCTGCGAAGACGGCGAAAGAACACGGCATCCGCAAAGTCGAAGTTTACGTTAAGGGACCCGGACAAGGCAGAGAATCGGCGATCCGCGCCATGCAGGTAGCCGAAATCGAGGTCACAAAGATTGCGGACGTTTCCCCGATTCCGCATAACGGTTGCCGTCCGCCGAAACCCAGAAGACTGTAAAAGGAGATATAATAATGGCTAGATATACAGGACCCGTTTGCAAACTGTGCAGACGTGAAGGATGCAAATTATTTTTGAAAGGCGACAGATGCCTTTCCAGGGCATGCCCGCAGGAAAGACGCCCCACGCCTCCCGGACAACACGGCAGCGGCCGTAAAAAAGCCACCGCTTACAGCCTGCAGCTCAGAGAAAAGCAAAAGGCTAAAAGGGCGTACGGGCTTTTGGAGAAGCAATTCCGTATGTATTACGACAAGGCGGAAAAGATGCGCGGCGTAACCGGTGAAAACATGTTGATTCTTATCGAACGCAGATTGGACAACGTCGTGTACCGTATGTGCATAGGCGCTTCCCGCGCTCAATCCAGGCAGCTTGTCAACCACGGACACATCACCGTAAACGGCAAGACCGTCAACATTCCTTCCTATTTGGTAAAAGAAGGCGACGTTATCGCCGTCAAAGAAACCAAAAAGGACAAGCCTTTCTTTGTAGAACTGAAGGGCGCGAAAATCGCCAACCTTCCGAAGTGGCTTTCTTTCGACACCGAAACCCTTTCGGGAAAAGTCGAGAGCCTGCCCACCAGAGAGGATATCGATTTGACGATAGCCGAACACATGATCGTCGAGTTGTACTCGAAGTAATCCAAAAGGAGGCACGTTATGTTGCAAATCTTCAAGCCCAAAATTACCGTTGAAGAAAGCGTCGAGGGCGCGGAAGCCACATTTATCGTCGAGCCTTTGGAAAGAGGCTACGGCATAACGATAGGCAATTCTTTAAGGCGCGTACTGTGCACGGCTTTGCCGGGCGCTGCTATCCGCGGCATCAAAATAGAAGGCGTAAAACACGAATTTTCGACCGTACCCGGCGTCAGAGAAGACGTAGCCGACATCATTTTGAATCTGAAAGAGCTTGCCATAAAGGTGTCCGATCCCGAAAACTTTCAGGACGAAACGGTGACTTTGGTCAGGAGCACTCCCGGCGTCATCAGCGCCGGCGACATAGAGTTCCCGACAGGCATAGAGGTAATGAATCCCGACGCATACATTTGCACCATAGAAGAAGGCGCTACTTTGAATATGGAATTGACCGTCGGTACCGGCAGGGGATACGTTTCCGCAAAGGACAACAAGCTGTATAACGCTCCCATCGGATACATTCCCATCGATTCTTTGTATTCTCCCGTGCAGGCGGTAAGCTACGAAGTCGAATCGATGCGTGTCGAACAATCTATCGACTACGACAGATTAAGGATCAAAGTTAAAACCAACGCCGCGACGACTCCCAGAGAAGTCATTTCGTTGGCGGCAAAGATACTGAACGAACACCTCAAACTTTTCATCAACCTTGTTGAAGATATGGATTCGCAGGAAATCCTCGTCGCACGCGACGACGACAAGCAAACCAAAGCGCTTTACATGTCGATAGAGGAGTTGGAGCTTTCGGTAAGACCTTTGAACTGCCTGAAGAGGGCGGGCATATTCACCGTCGAAGACCTTGTAAAGAAGTCCGAAGACGATATGTTGAAGGTCAAGAATCTCGGCAGAAAATCTTTGGACGAGATCATCAAGAAGCTGGAAGCAATGGGACTCGGATTCAGCAACAAGGACGACTAAAGGAGTAATTGAACTATGGCAATAGCAAGAAAATTAGGCAGAAGAACAGATCAAAGAGTGCAATTGGTCAACTCTCAGGCGACCGAGCTCCTTTGGCACGGCAGGATCACCACTACCGTTGAAAGGGCGAAAGAGGTCAGGAAGATCGCCGAGAAGATGATCACTCTCGCGATTAACACTTACGAAGACACTGTCACGGTGACCAAACAGAAGTTAAACCAGAAAGATGAAAAAATCGACGTCCAATTCGTAAACGACGGACCCAGAAAGCTTGCCGCCAGAAGAAAGATCATGGCGACCCTGGACGACCTTCAGGAACTGCAGGCGGATAAGGAAAAGAAAGCCGATTTCAAAAAACGTACCGCCGATATCAATCATCCGCTGGTAGAAAAACTTTTCCGCGAACTTGCCCCGAAATATGCCGAACGCGCCAAAGATAAAGGCACCAAAGGCGGATATACCCGTATCATAAAGACCGGGAACAGAAGGGGCGACGACGCTTCCATGTGTGTTTTGGAATTAGTATAATTTTCTTCCCGAAGAAAGTTAGAAAGGGCGTTATCGCTCGAAAAAAGAAAAAGTTTGAAAAAGTCCGTATTTCCCGTACGGGCTTTTTTGTTTGGGTAGTGAGGGGAAGAAATTTATACTAATTCCAACCCGCGCTTTGCCCCGTCTTTTCGGCGCTTTCATAGGAAACTGCTATGTCATTTACCGCTTGTAAACTCCTCCGCAGTTTCCGTCGAAATCCCACAAAAATCCG
>CALVXZ010000116.1 GCA_944371785.1 uncultured Clostridia bacterium | reverse complement strand
CACCGTCACGGTACAGTCGCACCGTTCCGGGCGCGAGATTTGCAAAATTACGGTCGGCTATGACCTGAACGACGTTTTCGATCAGGGCGTTATGCGTTCCGGTACGTTCCAAAGTCTTTGCCTTAGTGTAATAATCGGTCTTGCCGACGTTATATTTAAACAAATCTATTTGTTGTAACCCGTACAAAGTTGTATCCTGAATAGCCGTGGTCAATGCGTCGGGAATATCGTCTATTAACGTAGCGGGATCTATCAACGCCAACACTCCCGTGTCGATGTCCTCGAACAGATCCTGCATTTCCAGCCTGTCTACGGCTTCGCCGATGTTGCCCAGCCTGGAATATCTTAACGCTTTCAGGATTTTCGGCGAAGAATCGGTAATTTTTATTACCTGACCGAGGCGCAGAGTATCCAATTTGGACTGTACCAAATCTCCGTCGCTCAGGTTGTCCAACGTCAGATCTGCAATGGCGGTCAGAACGGCGTGGGAATCATCGTTGATGGAAACGGCGTCGGAAATCTTCATGTTTTTGATGGCGGAATCCATTTCGTCCAATTTGAAATTCTGCATGTATTTCAACGCCAGCGAAGAAGTCGAAACTATTTCCACGGCGTCGCCGATCGTCATTTCCTTTATGGCTTCGTTGATATTGTTCAGCGAAGCTCCTATTTCTATCGTGACGTTGCCGTCTTCGTCCGTTACGGTAAGTTCGCAGTCCCTCAGATATTTCAGCACCGGCGAAGAATCGGCGTCGATATTCACGGCGTCGGCGATCTTCATATCGTTGACGGCGCCGTCCAATTCGCCTATTTTTACCGGGCTGCCGTCCTCTCCGCCGGAAGCCAGATACTTCATTATCTCCGAAGAGCTTTCGTCCACGTCCAATACGTCGGTGATGTAAGTATTGTCGATTATGGAATCCATCTCCGAAGACAGTTCCGAAAGCGGCAGTTTGCCCAGATTTTGCAACAGACCGCTGGAGGCGGGGTTATCCGCAGTCGCTTCGTCGTCGTAAACGACGTCGATAAAGGAATCCAGGGTATAATCGTCTATCGTGCCGAAAGCATCGCTGACGGGTTCGTTCAGGAACGATTCGTCATTGAACAGAGGAATGTCTTCCGGCAAAGCTATTCCGAAAGAATCGCTCATTCCGGAAAGGGTAAGGTTCGCGGACAGAGTTTCGCCCAGCCCCGTAAGCGAGCTGGTCTTTATAACTCCGGACGAAACGCCGATACTGTCGGCTATGGTTGTGGATATACCGTTGGTACCGGCGATCTTTTCGACTTCGCCGATGGTTTTGTTTTCGATATCCTGCAAATCGCCTACGGCTTTGTTGATGAATTCCAACAGGTTGAGTTCGCGATACTCTTCGCTGAAACTGACTTCGTCCAAAGCGTCGTCTATGGTACCGACCATGCCGTCTCTCGTCAGCAGTATGTATGCTCCGCCGCCGACAGCCAGAACGACGATTATTATGCCGATTATGATTCCTACTACGACGTGAGTTAATGTTTTCATATTACCTCATATATCCCTGATCCGCCCCGGAAAGCTATTTCAGAGCCGACAAATCAACGTATTCTTGCAGCAAATCGTACAGGAAGTTGTTTTCCATGATCAATTTCGTTATCGTGGTGGAATTCAAAGCTTCGTTGACGGAAGCCATAAAGCTCATATCCCCCATCAGCTGCAGTATCGTCAGTATGACCAAAACTATCACCGCGCCCAAAGCAAGCCCTATTATGCCGCCCAGCATCTTGTCGATAAAGTAGGCGATATAGATGTTCTGCGCAAGTTTTTTGAACAGCCTGAGTATCAGCCATATCAGTATCCTCGCCACGATGAACACCGCTATAAAGCCGGCTACGGTATATATCGCGTTGACCAGCGCCTGCGACACGACGTCGCGGAACGACACAAAGTTCATCGGATTGTCGATATCGATTTCGTCGGCTTCCGCCTGCGCGGTAAGGATATCCTCGGCGGCTTCGTTCAGCCACGATTTCGGCATCAGACCCCACAGCGCGGAATCGGCGAGGATCTCCGAGAAAGGTTTCAGTTCGTTGGTACCTTCGGGCATAAACACAAGTTCGGGTTCTTCGCCTTCCAGGTATCCGTAATGCACGCTGACTTCGGAATTAGGCAGAGTATCCGCCAAGGACGTGCCGATTTCCTGACGGAGATCTTCGTCCCATTCGGTATTCGCGACGACTACGTCCACGACCGGCGCCGTAAGGAAAACGGCGGCAGCCAAAGCTATGACGATGCTGAGAAGTCCGAACAGCGTCTTGATAAAGCCGCGTTTGATCCCCAAAATCACCATCAGCAATATGATTACTATCGCAACGATATCGATTACTATTCCCATAAGCTGCTGCCTCCGTACTGTACGCCGCCCTCTTGTTTGGCACTGTACACATTGAAGTATACCATACCTACGGCGTGATTGCAATAGGTGTACGCGCGCAAAATTAAATTTAATGTAGGTTTACAATACATTTGTTACACAGTCGCATATCCGGAACAAGAAGGAGAGGAAGGAAAAATAGACGGAAA
>CALVXZ010000115.1 GCA_944371785.1 uncultured Clostridia bacterium | reverse complement strand
AGAATTCGGGATCAGCCAGGTCGCTTCGCCCGTGCCGTGAGGAGAAACGAAAAAGTCGCTCTTTCCGAACACATACTTTTCGTCCTTTCCCTCCGCAAAAAAAGCCTGGGGAGTTACCCCCAAGACGTTTAAAATATCGATAAGCGTTGCGATCGAAGGGCTGGCAAGGTCGTTTTCCAGCTGTGATATGTATCCCTTCGTCAGTTCGGACCTCAACGCAAGCTCTTCCTGCGTCAGCCCGCGCCTGAGCCGTATAGATTTTATCCTGCCTCCGATATCCATTATGTCTCCCCTGCGGCTTAATCCGCAATTCAAAGTATGCTTATCATACATTACCCGATTAACATTGTCAAACAAATTGATTAAAATTATTAAACTTATTTTTGTTTACTTATACTAAACTTTTCGATTAAAATAGAGTTTTGGGGACAACGCTATGCCGCCGCGCGCGTTTCGGGGGCGATAAAAAAACGCCGGACGCGGTATGCGTCCGGCGAAAAGCCTTTAAAATTGCTTTTTCTGCCGCCTTAATCCATAGAACTGATGATATCCAGATATACGGTTACCGAAATGTTGCCGTATACGGTTGCGGTGATGACGTATCTGGTTTGGGTCGACAGCGAAGTGTCTATTCCGTAAACGCCGTCCTGAACGATGGTTCCGGTGGAAGAGGAGTACTTGTTGTTGATCCGTCTTACCTGAGCTTCCTGCCACGGGATCAGATACATCAAGTCATAGCTGATACCCTTTATCGTCGAACCTTTCGACAGGAAGGTGCCGTCGGATCTGTCATAGTTCCTTTCGCGTCTTACGCTCATCATCGGCAGACCTCTCAGGTTGAACTCGCTGCCGCGGAGGATCTGGATCGTGGGTATCCTGTTTTGAGACCAGGTATTGTCGTTATTGGAATAAGTTACCAGGTAATCGGTCGCCGGAATGTTGTATTTCTTCATTTGTTCGGTTTCCGTATATCTTACCGCTCCGGAGATGTTTTCGGGCAATCCGGTGGGATATGCGAAATTATCCAACATCGGCTTGAGTTCGGAGAACGAATAAATCGCTTCCGGATTGTGTAACGTTATACCGTATACTTGCAGGTTGTCATCTTTTCCGGGCGAATCTTCAGGCGGCATATTGCGTGTGGCAGGATCGTCGTACACGCAGATGACTATCTGTCCGCCTACGGATTCTTTCGGATAAGCGCGATTCACGGTGGCGTCCCATTTGATATATCCGGGATACCTCGGAGTATCGGTCAATGCCCACAACGCCTGCTGCTTGCTCTCTTCGGTGTCGAACTTCTGGTCACCAAGATATTCGCTGTTATCGTACCTGTATCCGGGCGTCAGACGATCGCCTTGTACGACCAGGTTTTCGAAGGCATGGGCACTGAATCCCAACGGATTTGCTTCCGTATCGGTATAGAATCCGAATGCGTACCTACCCTGAACGCTTTCGTAAGTGATCGGGATCACGGTGCTGCCCAATCCGCTGCCGGCAAAGTACTGTCGGTATGTATAGCCGAGGTGTACCGTATCGTTTACATAAACGGATATCATCGAAGGCATCGTGGTATTGACGACGTACTTGTTGGGATCGACGGAGAATTCCCAGATCACCTGCTGTCCTCCTTTTCCGCCAAGCGTCATTGTGGCGCGCTGCACTCCGCCGCTCCAGCTGACCGCGTCGAAGTTCCACTTCATATAGTCGTCGGAATATGAGCCTCCGCCGGTTATATCACTAAACGTGTACTCCTTTCCTTCGCCGAAGATTATATCGTATCTGTTGTAAATCTTAACACGTTGTTCTTCAAAACCGGAGGATATTTCGACCGACTGACCGACGCCTTCGGACCACGGCTGCGCCGACGCGCCGGACAGCAGTATAACTTCGTCCTCGCCATAAGTCTTATAGGTTTCGCTGATGACCACGTTATTGTCCAGGATCCATCCGGGTTCTATGCAATATCTCAGAGCATAGCTCTGGCTGTCGAGGTCGATCTGGAAGGACGCCGTCACGGTTTCGTCGTAAACGCTTATGCGCCTGCGTCCGTTGATTATGTTCGTCCAATTCATTTCGATCTCGTATGCGTCCAACGAAGTTCCGTATTCGGCGTTATTTCTGTACGTCAGGTTGTATCTCCATTCGTCCATTCCGAGGTTAAGATCAGGATTGTCGTTCAGGAATTCCTCGTAAGCCGAATCTTGTATCGTGCCGACATATATCTTTCCGTATTCGGGCAACAGCATACCGCCTTTTTCGATAAAGTAGTACGGGCTCCAGACGTGGTAGGTATCAAAGTAGTAACTTTGATCGTTATGTCTTTCCCTGCGGTATATCGTCGACTGCTGCGCTTCGTCGCCCAGCCATTCTATATAGTCGACGTAATCGCCGTTGTCGTCAAGGAATTCTACGCCGATTATGTATTGTTCGGCAACGGGCAGATCCTGTCTTGCAAGCTGTTCGCCGTCTTCGCCCAACGCGAATCCGGGGATAGCTATATAGAACCTTGCGTCCTTACCGCGGTAGCTGATGCCGCGCGCGTCGTCAAGGACGAACTGCATATCCATTTCGGATTCGCCGCCGGTCAATGCCGCACGGAGCTCGTCTTCGAACTTGTATCCGCCTTGAACAACGGAGAAGTCCTTGGCTTTGCCTCCGATCGTGAAGGTCAGGCTGTAATCTTCGGGAGACCTGATGACGTTACCGAATTCAACGGTAAAGTCGCCTTCTCTTCTAAGATAATCGTTGGCGATCGCCACGGTGAGGTTCTCGGCATTCATATAATCGTACGGTTTCAAGGGGGTTATGTTGCCTTGTGCGTCTTCTATGCCCTCCTGCAGCAGGTTGCTGAATCCGGTGACCGTCCTGTCGTATACGATGAATCCGAAAGTCGTCGTCTGCGCGAAGCTGCCGTCCGGCAAGGAGATCGTCACCGTGATATACGCCGATTCGGAACCGGAATACGACAACGCCACTCTGTCATCGTTCCACGTTACCATCAGCGTGTTCGCCGGGAAGTTATCGGGCACCGCGCTTATGTCGGCGCCGCCATCTGTACCCTCCGTGCCCTCGGTACCTTCGGAGGCTTCGGGCGCCCAATAGCTTTGGAACGATCCGGGATATTCGCCGCCGTCTGCGAACGTTACTGCATCGCCAGTGGCGGGGAAGATGTCTTCGGGAACGTATTCGAGGAACGGGTCGAATTCGAAATGCAGTCCTTCTCTGCCGTCGACGTAAGTATCAAAGCTGAATCTGTTGTCGGCGTCGAACAGCTTCGTTACGGTTCTGTCCATATAATTCAGCGTGACGGTGATCTCCTGATCCCCGTACATTTCGTCGCCTATCGTCGCGGTGATCAACGCCGTGCCGCCTCTGTAATCGATGGCTTCGCCCGTTCTGGTCACCAGCGCGTCGGTGTGGTCGTAGATCACGTTGCTGTAGAACGTTCTGCCGCCTTGGGTCGTGATCTCGGCGCCCTCGTTTTCGCTGTCGATAATTATGTCGGTTAAATCGTTATGCGACTTCAAAACGCCTTCGCCTTCTGCGAATCCGTAAACGTCGATTTCGTAAACTTCTCTGATGCCGGAATCGTAGATCATCGCGGGCATGGTTACGTTCATCGCCGTAGTCCTTCTGGCGTCGGACGCCGCCGTAACCGCGTTGGAACCGTATTCGAAGCGTACCAGAATGTTCCTGCCGGTATACAGGTTTTCGGTATTTACGGGACGGTTGGTATCTCTGTCCACTATCTCGTAATTATCGCCGGAAAGGTTAAAGTACATATACTTGGCGCCTTGGCCGGTCTGGATCTCCAACGCCACGCTCCTGAAGAAGCTGAAGTCGTCGGATTCGAAGTTCTGATCGTAAACGTTTACGTAAGGTACGATTTCCATTCCGTTCTCGTAGTATGTATCGTCGTAGTTTACGAAGAAATTTTTGTCCGGAGCAGTATCAGTCAGCGTTTCGGTGGCAACCGTCGCGTAGTTTTTGCTGACGTACAGAGCCACGAAGGATCTTTGCAATACTTCGACGTCGATTTCAACCGACTGCACGGCTTCCCTGCTGCCGTTTTCGTCGACGTAGACGAACGCTATCGCGGCGTTATCGTTCGAGGCGGTGAAGCTTCCGCCGTTTACCGTCATTTCGTTCAGGATACCGCTGTAATCCCACATCACGTCCAGAACGATCGGGTTGGTGTAACCGGTAAAGTACGCCAACACCTTCGCGGGCAGCATATCGTTGCCGTTGCCGTCGATGAATCCGACGTAAGGATCTACTTCCAATCCGGTGATCGTGCGGTCTGCGATATCGATACGGATGATACTGCTTTGATTCAATTCGAAGTCGGCGGTAAGTCCGATCTTTTCTACGTTAGCCGAACGCACCGTCACGGGCAAGGTGAACTTCTGTTGCAAAGCGTTGTCTGGCGCAAGCGTTGCCGTCACGTTATATATACCGCCGGTAAAGTTGTATTCGATGGCGGAATCGTCATAGGAAATTCCGATTTCGAGTTCGCTTACCGTACTTTCGACGCCGTTATTGAACAGTATCGTGATATCTTCGGTGACCGTCTTCGCCTCGACGTCGTATCCGTCCTGCTGTTTGTCGTATTCGGAATCGAACGCCGCGCCTCTGTACAAAACGTACACGGTGTCGCCGTCGGTAAATACGCGCTGTATCTGCCTTGAGGCGGAGCTTATATCGAAGTCGACTTCGAACAGTCTGAGCGCGGCGGAATATTCGCCCGTCAGCAGCCACGCGGCATCCTTTTCTTCCATAGCGTTAAAGTATTCGATGCCGGTTACGTCGTCTCCGATCAGATTGTCGCCGTGACCTATCGCCACTACGTTCATTTTATCCAGCGAATCGAAGTCTAACTTATCGTAGATCGAAGCGGTCAGCGATCCGAATTCGTTCGCATGCCAGGTCCTGATGCCTACGGCAATGCGTTCTTGGATAGTTACGCGTATCGGCAACGCCTGTCTGACGTCGATGGACTTTCCTCCGGAGTACGGAGTAAAGGTCACGCCGGCGTTGGCGAAAGTTTCGATGACTTTGCCGAGTATGCCGCCGTTTTCGTCCTTATCCATCGAAATCGTATTGAACGTAATGTTCAGTTCTACTTTACGCTTGTCGGTGGTGACCTCCAACGTAGTTTTTCCCTGTCCCAGGACTTCGTCCCTCAACGTCGTATTGATATTTCCGCCGTTATCGTAAGGATCGATGGTGACGTCGGAATTGATAACGTAATCGGTTATCGTTTCACCGATAACGGTATATCTGACGGTATCGGTGACATAGCCGTTGAAGATCTGTCCGTTACCCAGCCTTGCTTGTGCGGTGATATTGCCGCCCGCCGTGCCGTAATTGGTGACCGAAGTCCATTTTACTCTGTAAACGTTGTCTTCGTACTCGTCGTCGCCTACCCACAGAATTCTGGCATACGTCGGTAAAGTATAATCATCGAACGCGTACGGCGCGAATTTTGCAAAGAAGTCGGCGGTATCCTTGGTCGCCGCTTTTGCCTCGGCTTCGGTTTCGAAGTATTTGACTTCGGCTACGGTGCCGCGGGCGGCTCCGTTTATGAAGGTGACGTCGACTTCCTGTTTGTTCTCGCCGGAACCGAACGTGATCTTACCGGAGGAGCTCTCCTGCGAATAGAATTTATTGCCCGCCGTGATCGAGAACGCAGTTCTGTTCAACCATTCGGTTTTGCCCGAAGCGTATTTTACTTCGAATTCGCGGGGCATCGAGAAGCCGTACGGATCGTTTATCGTAAAGTTGATCTTGCCGTCTTCCGAAGTCTTTATGGAGTATCCGCCACCGCTATTATAATCGGCCAGACCGGTAATTATCGCGGCTTCGAACATATTGGCGGGAATTGCCAGCGGTACTTTCTGCGACCAGATCTCGCCTGCCTTTTTTCCGTCGGAGGCGGGGTTGCCGATAGTCACGATGATCTCGGGAATGTCGTCGCCGGCGAACGAATAGG
>CALVXZ010000114.1 GCA_944371785.1 uncultured Clostridia bacterium | reverse complement strand
GAACTCTATACCGACGCTACCGTCGAAGGTTCAAGGATGACCCTGGTCGAAACTACGATCGCGTTTTCCATAGTCCGCAGGAATGTTTCCGTGGTCAGATCGGCGTCGGCTTCGGTGGGCTACAACACTTTGACGGGATGGGCGAGATCGGTATCGTATACCGTAGACAATCTGCCTAATAACGGTGTGGACGGATATTATTACGTTTACACGCTGATTACCGACGGAAGCACGGTCGCGGAAAACGAGGAAGTCGTTTGGACGAAAGCAAGCTCCTTCGTGACCCCGACGGTTTACGGCGAATACGATATCTCCGCGAAAAGCGCCGTGATCACCTACAGGATCATCGCCGTCAGCGAGACTTACGGCGTTCCGACGGAGGATACTTCCCTGCCCGTGGTGGCGGTTTCGGATCCGTTCACCGCAAAACTCGACAACACTCCCTTGACGATCAATTTGTTCGAAGCGGAAGAAACCCCCGAAGGCTGGATGCAGGGATTGGACTTTACCGCCGAGGTGACCTTCGGCGGATCGGGTTACGATCTGACTTACGGACTCGGATCCGGTTCCTCCCTGACGGGCAACAACGTGCTTCTCGGCGCGGACGAAGTTTCGGTAACGGACGGTTGGGATCAAACCGGCTTTACATACGGCGCCGATCCCGGCACGGTGACTACCTCCAGGACCTATAGCGTTTCGTTCAGATTGGATACCGATTTCATCGGAGTTCCCTGGTTGGGGTTAAGGAACGGGCTAAGCCTCGGCGCCGTTTACGCCGCCGTCGCGGATTCGGGAGTTTCGGTCAGTATAGACGCCTCCGCTCCTCAAATATCCGTTGAAACGGTATACGGAGGCGATCCCGGCGACGGCGGATGGTACAAAGACCCCGTCACGGTCATTCTTACCGTAACGGACCAAGGCGGTTCTCTGCCCGAAGACGCGGAACTGATACCTTCCGGCGATTATCAGGGCATTACGCTTGTGAAGGACGTCGAATACGAAGGCATCAGATACGTCGCCACCGTAACCACGTCCGAATATTTCGAATACACGATTACCGACGATGCCGGGAATACGGGTACAGCGACTTTTAATTACAGTGTACAGGTATTAGGGGAAGACGTTTCTTTGGTGATCAGCTCTTCTTCGGTAGCCGACGAGGAAATTTGGGTCAGCGACGATCTGAATATGGAATTCACGGTGCGTATAAGCTCCGGGACGTTGTCTGTTCCCGTGAAATTGCAATACAGGAACGCCGATTACGGCGAATTTATCGACGCCGGCAGCTACGTTACTCCCGACGCGGATTCCGACGCTGTCACGCTGAATTTCAGCGTGTCTTTGACGGAAAGCGGCGATAAGCGTTTTTATTTCCGCGCGTGCGCGGCAAACGGCATAACGACGAACTTGTTGGATGCCGGTATGGTCAAAATCGACAACACCGCTCCCGTGATAACTCTGAACGAAGCCGATTACGCCGGGCACACGGGCGAAGCTCCCTGGACCGCGGAAGCCGTCAGAGTGACCGTAACGGTAACGGACAATCTGTCCGGTATCCCGTGGGACGAAGAAAACCGAATATACGGGGTATACGTTGAAGGCCGCGACGACGTCGTTATCGAAAAAATCAGCGATACTCAATTCATAGTAAACGTCACCGATTGCAACGAATACGTCATTTCCGCAACGGACAGGGCGGGTAACGTCGTGTCCGCGGAGGGGATAACGCTGAACGTCGACCCGACGATGTCGCCGACGTTCGAAGTCGTTGCCGAACTGACCGAAGACACGACGGTCACCGAATACGAATCCGGCGCGTGGATAATCGGCAACGGCACGCTGAACGTCACGTTTACGTACGACGTCGTGGTTTCCGGGACCACGATAGAATATCTGAACGCCGGTTATTGGGCGACTTTGGTGTCGACTACGGTGCCGGAGGACGGTTCTCTGTTGGAAGAAGGACATACTTTTACGTTCGAGATCCCCGCCGTCGAAGGCAAGACCAACTACCGTTTCAGATTAAGGACGGGCGCCGGCGTCACGGTGACGTATCCTTCCGACGGATATTTTACCGTCAGCAGGGACTGGACTCTGCCCGGCGCGCCCTCCGGCAATTATTACGATTCGGACAACAACCCGGTCGACGTTACCGGCACTTGGTCCAACCAACCCGTCAGATGGCAGTTCGCTTTGACGGATTCCGTATCCGGTATCGACGCTCAAAGTATTTCGCTGTACGATTTCGATCCTGTCCTGATGGATACTCCGGAAGGCGAAGAAGAACTGCAGAAACAGTTGGAAGAGGCTGTCGCCGCGGGCATCGGCACGGCTCCGGAAACGTTGGCGAACGGATTGTATCAATACGTGCTTTCCGAAAACCGCATATACATCGTAAGATACGCCGACGTCGCCGGGAATTTCAATATGTATCTGTTCGAAGCGCTGATAGACACGACTTCGGGATTTACCGTAAACGCGGTCCCGTATCTGAAGACGGGCGATCAGACGGCGTCGGATCCTTTGGATTCCGGTACCGCACTGTTTGACGATCAAAGCGTGCTGTTCCGTTTCGAAGTGACCGACGCGGAAGGCGGAACCTTCGTTGCCGGGGCTTCGGGCTTACGCGCGGAATATTCCTTTAACGGCACCGATTGGCTGTTCGTCGACGAAGAATTCGTCGTCGGAGTGCCCGAATTGGAATTCGGCAGTCAGGCTATCGGCAACATCCGTATCCGTTTGGTGACGGGCGCGGGCATAGCGGTGGAATGCAGCTTTGACGGAGAATCCTCCTTCGCTTATAACAAAGACACCGTGGAGATATCGCTGTCGCTTTCCGCCTCCGTAACGGACGAAGACGGTTCCGAAAGCGGCTACGTTTCCGGAGAATGGACCTGCAATACCGTGCGCGTGACCGTTGAAATCGTTGCCGGAGCCTACGGCGGAACGCTTAGCGCGACCGGATTTGACGAAGTTAGGATACCCGAAAATTCAGGTACGGCATACCATACATACGAAATCTCCGAAAATACCGATTCGACGTTCACGTTCAGGTTCGTTTCGGACAAGGACGGCGGCTCCGTCGAAAGCGATATGGAGATCAGAATAGACAAACGGGAAGTTACTTTGGAACTGACCGGCGAATACGATCCCGACGGTCAGGGCGGTTATCGGTTCGAAGTAGGCGAGGAAGGTTGGGCGTTCGGCGAAGTGGTTATCACCGCCGAAGTGTCCGCAGGTTTTTCCGGGGTCGCGGGCGTTGAATATTCGTATATCGACGGCGAGTGGCATACGGCGGAACTGACGGACGGAGTTTACCGTATCGTCTGGGCGGACGCCGACAACGCGACCGGCGACGGCAGAACCTATTCGGTCAGGGCGGCTTCCGTTTCCGGTATGGCCGCCGAAAGCGAAATAATTATACTCATAGACGAAGAAAATCCCCGAAACGGCGAACTGACGCTGACGGGCTCCAAAGGCGCGGGGAGCGACTGGTATTACACCGACGTGGGTATATCCAGAAGGGGATTGCCGATAAACTATTCGGGCACCTATTTCGAATATTCCGCCGTACTGATCGACGGCGGCACCGAACTGCCCGATCCCGTCACCGGCAGATGCGCGCTGGATCCGGATGCTACCGACGCCGATTTCATCACTCTTACCGACGAACTGTTCTCCGCAGGCTACGGCGAATGGAAAATTAGCTATACGTGGGTCACGGGCGCAGGTAGGCAGACCAACGGCGGCGAGATCGTTATCGGAATAGATAAAAACGAATATTCGTTTACCGCTTATTCGTCGGTAGGCGGAGTTACGGACGAACTGATAACGGAAGAGAACCGGTTTGCGGTTATGAAAGACAACGGTTTGCTTTCCGGCAAACTGTATCGCGGGATGCCGCTGAACAATATCCAATTCCGCGCTTCTGCCGAAGGCGGCGGCATACAGAACGGATTCGCTTTCCTGCTGCGCAGCGTCACCGTAAACGGCGAGGTCCGTGTAGAATACAACTATACCGACTCTGCCGCTTCGACGACTTACAACCTGAACGACGTGTATGTCGAAGGCGACACGGTGGTGGAAGTCGGGCTGTACTGCGCGGTCGTGCCCGAATTCGTCAATCTGGAACAATCGGTGCAGGCAAACGGAAGATTCGTGCCGATAACTCTGAAATTCCCGTTGATACTGAACGGATGGTTCAGATACGCTTTGCAATATACCGTGACGATGCCTGACGAATTCGACGTCGGCGATCCGTACGGTCAATATATCTGCACGGCGAACATGACAGGCGAATTCGCCGACAATTTCCCGTTGGTGTCCTATACCGACGGCGAATACGTGCAGAGCAACACCGCTGCGGTCACGGTCAGGTATTTCGAAAATGCCGGAACCGACGAAGATATGTTCAGGGTCCGCGGCATCGACGATTTCAAGATGATAGACAGATACACGGATCCTTCCGATCCGGGACAGATCGCTTTCGGCTACGACGGCGACCACAAATTTTTCCTGCAGGAAGCCGATATCGTTTTAGACTCTTCCTTCGGCGGTTTGAAAAACGTCTTTGACGGAGTCTATAACGGCGGCGGATACGCGTTTATAGCCGACAGGGTCGGCGGAAATACTTTCCGCGGCGTGTTCTCTTCGGTGGAAGGCGGCAGGATAGAAGAACTGAAAGTCGAAATTCTCCGTTACGAAATAAGCTCGGACGGTGATTACGCGGTGCTGACTCCGTATATAGGCGGAGCAGGATCCGGCGTATCGAACGTGTACGTGTCCGCCAACGTATATATTCAAAACGCCGCCGTAGATTTCGGCGGAGTGGCTGCGAAAGCGGACGGTGCGTTGATAGCTATGTCGTTTGCGGCGGTAAGCGTGTTCGCGGATTCCGTTTCCGGCAACGTCGGCGGCATTGTCGGTTCGCTGACGGGCGGATCTTACCTTACCAGGTGCCTTTCGGTTTCCACGATCACCGCGGACGGTTGCAGCGCGCCGGGCGGCGCAGGCGGAGCAGTCCTGTTTGCGGGAAGCCTTGCCGGTTACGCCGACGGAGCAGGTTCCACGAACGAAGCCAATTTCTATATGGACGGCGGAGTGTCTTACGGCAAGGCATCGTTATCCGAACGCGGTTTGGGCAATAACGACTATCCGGACGCGGAGAAACTGAAGTTTACCGCCGTTGAAGGACAGGTCGGAGTGTCGGCTTCGGATACGGAGATCTTAGGTATGGCTCCGTCGGAACTCGTAGATTATTATACGGGAAGGTTGGCGGAACGGCTGGAAGTTTCGGGTACCGGATCGGAGAACAATCCCTTTGCGATATCCGACGCTTACGCATTGGAGCTTGTGGCTTTGGTGCCGTGGGCGTATTTCAGGCAGACCGCCGACATCGCGCCCGGCAGTTATGCGGAGTATATGAACGCTACTCCTTTCAGGGGCAACTACAACGGGGACGGGTTCGCGCTGACCGATATCGATTTATCGGATTCGGGATCCAGCCTCGGACTGTTCAGGTCCTTCGAAGGGACGTTGACGAACCTTTACATTGCCGATATGTACGCCGACTTCCTGTTACCGGACGGCGGTTATGCCGGGGCGTTTGCCGGCATCATCGCCGATAACGCCGCAGTTTCCGGCGTCGTCATTACCGGAAACATTACCGTAGACGCCGGCGGAACCGTATATGCCGGAGGCTTTGCCGGTATGTCGCGCGGCGAAGCGGACAATATCGTTTCGGCTATCGGAATGAGGCTGATCGCTTCGTATGCGTTTATCGGAGGCTTTGCAGGCAACATATCCGGCGGAAAAGTCGAATACGTCGCTTTGGCAGGCGGTTACGAAGCCGATTATACGGGACGCGCCGACGTCGGCACTGTCGCCGGAGAATTGAATTCCGACGGCGCCGACGCGATCGAAATGAAGGCGATAGGGTACATTGCGGGCGCTTCCGCCGCGGCGGGATATTCCGTAACCATACCTTTCGTCGGCGAATCGGATTACGTTCCCGTTGCCGAAAGCCGCAGCGGGCTGTCCGGTTCGTACGCATACACGTCCGGCAAATACGCGATCACCGTCGGCGAAAGGCTGAACGGAGTTTATCCGTTCGCTTCGGGTTCGGGAACCGACCTCGATCCGTTCGTGATAAACGGTTACCGTGAATTCAGGAACATAACCTCGTATATGGATGCTTCGTTCGTGATCGGCGCGGACTTTGTCCTCGGCGATTTGAACGGCGACGGTATCGCGGAAGAAAAATTCGAAGGCTTCGGCGGCACGTTCAGCGGTTCGATATCCGGTAACAGCAGGATCATTTCCGGATTGACGGCGCCGCTGTTCGAAGAATTGTCCGGCAGCGTCAGGAATCTGACGTTCGACGCGGAGATCCGTTCGTATTCGGGTTCCGTGATCTTCGGGGCGGTTGCCGAACGTGCTCTGCCCGGCGCGCTGATAAGCCGTATCACCGTCACCGGCAGCGCGGAAATTTACGCCGACGCTTCTTCGGAAATAATCTTCGGAGGCGTATTGGGTATCTCCGACGGCGCGTCCGTGATAGGTGCTTCGATGAATATGAACGTGAAGCTGCGCGGCGGCACGATATTCTACGGCGGTATCATAGGCGATTCTACCGCGCCGCAGTCGGAACATTCCGCAACGTGGCATATCCAGTCTTCCGTGTCTGCCGATATAGGCGGAGTCTCCGTTTCGGCAGGTAAATATATAGGTATTATGCGCGGAGATTCGACGGCGGTATTCGCTTCGTCGGCTTCTTCGCTGAAAATAAACAACGTTTCCGATTCGCGCAACGTGGGAAAGACATTAAATTCCTGAGCCTGCGCATTCGGGAACAAAACCGCAAAGCCCGTAAAAGTTCCGGGCGAAAAAACGACATATAATCCGCATTCGGAGGGACTGCGGAAAAGGAGAAAATATTATGACCGATAACGTAAACGTCGAAAAAGTCAAAAAGAAAAGACTATACGCTATTTTAAAGACGGTAGCCATAATCGTTGCCGTTTTGGTCGTTTTTGCGATCAGCTTTGCGCTGTTTTCCATGATGCCCGGTTCGTCCGATCTCTCCGGCGGACTTAAAGCCGACGCATGGAGTTTGTCGGGCATAGTAAACACCGGCGGCGGTGCAGACTGGTTCGGCAAGAGTCCTTCGTCATGGGTCTCCGGCACAAGCATTTTCAACACTCCTACTCCGATGACGGCGGCAGAGGGATTTTCAGGCACGTCGTTTAATACCAGCGGGGGCAGCTCCAAAACCTATAAATTCTACCAGATGTACGAAGTCAAACTGAACAAGGGGGAGATCGCCGCCGCAAACAGCGGTTACATAGGGGAGATGTCGTTTACTTTCAAATTAAACGGAAACGTCGGCAGTGACTTTATGTATAACTGGGGCAGGACGCAGTATACGATATTTATCGTAGCCGGATCTTCCGGCGGAGGCAGTATGGGCAGTTTTACTGCTATTTCCGGGTCTTCCCAAACCGACGGATTCGACAAAGAAAAGACCAATCTGACGACGAAGAAAGTAACATATCAGATCCCCAAAGGAACGAAGGTGGTAAGATACGGTATCACCATGCAGTTTACCTTTTACGGAAGGTCGTGGTATTGGCCGGGTAATCCTACGGTCACGTTCAACGGCGTTACTTTGCAGAATTTCACTTGCACTAAAAATCCTTTGCCGAAACTGACTGTCAATGCGGGTCCCAACGGTTATGTTTCGTCGACCGAGTATAACAATCACCAATTGGATTGGGGCGAAGAGCTGAATTCTATTACCGCGATCGCCGAAGAAGGATATTATTTTTCGGGTTGGCAGATCACGGGCGGCACCATACATAACAAAGATACCTGGAGTTCAAACGAGCGGAATGAAGTTGACAAAAAGTCGATAAATCTGGCTCTTGGAACTTCGACAAGGGTCGAAGGCACATCCGGGGGATTGGTGACCGCCACCGCGCAGTTCACCAAGATAACGGTCAATGATAACCAAGCCGAATTTATTTATAAACAGGATTCCAACGGAAACGGCATAGGGCAGGGGCCTTACGTCAACGATATATCAGGCTATACGCTGCAACGGTACGGGCTCAGTTCTCACGAATCGGGCAAAAATTACTATTCAGAGATCAGCGGCGGCATTCAAGTAGGCGAGGAGTTCGAGACCAAACCGTTTAACGTGGGCACCTACAGATTCGGTTTGGCGGTGATGTATAACGGCGAGGAGTGCGGTCACGTCGTAGTAACCTTTGACATTACCGGTCTGGATTTGGACTCCGTGGATAAACACGAGTCCTATCCGCAGGTGTCATTCGACAAGATATCTTCGGGACAGAACATAGAAACGGAGCTTACTTTCGGCAGTTACGATTATTCTTCGCTTGCGATAACTCCTATCCGCGACACGGTTTATATGAAATTCGGCGGCACGGTATATACGCTTAGAAACGGCGTCGATTTCACCTGGAATTATTCGAACAACGTCAACGTCGGCGACGCCACCGCAATGATTTACGCGGTCGAAGGCGGAAACTTCGTGGGCGATTTTTCGATTCCGTTCACGATAAACAGGATCGAGCTGACGGGCGACAACGTATATTACGGACAGTCGTCGTTTGCGGTAGGCAACGCAACTTATAATTCGGTGTCCAGGGTTACTACGGCGGACGGACGCGCCACGCAGTCGTCTGATTTTGCCGCATATAAGAGCGCTTTGAACAACGCCGCCACAACCATTCAAAGGGACGCCGGAACCGTTTATACCGGGTTCGAGATCAGACCTCACAACGATATAACCGTAATATATGTATGGATATATGCGACTTTGGACGTCAACACGGGCGCGAAGGGCATAGTTATATTCCCGTTGGTATCCAACGGCTGCACCAAATTCGTTGACGAAAGCGGCGTCGAAAGATCGGTAAATTCGGGGACGATCGGTTCTTATATCAATCTGGCTTCGACAAATAACGATTCCGATTATCAAAACAACATCAACGCGTGCGATTATGCCGTCGACGGCACGGATGCCGCGTCGGTAAGGTTATACGCCAATACCACGTCATCGCAATACAACGTGACCCTGTCCAATTTCAAAGTTTACTTCAATATTTCCAAACGCAATTTCGGAAGTGCGGAAGGCGAAGCTCAGGGCGACGAAATGAACCTGATCTATTCGGGTGGCGAGCAACAGCAGAAAGGAATAGAATACGTATTCTTTACGATCTATATCGGCAGCGTTGTCAACGTGCCGGGAACAGACCCCGGTCCCGCTACCGTAGTATTTGCGGCGACCGAAGACGGTATCAGCTCTCCCGTATACGACCGCGTGCCTGTTCCGGGAACCTCTGCGCCGTGGGATTCGGGATTGGTGTATGCTCCCGCATATTTCGATATCGGCACCGCAGACAGTTCCGGCGACGTATCGTATTCCGACAATATCGACGCGGGCACGGCTACGATGACGATCAGACTGAGTACCCGGAACCTGGAAGGCACCGTGACGACCACCTATGAGATAGTGCCTTTGGACGTCACCGATCTGCCCGGCAGCGGCGATCAGGGGCATTCCTACGGACACACGATAAATATAGCGTTCAATCCGGACGCCCAAGGCGTGGGTCAGCCCGTGTACTTCGATCCCGAAAACGCCGTGACGCCCGCTTTCAATATGAGCATTACCAACATATACGTCAACGGCAATCCGCTGACGCATACGTTCGGAACGGATGATTATAACGCCGACGGAATAGTTTATTCCGACAACACGAATGCGGGTACGGCAACGATATCGATACCGATGCGCGGCAACTATACGGGAACGTACGTGACGAATTTCCAGATCTCCCCGTTGGAACTCAACAGCTCCGGATACGTCGGATACGTTACCGATTCGCTGACATATCAGGCGCGCGCATTGTCGAACGAAAACGATTTCGCATTCGTTTACGACGATGTTTACGAGATCTCGATAGTCGGCGAAAACTTTACGATACCTTATCTTAAGGTATCCGATTATGACAATTCGGGTAACCCGATCAAGCAATATGTGTTAAGTAACGTCTACGGCAAAAACACGGACGTTACGGATTCTTACGTCCTTTCCGGGCAAGATATCAGCGGCAACGCATACTTTACTTTGCAATTTAACGCCGTCAGCGGCGACAACGATCTCAGCCCGAACTATATCGGAAGCCTGAGGGTATATTTCAGCATCGGCAAAAAGTATCTGTGGACCGACGAAAGCGCATGGGCATCGGCAAGCGGCACCGAAGCGAACGCGGAGAACATTTCCGCTGCGAGCACCATAACCGAAGCATACGACCGCGCCGAACACACGCCGCAAAACGACACAAAGCTAAACGTCACGTACAACAACGTATCTCTGAATTACATCACCGATTACACGTTTACGGGCGAATACAGGGATAACGTAGACGCGGGCACCGCTTATCTTGCGATAGAAGGAACGGGCAATTACGGCGGAAAGTGCTGGGTGCCGTTCACGATCGAGCCTTATTCGATAGTTTACAAAGAAGGCAGCGAGACTTTAAGCCGTCTTACGGGCGTCACGTTGGATTATATCAACGAGGCGACCGGAAAGATCTATTCCGACCCGGATATGAAGGTGGAAGTCGGCAGACTGAATACCGCAGGCGGCAATTACGAATTCGTTTACTATTACAAGAACAGCAAAGATTCCAACGTCGTGATGCCGAAGATCACTGCGATATCGGTGTATATGGACAACACGCCCATTGCTTTGACGGAAGGCGAAGCGACCGGCGATTTCATAGTCATCTATTCCGATAACGGTAACGTGGGAACGCATACGATCACCGTGGAAGGCGTAAACAACTATACCGGAACGGATTCCGTGACCGTAAAATTCAGGATAGAAGCGATACAGCAGACTGTTTCGCTGAGTTCCGATATATATTTAGGAAACGACGTGCCGGTGCTCGACAGGGAATTGCTGAGCAAAGACGAATTGAAGCGCGCGGAATATCAGATCTCCGCGGCGGATATGTACGAAACGGGCATCAGGGTCAGCGCGACCACGACAGCGATATATCCTGCCGTAAAGGCGGAGTTTATGCTGTACGAAATTCTGTCGGACGGCGACTTCAAACCCGTTCCGGTGGCAAGCGGACTGTATACGGTGACGTATGACGAAGACGCGCCCAGCGTAGACGCTTTCGGCAGAGCGACGACGGGCGCCGTGATCAGATTCAATTACGAAAACTGTTCCGGATATTATATCGTCGGAGCAAGCTTCCCGGGCGGCACGAATTTCTATACGGCTACGATAGCGCCTTCGGCGGCGGACACTTCGCTGACCGAATATTCCGATTACAGCGTCCTGGTGAAAAACTACGACGATTTCGAAGGCACCGTATTCGGAGGCGCATTTACCTACGGCGACGGCGACGTTATGTTGCCTTTGTCGATGAAATCGGGCAACAACCCGATAAATCCGTCGCTGACCAGCACTGCCGACAGCGTCATAGAAGTAATTGGCAAAACCGACGGCATAATGACGTATTCCCTCAGAGTGCGTTCCGCAGGCTCCACTTCGCTGACGTTGTCGCACGGCGGATACCTGGATCCTTCGGATTATTCCAACGTCTACTTCATGTTCGAACGATCCGCCACTTACACGGTAAACCAACGTTCGTTGACGGTATTCTTCGGCAAGGAGGACGGTTCGGCTTGGGAAATCGCTTACGGAGATTCCTCTTTCAACCCCGGAATGATCCAATACTTCACCTTCATAGGTCTTGCGGACGGCGACAGGGCAGCCGACGTCGCGGCGGGGTTCACTCTGAACAATTATTTAGTGGAAGAGGGACAGGACACTCCTGCGGCTAACGATTATACTCTGACCATCGCCGGCACCACTCAGGCGTCGAAATACAACAATTACGCCATCAACCTGACCACTTATAAGGATTATGCGGGGCTTACGGGCGACGAGGCTTTGAACTACGCCAACCTCATAATCAAAAAAGCCGCGCTGACGGTGACGGCATATACGGGAGACATTTCTTCCGGAAACACGAACATTATATATAAGGTATACGGCGCGGATAATCCCGTGAAATACGATGCAAATTACGCGCCCGACGGATATAAGCTGAATTATACCGGATTCGTGAACGGCGACAGTATGGCGATGCTGGAGATAGAGGCAGGCTTCGTCGCGCCCTCCGTGGATTATTTGGATTGCGGCTTAACCACCGAAACCGGTTCGCACGCCGTGACCATTGTCGGCGGCGTTTCGCAAAACTACGAATTCATAGCCGGCGCCGAACAGTATCTGACCGTTCAGCCCGCCGAAGTCAATATCTTCGTACATTATACCGAAACGATGTTCTCCGGCAGCGGCATAGGCGTGAATTACGAAGTAAAGGGTATCCTCGACGAGAACGGGGAAGCTTTGGACGATTTTACTTTCAACGAAAGCAAGGAAATAATATTCTTCTATTATCCTTCCGTCAACAACGTTGAAAACTATACCAACGCGGCGCCCAGGAACTCCGGTCAATACGGCGTTGCGATCAGATACCTCCCGTCGGATAAAAACGGCAATTACAAAGAAACCACGACGGTAATATACGTAAACGCCGACGGCGAAGAGGTAGCCGTATATACCGACAGCGTCAGCAATCCGGTGTGGAACGCGCTGAACATAACTCCGTACGAACTTGAATTCGGCTACGGCTCCGGATCCATCACCGCGCCGTATGACGAAAACGGGATCTTCCTTTCCAGCCTGCTGCCTGCGGAAACAGGGCTTTCGGGAGAAGTGCCCAGCGGCACATTCTCGAACGTGGAATTCCGCAATTCGGCTTTGGGCGACGAAGCTCCGTGGATAAATTACACGATAGCCGACACCGATCCCGCGAAAGTATCGCTGACCGGCGGCACATGGGATATCAGATTCGATTATACTTCGTACAATTCGAACTATGCCGATCGGATAGGATACGTCCTGAAAAACTGCATAATGATTTCCGCGGACGCGGTAAAGTTCACCTATATCGGCGGCGGAGCTTACTCCGGAGTCTATAACGGATCGGCGCACGAGCTGTCCGCATCGGATTTCATCCTGACTTTCCCGGACGAAAGCGAATTCAAGGGCAACGAATTCCCTGCCGGAGAAACCGTGGACGGCGTAACGTACGGCGAATTCTACTTCGGATTCATGCCGGAGGGCACCGTTCCGGATTACGGGCAGGATTACGAGGCTCTGAAAAATTACCTGATCGGACAAAACGCTCAGGCGATAAACGTCGGCACTTACAGCATCTGGGTGATATATATCCCTCACGATATGGAAGCCGACAAAACTTACACGGTAATTTCCAGGTCGGAAAGCGGCAATAACGTGTTCGAGATCACGCCTAAGATGCTGACCGCATACGATTTCAGCTTTGCGGGCAGGAAGTGGGTATATGACGCCAGCCCGCATACTTTGACCTTCGGTGTCGATATCCTGTTGAACGAAGGCGTGCTGGTCGGAGCGGAGGCGGCAAACGGTCAGCTGCCCGGATCCGTCAGGATCATTTTCCGCAAGGACGGCGCAGAATACGCTTCGATAATCGATCACGGCGAATACGATATAATCCTGGAGTACACCTCCGATCAGAACAATAACTACGCCATGACCGCGGGGCAGAACGTTATCACCGGAAATTGCAGCATCGCAAAGCGCACCGTAGAGATCATCTATAACGGACAGAGCAATCTGCAATACACCTATAACGGTTCCGGCAGAGGTATCAGCGCCAATCTGGCGGGCGTCAACGGAGTTATGCCCGGCGGCAGTCTGGTATACGTTTATTACGACGCTTCCGGATCCAAGATATCCGGCGTTCCCGTGAACGTGGGCACTTATACGGTCGGTATCAATTATCTGGAAACCGGCGAAAGCGACAACTTTACCGCAAGCGCCAGCGATTACAACCCCGGAGTGACGATAGTGATTACTGCGGCGATGCCTTCGATAATCATCTATCCGGTATCGCTCAGTTACGAAGAAGCCATGAATTATTTCGTGACCGGAGATCTGCAGAGCCTGTATTCCAGACTTTACAGGATAATGCTGTCCGGAAACGACACTTTGGAAAAATGCGGCACCGTTTCGGTATCGTACGGAATAAGGACTTCCACCGGCGTTTCCTGGTCGCAGACCTTCCCGTTCGAACAAGGACCCGGATCCTACGAGATCAGGGTGACCTTCACGTCTTCCGGAGCCAATTATATGAATAACACCCAGAATTCGGCAGGGGCGCTGACCATCAGGCTGCCTTCGCCCGATCTGGATATCGAAGCCGAAAGACATACCTTCACCGGAAAGCCGATCTCCGTCAATTCCGCCGGCATAATCGTTTCGTTGGAAACGGGCGCCGGTACCGACATATATTATCCCGCAGGCACTCCCGGCGCCGACAAATTCTATTACGGATTCATCAACGTCGAATACAGGGCGACGGGAAGCACCGGAAGTTGGTCGGGAGCGCCCGTAAACGCCGACGTTTACGACGTCAGATTGACTTATACCGCTTCGTCGGAAGACAAGATGTTCTCTAACGGCAGCGCCGTCATAGAAAACGCGCTGACGATAGATCCTGTGGAAATCAGGGTAATACCCGTATTCGGACAGGGCAAAGTGTACGACGGCGATTTTGCGGATGAATCGGCAGTCGCTTATATGTATTCCTATGTGATCGACGGCGTGCTGTATTTCGAATATGCCGCCGTAACCGATATTTCCACGGGATACCGTTACGATATATCCAAGGGCGAATATTCGGATTCGAACGCCGTTTACACCGTTTACGGCGGATTGCTGACGGAAGGCGAAAACGGCAAACTGTATGCCGAACAGTGGCGCGATTACGAATTGTACTCCGTTGAAATTACCGAGGCGGTGTGCTCCGTCGGCGGAGTTTCCTATACCGCGGACATTTCCGGCGCGGCGGGCATAGTCGATATCGAGATCGGCGGCACGGCGTACAAACTCGATGCGGACAGAATGATAATCTATCCCGCGGTTTCCGAAGGCATCGGTTATACGGTGACGGGCGGAATATACCTCAGTTACACTTCGCCGGACGGCGGCGTGTATGTGGTGAAGGTGGATACCAACAGCGCGAACTACGTTTACGACGAGTCCGCAGATACCGCTTCGTATGCGTTCGTACGCGACGACGGAGTCCGCGTAGACGCGACTTTGGATTTCGGACGCGGCACAGCCGACGACTTCCGCGGCAGAGTGTACACCATAATCGAAACCGCCGCGGCGTTACAGACCGCCGACGGCACGCTGTATATTGACTTTGCGAAGCTGACGAACGTGTCCGCCGACGGCGATTCCGCGGTATACAAGACTGTGGCGGGCGGATGCTATCTGATACTGACGAAGGAAAGCCTGGCGGTCGAAGCCTATCCGCTGACGGTCACGAAGGTAAGCTTCGGCGACGTCATCGTCGATGTGACCGCGCTGGAGAAGGGAGATTTCAACGGCGAATACGTTTACGAAACCGACGCCGGCAGATTTATCCTGGACGTTGTCGGAAAGACGGCGAAAAAGGTCCTGTACTATGCGGTTACGGAAACCGAAAACGGTTATTCGATAGATTATAACGGCGTAGCGCTCGCGTTTGCCGCAGACGGCGAAGACGTGACGGTGATCGCAGAAAATTACGTCGTTTTCGAAAGCGCGGAAGGCGTATTCTACGTCGATCTTGACGATATGAAGGCAAGAAGCGCCGAAAACAGAAGCTTGTACGATCTGTCGGTTGCCGACGTACCTTTCGACGAATTCCTGTATACTCTGTATGACGCCGACGGCAACCCCGTCGCGAAGGCGCCCTTGTTCGGGAATAGGCTTGACGTCGCGGGATCCGTGCTGACGGGCGTCGACGTGTCCGGCTCCGTATTCGTGTCGGGGGCCCTGAACAACGGTTATTACAAAATTGAAAGCGACGTTTCTTCGTCCAGCGCGAACTATATCATACTGAAACGGATCCCGGAGGTATACTATTTCATCGACAGGAAGCCCGTTACCATAGACTACACCGCTCCCGACGACCTGGTATACGACGGCAACAACAAGATCGTCGGATATGAAATTTCCGGAGTGGTGGAAGGCGAAAACGTCAATATCATCCTGACTTGCGAAGGCGACAACACCAACGTGACCGAGGAAGGATTCAGGATCAGAGCCACCTTGACGGGCGGAAACGACAATTACTATCTGGAAGGCGGCGTCAGCGAATATTACTACATCGAGCTTGCCGAAATGAACGATCCCGTATGGGCGCTTACGACGACGGTGGTATACGACGGGCTGATGCACACCGTAGAACTTTCCGTGGACGACGGCGCGAAGGTCACCTACCTTACCGAAAGCAGGTTCGTAGAACCCGGCACATATTCGATATCCGTCACCGTATCGAAACCCAATTACCGTACGATCAGTTCCTCCGTGTTGCTGACGATCAAAAAGGCGGTGTTCAGCGTCGTGCCCGACGCATTCAACGGAAAATTGGTTTACGGCGACGATCTGCCCGAACTGACCGCGAATACCGCGGGAATAGACGGCACTCAGCTTGGAAGCGTAGTGTTGGATCCCGGTCAGCAGCTGGTACCCGGAACTCACGAATATACCTGGTCCTTCCTGCCTTACGATCCCGTTTCGTTCTATTCGCGCTATGACGGCGTGAACGGCGGCGATATCCGCGGCTCGATACAGCTGATCGTCGAAAAGGCTCAGGCGGCGATCGAAATTTTTACGAACCTCGATCAAAGCGAAACCAATCCTCTGGCGATAATAGGTTCCGTAAACGGCAGCTCCCTGAACGAATTGGAAGGCGTGACGATAGAATACGTCGACGGCGCCGGCAACAGATTCTCTTCGCTGCCGACTTCGGCAGGTAGATACACCGTCGTCGTAACTTACGAAGGCGACGAATTGTATGCCGAAACCGTAAAAGAATTCATCCTGACGATAGAAGAAGAAGAAAGCAACTTCGAATGGCTGTATTATGTGTTGGGCGCGCTTACGGTACTTGCGATAGGTTCGCTGATCTTCTTCCTGATGAAACGCGGCAAAAAATACGAATAAACGCGCTTCGGCAAACGGGGAGAGAGCTTAAGACAATGTGCCGCCGCGACGGTTTTCGCGGCGGCGGAAACGTAATAAAAGGCAAAAAAACGATATGATAAATATAGGAGCGCAGCTTTATACCTTCAGAAACGTGTTAAAAAACGAGGACGACCTGAAAGGCGTCTTCGAATTGCTTCGAGAGGAGGGCGGGGGCTCGGCACAAATCAGCGGTTTAAAATTTAATTACGACGCCGCCGAATGCCGCGCCCTCGCCGCGGATTACGGTATCGTTCTGCCGCTGACGCATACGCCCTGGGAAAGGATTTTGCACGATACCGACAGGGTGATAGAAGAACATCTCGCCCTCGGCGCGTTAATGGTGGGGTTGGGTATGATGCCGATGAATTACCGTAGCGGCGACGGGCTGAAGATATTTGCGGATGAAGTTAACGGCGTCGCGCGTAAACTGAAAGCCGCCGGATTGGATTTCGGATATCATAATCACGCTTACGAATTCAAAAAAAGCGTCGCTCCCGGGAAACGCGTTTTCGATTTTTTAAAGGACGAATGCCCCGACATCCACTTTATTTTCGATACCTATTGGTGTTATTTTGCCGGATACGACCCCGCATCGGAACTGACGGGAATTTCGGGCAGAGCGCGTTGTATACATTTAAAAGACGGTAAAAAGTTCTGGAAATTCCCGATAATAACCGCAGTCGGCGACGGGAAATCGGACTTCGGCGCGATTATGGCGGCGGCTGAA
>CALVXZ010000113.1 GCA_944371785.1 uncultured Clostridia bacterium | reverse complement strand
CGAATTTACGACTTTCGGTTCCCGCATTCGCTGTAGTGGTATACTCAATGCGGGGATTTTCGCCGAGTAGGCGTTCTATGAACGCAATATCGAAATCAAAATTCGTTCCGTCCGGCAACGTGACCGTCAGTGTCTTTGTCGAGTTATCGTAGGCGCTATAGGAAATATCGAAAATCTGATTGCCGGGGTTTGTCTTATAGGCATATTTCAGATCCACGGTAAACTTATGCACCACCAAACCGCCGTTAAACGACAGAGTGGGTCTTTGCGGAAGCGAGAATTTTCCGTCGGAGTTGGAATAGCTGCCGTAAGGATCCAGGATCAGCTTCTGTTTGCCCGTTTCTGTGTCTACTCCGCCGTCGGTAAGCTGTTCCGCCACGATCATCGGCGACGTCAGCGCGGTTACGCGGACGCGCAGTTGCACCGTCTGGACTTCGCCGTTATATCCTCTGATCTGCGAGGTCGCCAACAATCCGTCATAGCCTGCGGATTTCAGCTTGGTTTTCAATTTTGCGCCGTCGAACGTGGTGCCGTCTGCCGCGGCAAAAGTGTCCGAGGGCGTCCAACCCGTAACGGCAAAGCTGATGGAAGAATAATCGGTCGTGAAATCGGCTGTCGTCTGTGGCTGTATGGTCTTCGGCAGCAAATCGGCGAAGCCGTCGTTCAGCAGATCATATACCGCAAAGATATTCGGTATTTCTATATAACCCGATTGTACGGCAAATCCGTTCTGAACTTCGGAAGCGGCGTTGTAACGGTAATTTTCGCCGTCGCCGGAGATTATCTTCGGACGGACGCTTATCTGTCTGCCCACGGTGGTGAACCCGTCGGGCAGCGTCGTCGAAAGCAGTATCGACGTGCCTCCGTCAAAGCTCATCAATCCCGAAGGAATGACGCTGACGGAATCGCCCGTGTGTATCAATTCTTCGCCGCTGTCGGAACTGTAGCTGCCGTTGGACAGCCATTCCAGACCGGATATCGTCACTTGGTAGTTGATGTAATTATCCGAAACCGCGCTTTCCTTATAGGCGAAAGTTATGGTGGATTCGTCGGGCAGCGTGTAGCCGTTAGCATATAACGGAGCTCCTTCTTCGGAGAAAGTTTCAAGCTGTTCCGAAAGGATGTCTTCGCCGGGCGGAATGTCGTTGTCGTGGAATACGACTTTCAGCGTAAGCGTCTGTTTGCAGGAACCTACTCCGTACAGGTTGTCCACCGTCAGCGGAACGGTTATTATACCTCCTTCCGTGGTCGCGCCGGGATAAGAGGCGTTGGGACGCTGATAAGCGGCATTGTTGAATGCGGTTTCGTCGATCGAATATTCAGCCTGTGCTTTGTACGGAGTATCGTCGACGGTAAAATCGATATTGGACAGCAGATACTCTATGTATCGGTACGGAGTGGCGAACGCGCCGTCCGCGGTCAAGGCGTATACCTTTTCCACGATCAGCATATAGTTGACGTAAGTGTCGTCCAACGCTATCAGATCGGAATCGTCGGAATTGTGATTCGAGAATCCCAAAGAAGTTACTTTTCTTTCCAAAATTTCAAATTTGCAGGAAATTTCGGATTCCAACAGCGTGCCTTGATACACTATCGCGCTGAGGCGCAGGACTTTTCCTTCCGGAGATTGCAACGCGGCTATGAAAGCGTCCGTTTCGCCGGCGTTCCACTGCACTTCGACTTCGGCGGTTTCCAAGGAGGTATCGTCAAAGCCTATTCCCGCGCGGTCGGCATATCCGTTTGCAGCCGACGCCGTCATCCTTTCCAACAAAGTTTTGCTTTCGGGAGCGTAGGTGTCTATCTTAAAGTCGTCGTCCAGACCGTAGATTATATCCGAAATTACTCTGACGGATTCGAAAGACACCGTAATTTCGATGTATTGACTGAGGATGTTTTCACCCTCGGCGGTTTCGGTGGCGAACACAAAGGAACCGCCGCCGGGCGCAACTATAAAGTTGTCCGCGTAGATCCTTTGCAGGCTTTCCGCAAGGTCTGCGTCTATCGCGCCGTAATCGGTGCCGTATACGTGCGTCGGATCGACAGCCCTGACGAAGTACCAATTCGTCGGATAAACGGCGGTTTCGTCGCCGGATCCGGTGTTGAAATGCAATTCGACTTCGGTCGGGAGCCTGTAGAACACTTCGCCGTTTTCGTCTATGCCCGTCAACAAGTCGTAAGGGTTCATGTCGGTGACGAAACCCGATTCGTCCACCGTCACCGTGCCGCCGCGGAAATCCAACGATTCGTATTCGCCGGATTCGTTTTTGATCAGCATATTCAGTTCTATCGTCGGCGCGCCCTCGTAATCGGCGTTCCCTATCCTGCCGATGACGACGAAGTAGGTTTCTTCGCCCTCTCTTGCGGTTACTTCGCCTTCGGCGGTGACCACGCCTTCTTCCGCGATCCAGGTGACGGGATAGCCGATCAGCCTTTCGATACCGCCTTCGCGGTAAACGGTGTTGATGTATACGGTGGAAGGCAGAACCACGGAATCGGAATAAGGATTATACGAGAACACTTCCGTTTCCGGATCCCCGACGGAAGTGAACGACGCGATATTTATCCGCGCGCCGGCTTCGCGGTTTGCGACTTCGTATGCGACGCTGTCGTATCTGTATCCGACTTCGCGCGACGGGCAGTTTACGGAAAGCGTTATCGTCTGCGTCCCTATGCTGCCGGCATAACCGAATTCGGCGGTAGTCGTGCCCGTCCTGCCGTTGTCAAGCGGCTGAGCGGTGCCGTCCAGAGGCGTCAGAGTGGCTATGCCGTAACTCCAATTCAGATTCATTTCGTAGAATCCGTCAAAGAAATCGTCGTCGGGAAGTTCGCCGTACATTGCAAGGTAATCGGCTTCGTTTCCGACTATTCTGTAATGATCGGAATCGAAATATATCCTGACTTCGTTGTCTGTATCCGTCGTGGTCGGAATGACGTAAGTTTCGGTCACCAGGGAATCCACGGTGTATTCGCCCAAAACTTCGCCGGTAATTCTGATCGCGGGGTTGGTCTTGGGTTCGACGTGTACGCGCACGGCGATGTCGACGGTACCGTTGTATTTACCGTAGAACACCCAATCGGCTTCGCTGAACGTAACGTTCATCTTTGAAATATCCCACGCGAGTTCGGAATTTTCCGCCGTGACTTCGCGGCTTAAACCGCCCGCTCCGCCGAACCTGAGCGTTATCGAAGTGCTGCCTTCGGCGTCGTAACGCAACGGATCGTATTCGGGATCCTGTCTGATCGCCGCGCCGTAATCCAACGGGTCGATCTCGACGGAGGCGACTATCGGTATTCCGTTGACGTTGGATTCGTAGCCCACCAGGATGCCGGGCAGTACTTCAAGGTTGATCCTGAAAGTTTGCTCGGCAACGGAACCTTCGCCTATCACCAAGGTGTAATAAGCCGCTTCCACGCCGTCAAGGTACTGCGAGATAGTTTCGTTGCTGATGCTGATGTCCTTACCGTAATCGTCTTTTATGGAGTACGGTTTACTGCCGCGCGTGCCGTCTTTGTAGATAACGGGGACTTCGGCGGGGAAGGGAGATTCCTCCGTCGGGTCGATGACCCAATAAAAATCGTAGCCTTCCGCAGGCGTATTGACCAACTTGCCGCCGTCGGCGTCGTTAAGGCGCATAACGTAGCCGACGTTCGCGCCCATCAGGAGCGATACCGGATGATATTCGGTCCTGCCGTCCGTCAACGCTACCGATTCTTCGGTATAATTTATATACATATAGAAGTTCTCGTCGGCGATCCTGACCAAAGCTCTGTCAAGCCAACGCGCTTCGTAAATGCTTTCGAAGGGAATTACGGCGTTTTCCGAAAGCTCGGTGCCGTCTTCTTTGAGTATCGTCACCGTCGGTACGGGATAATCTTCCTCGTCGAACGCGAATTCGTTCTCCTCGAAAAAGAACGAAACGTTTGCCGAAGCCGTAAACTCCGCCCCGAAAAAGTCGTTCAGCAGCGTATCGGATTCGGTGGACAGCAGCGTCGCGCCCAAAGACGAACCTTCCAACGTCAAAGTCGACGAACCCAGCACCGCATACACTATATCTATCAGCGAATCGTAATCGAATTCTTCGCCCGTCAAAACGTTGATACTGCCGTATACCGATTCGGCGGAGAGTCTGAATCGCATCTCCGGCACGCCGGGTATCGTCACGACGACGTAAGCGTATTCGGGATCGTCGCCGGTAAGCGTCAGCCTGCCCAGCTGTACGAGTGCGGGATCGGCTTCCGCGGAAACCGCCCTGTCGTAATAGCCTATCCAAAGATCTCCGTACAGCGCTTCGCCTGCCTCCCACAAGGAACCTTTCAACGCCAGCCTGTTGCCGTTCAACAGCTTGAACGCGGTATTCGCGCCGGTGACGTCGCCCACCAGGATACCCAGGAAGGATGAAATTTCCGTGTCTTCCGTGAAGGTTATCTCCGCCGTGAATTCCGCGCCGAAGGTTTCGGGCATAGCAAATTCGTCGTATTTTACCAGCTCGTCCGGCCAATCGACGGGAGTTTCTATTATCAGATCCCCGTTTTCGTCGGTTTCTTCTTCGCCGGCTTCGGAAACGTAAAGTTTCAGATCGAACAGCGGATCGGGATCGTCGCCGTTAAGCAGTACAAGGCTTAATTCTCCGATGTGTTTTCTGTACTCGACTACAAGTTTCAGTTCGTCGAAAAATCCCAATCCGACTATCTTTTCGACTATTTCCTTGTCGAAGCCCATCGATACCGCGTAGTCGCTCAGAAGCGAACCGATATCTTCGCCGAAAACGGCTTCCAGGAATTCGGAATCTATCGTCACGCGGAATGCGTACGCGTCCTTATAACGGTAGGACTGATCGTCGTATTCCACAATTTCGGATTCTATTTTCGAAAATACGGTATCCCAATCTATCTGTTCTTCGGTATCGGTTTCGGTATCGTCCCCTGTATCGTCCCCGCCTTCGGAAGGCAGCGACGAAGTCAGTCCGTTCAGCAAAGCGTCCATGCCTTCGGATATAACGCTCATCGCGCGCTGTACCACGGAATTGATCGTACCGGTCAGATCTATCGGTTCGTCCTCCGTTCCCAGCATTGCCTTCGGCAGTCCCAGCTTTTCGAAATCCATCAGATAATCGCCGTAGGAAACGCTGCCGTCCGAAGACACGGTATGCGAACGCAGATAGTTGTCTATCAGCCCTTCGGCGTCAAAATAGACTATGCCGTTGCACATATAGATGCCGAACATTATTTGCCGTTCCGTTGTCGGGTTGCCGTTTTGGTCGTAAGCGCCCTTTTCGCGGTAGACGTTGAAAGCTATCAGGTTTTCGGCATTGTTTTCGAAATCGATATAGGATCTGAAATCGACCGTGAATTCAGTATCGGTAAAGGGCAGTTTCAGGATGCCCGTCATATAATTTTCGCCGGCGTTATCCGGGACGTAATCGTTATTGTTGTCGGGGTTTACCGAGGACGGTATATCGAATTCCTGCCTGTCGTCCGCGCGGGTGTAAGAAATCGTGAAAGAATAGTCGTTGTCTTCGGTAATTACGTTGTTCTGATCGCCTCCGAAGGTGATGTCGAAGCCGCGGTTTATGTAATTATCGTCTATGACGTCGTTTACGGTCATGAATTCCGTAGCCGTAAAGTTACCGACCTGAAGCGAGAACATTTCGCTTAGTTTAAAGCCCATGAATTCGTCGGTCAGCGCGTCCAGAGAGGTCCCGGCAAGCTGATATACGCTTTCCAGGAAGTCGTTGACGGTGTTTCTGATACGGTCCAGGTTTATTTGTCTTACCGTGATCGTTTCTCCGGCGACGACGGCGCCGTTAACCGTGTTTTCGGTGGGCACCAAAGTGATGTTCGCGCTTTCCGCCATCGTCGAAAGGCTTTCGATGTCGTCGGCGAAGTCCTCCGAATACAGCACCCTCTGCATATCCAAAGCGGTTATGGTATCGAAGAAGGTGTCGAACGCGCTGTTCAGCCTGAAACTTTCGAACCTGCCGCGCATACCGCCTATCGAATAGTACAGATTCTGGGAATCGTAATATACGAAGAATACGTCCTCGGCGGTATTGTAGTTGTGTGCCAAAAGCATTATTTCGGAATCGACGTCCCTGCCTATCGCATAGTTGGCTTCGTAACGTATGCCCACGTTGACGCCGCCCGCCATATAAGAGTACTCCGAGGTTACGTTGCGGGTACCTTCAGTCATGGCGGAAACGGCGGATTCGGCGTTGACGAGTCCGTTCTTTATGTTTTCGAATACGACGCTCTTGTTAATGGGCGTGACCTGATCTACGGTGGGGTCTTCGGGCGCGGGATTGACGCCGGGGTCTTCCTGCGTATTGTCGTTACACGCCGCCACCGACAGCGCGATCAACGCTATCAGCAGTGCCAGAATCAAAGTTTTCAGCCGTTTATTCATCGTAACCTCCCGGGGATAGATCCCCGAATATGACATTAAATCAGTCCGCCCTTATCTGCGCGGTATATCAAGCGTCGCGCGAAAAAGCGTTGCAATCGGTAAATTCCGCTATCGGAGAATAATAATCGTTCTCGGAAGAATATACCGTTATCGTTCCGGATACCTCTCCGTTCCATTCGACGACTACGATCTGATAATTGACGCCGTCGTATACGGTTGCGGCTTCCGTCAGCATTTCGTACAGTGTTGATCCGCCGGTGGGATCCGACGTTACGTTATACAGATCTCCGTAAGGATTCTCGTTCGCACCGTAGGTGTCTGGTGCGTAAACCGATCTCGGAGCATACGCGCCGGTGGATTCCGTTCCCGCGGCGATGTGCCTTTGATCGGGCAGGACGTCCAACGATACCAACACTATTTCGGTTTCATAGCTGTATATCTTTTCTCCGTCGGCGTTGTAGGCGTCTATCTGCGCCCTCCAACCGGAATCGATCTTTCCGCCCAGCCATTCGCCGTTGCGGTTGAACTCGTTATAATTGTCGCTCATGAACCACACCAGCTTATAGTAACCGCCGTCACTCACCGCCTCAGCCAACGCCTCGTTTGCGTTGACGGAATCGGGATCCACGGTAAACACGGGAGCTATCGGATCGATGATCAGCATCGGTTTTTTCGTTCCGCCCACCATCAGATAATTGCCGGTATCGAACGATTCGATGCCGTAATTATCGTTCCACATGCGCCTTACTATATCGCAATTTTCATAAGTGGTTCCGAATATCGTGACCTCTTCGGAAATTTGCAGGTTTCCGCCGTTATCTATTACGCTTTTGCCCCATTTTTCCACCGTGTAGACGATCTCGTCGATACCTTCCAACAATGCTTCCGCCGCCGTTGTCAGAGGCGTCATCAGCCTGTAGTAAGCGTCGGCGTAGGGATTTGGATTTTCCTTGTCCAGCGAATATCTGTCCTCGTTGTATTCTTTGTCAACGGCGGAGCTTATGGAATTGATGTTTTCGTTTCTGATAAAATCCTTCGGGGACATATCGAGGAACGCCAACATTACGGAAATATCCTGTTCGTGAGTAAAGTCATCGCCTATGATCCGTACCTCGACGTTGATCATGGTGACGCCGCCTCCGATATAATTTCCGTATTTGATATGCGCGGTCTCCCAATTCAATTCGACGTCGAAATCGTACAAGGAGCCGGGCCCGTAAAGCAGCTCCGGAACGCTGGAATTGAAGGTACCCGTCACCGATTGCGGCTCTTCTATGAACATCGGATTCAGCGGATTTACGACGTAGATTATGTTTCCTGAAGTCGCCGAACCGAATCCGAGATTCATTGCGGTTATCGTAACTTCCTCGCGCTGATAGGAAGCGTTCTGTCTTCTGACAAGCTCCCTGCCGTTTTCGTCGCCCAGAATGTAGTATCCGATGGCGGTTCCGCCTGCGGAATCTCTGATTGCGTCGGCGTCGAAATACAGTCTGTAAGCGTGGCCCGCTTCAAGCTTTTTGCCGTAGTAAGTAACGGCAGTCGGGTCTATTCCTTCAGGCACGAACGGGATGTTCACCGTGCGCGAGGTGCCGACAGATTCCAAAGCTCCGGTTTCGGCGTTTACGGTGAAATCTTTGACGCCGAAGCCGATCCTGTAATGATCCACCGCCGAAAGCCCCGTCGAGGAAATTACGAACCTCAGCGATTCGCCTTCCATCAACTGGTACTCGGTTTCTCCGGCGGAGTTTACTATAGGTCTGCGGATCGAGGTCATAGTCCACGGCTCGATATATACCTTAATATATACCGGCTGTCCGCGTTCGGCGGAATAGACGTGTCCGGACACAGTGATATAGGTGCCCTGAGTGCCGTTCATCGTGCCTTCGGCGGTAATATCGGTGTCGTAGAAGTCCCATACCACGACGGCTTGCGCGTCCGTCAGCGGGAAAGCGTGATCGCCGGGGATCTCCTTCATCCTGGTACCTTCGGTCAGGTCGGACGCTCTGCCGATAAACGGATCGTTATACAGGTAGTAAGCGTTAGGAACGCCCTCGCCGTCGTCGGGGTTCTGTCCGTCCACCAAAGTGTACTCGGGCAGATACCTGTCGTAAACGCCGATCGCGTAAGTCAGCGGCTGAGCGCTGAGTCCTGCCGGCTGAACGGTGCCGGAATATCCGAATCTTCCTCCGGAGTTGCCGCCGAACAGCCTTTGCACGGTGTCATAGTAGGCTTCGTAAGGCACGGTATCGGCGTTGACGAAGGAAAGCATTCCGTCGGCGGAACCGTTCATATCTATACCCAGATAGTTCCAAGCCAGGTTGAAATCTATCGGTTCGCCTTCGACGAAATGCAGCGTTACCTCTTGGGACACTCCGATTTCGTCGTCGGGAGTATACGGATCGATGACGGCTTCCATATCGACCGCGGAGTAAATATCGTTATACGCGTCGATACCGGTTACCGTCTTGTTATAGAAGTATACGCGCACGGTGATCTCCTGGATCGCGGGGTCGTAATAGTCGATAAAGGAGTTGACGCCCAGCTGGATGCTGAATACCAGGTCTTCGCCGACTGCGGCGCCCGTGTAGTCATAGCGTATCGGCGAGGTAGAGAAGTTCCTGCTGTAGGCTATGGCATAGGAATTATACGTGTACTCGCGGTTTCCGTATTCGGGCTCGGGATAGGACTTGTAGCCGAAGGACAGCGCACCCGAAACCGCGGGCATGCTGAAAGCTCCGCCGTAAGCCGTTTGGATATACGGGTCGATATTTATCGTTATGGTGCCCGTTTCGGAGTCCTTGGTTTCGGATCTGAACTGCAAAGTCCTGCCGCCCGCGACCCTGTTGATGCTTTGGACGGTGGCGTCCAGGATCCGCAGCTTCAGCGTCAGCGTTTCGCCCTTTACCCTGGCGGTCGCTATCGGCTCAGCATCATCGGTGCCGGAATAGGTGAACTCCGAATAATCGAACGAATCCGTGAACGTCCAGCGCACGTTTTGTCTGATATCGGTGCCGTCCGCGGAATACAACACTATCGAAGAAGGCAGGTTGTTTTCCGTCAGCGACGTCGTCAGCGGATAGAAGGCATAGAAATCGGAAATCGTGATCGTGCCCTTTTCGATCTTGAAGCGCGAAGTATCCGTCGACGCGGACCAGAACTGATCCCCGATCGGTTCGTTTTCGACGGTTATCGCGATATAGATACGCGAATCGTCTTCCAACATGGCGGTCAGCCACGCCACTCCGCCTTCGGAGAACACTTCCCACGGTATAACGTCCGTCACGGAATATCTGTCGACGTTCATCGGAACGACTTTGTCTATCGATCTGGACCAGAAAGCGTCCGCATATCCCTCCACGTCGTTATAAGTTCCGGGGGCTTCGAAATACCAATATTCGGGCAACGGCGTACCGCCCGCGCCGTACCGCACCGAAGTCAGTACGTCGGAACCGGGTTCGCCCCTGATCACCGTAAACGGATAGTTTGCGCCGATATATTCGGCTATATCGAATCCGTCGGGGAACATCGGAGTGTTCGTCGCGCCGTCGTAAGCGTCTATGTTCAACAACATGACGACGGAATTTATGTTGTCCGCCCAACCTATCGAAGCGTTGCCGCCTTCGCCGGTCAGCGGCGGATTCGCGAAGTTTATGGAATTGTAAACTTCGGTATCGGCGGCTTGTATATACAATCTGACGTCGTAATTATCCGCGCCGTTGCCCTGTCCCAAATAGATCGTTATTTTCTGTCCGCCCTCTTCGATGACCTTTTGAGTGTCGAAAGTGGACATTATCCTGTCTGCCGCGCTGAGAGCGGCGTCGGATATGAATATCGGATCCCTGCCGGCTTCGTTGAAGGTCAGAGTTATACCCACCCCGTTGTCGGCTCCGCCGGGCAGAGCTCCGAACAACATAATGAAAAATTCGTGCGGAACGTATCTGCCGATCACCGAACCGCTTTCGTCATAGACTGCAATGTATTCGTTATCACCTTCGGGGATAATGTATCTGACCCTGGGGCGGCCGTCCGCGCATTCGGCTATTTTTACGGTGATCGTCTTGTCGGCGACACTGCCGGTCAGCTCTACCGCGCCCTGCAATTCGTCCGGCAAATCAAAGTCGAAACCTGATATCGTCTTGCTTTCCACCGAATACGTCAAAGTGACGAAATCCCTGTTGTACGCGCCGACGTTGTCGCCCACGGTGCCTTTAGC
>CALVXZ010000112.1 GCA_944371785.1 uncultured Clostridia bacterium | reverse complement strand
GCCATCACCGTGAACGTCGCAAAGGACGCCATAGCGGCGCTGTTGGGAATGCTTTTGAACACCGAACTGCCGATCGAGATTCAGGATACCGACCTCAGCATCAATTACGGGGGCGGAAATATCGGTATCGAGATTAACACGGGCGTTGAATGTTTCAATCTCGGCGTGTCTTTGGGCAACGTCGCCTTGGCGGTAGGTCCCGACGACGATTCTTACGATTGGGGCGCGTTCACATTCGAGGCTCCCAACGACGACGGCAGCTACATAATGTCCGGCGGCGGATTGCCGACGAATATTTCTTTCGGGCTGGAAGCGGAACTCGGTATTTTCGCGGAGGACGCCTCCATAGATCTTACTCCCGCGCTGTCCGGATTGTTGGGCGATATCAGCCTTAACGCCGTGATAGAGGCGCTGGGGCTGGTGGACGAAAGCCTGACTCTGGCGGTGGACGGCATATTGAATCTCGACGAATTGGTGGATATCGCCACGAACGGATTCGATTTTGCAAAGATAATCAAAACGCAGGTGGCTCTGACGATCATGACGGGTGATTCGCAACCCGTCCTGGAAGTGTATTTCGTCGGCGGCAACCTGTATCTGAACCTTGAAACCGCGCTGATTTCGCTGAACCACATACTTATCGAAAACGCCAACGAATTCATCGGCGAGCTGATAGGCTCCCTGACGAACGGCGGCGAAGCCGGCGACGTGACCAACGCGCCGATGCTGTCCGAAGGCGAAGTGACCGCGGACGAGATCGCTTATGCTTACATCACGTTGGTGCTTGCGGACGGCGGACTGTCCGTAACGCTGGCGAAAGATTTCCTGTTGGGACTGTTTGCCACTTTGGGCGTGGATCTTGCGGGATATCTTGAAAGCTTGGATTTCAATCTGAACCTTTCGGCGGGACTCAGCCCGTTGGAAGTCAACCTCGGCATAGATATAAAGGACACTTCCGGCGAGATCGACGAAAACGCCATAACGCTGCAAGCGTCCATAGGCAATCTGAAACTCGGAGTAGACACTCCGGATATGACGATCCCCGACCTGGACGAATACGGCAAGATCGAAACTTTGGAAACCATCGCCGTCGAACTGACCGGCGAAATAACCGCCGAAATAACGGCGGACAACCAGGGAACGGACGAAGGTACCGGCTTTGAAGGCGGGTATTACCACGCCTTTATCGACGTGTTCGACGAAATTGCCAAGACCTTGGACCAATCCGCCGAAAAGGATAAATTGGTGTGGATCAGCCAGCAGATGCTTTCGGAAGAAAGGCAACAATTCCGCGAAGAAAACGGTATGTCGTTGGAAGAACTGCAGGATTATCTCTCCGCAGAGTACGACGAGGAAGTGGCTCCGATGAGCTACGAGGCGCTTTTGAACGTCGCGTTGGTATTGGAAGTTTTGGATAATTACGCCAACGAAACGGCGACCTTCGGCGGAACCTTATATTACAAAATAAAAGCCATTTTGGATATCACCGATATAATGAATCTGAAATTGGCTTTGTTCGTCAACGATTCTTCCGATCCCGAAGGTAACGGCAACGTGCTTAGCGTTTCCGTAATGGGAATATTGGACGAAGAAACCGGCGAATACGACATCAACCTTTTCGTCGACCTGACGAACGTCCTGCAGGACGGAATAGTGTTGGAAGACAAGATAAGAATATCGAATTTCGACGAATTTTCGGCGTATATGGCGTCTTTTGCGGAAACCTTTACCGGGAAGCAAGCCTCCAACGCCCCCGTGGCGGCGGAATCCGAAAATAACGGATTGGAACTGCCGAAAAACGAAGAGGGCGAGATCGCCGATTCCGTCATGACGGGCGCCGCGTTCGTATTGGCGATAACCGAATACGCAAAAGAACACGGTATCCCGAACGGAGCTCCCGTTTCGATAGTCGCTCCTTCCGCGGCGATCTATTCGGTAATAGGATCGCTGTTGGATTCAATGTTGACGTCCGATTACGAAATGCCGATAGACGTCGAAAAAGAACAGGTCAGGATTCAGAATTTCCTTGCAAACCATTATTATAACGAAGCCGAAATCTATTACGCGCTGCGCGGCGCTTTGGCGATGCTGAAGGCGGAGATACAGGCTTTGGGCGATTATCCCGAAATTATCAGATTGTTCGAAGGTCAAGGCGACGATCCGGGGCTCGAAAGGCTGTTGCACGCCGATTTTGCTGCGGGCGATAAATTGGACGAGGCTCGGCTGTTAAGCTATATCGGTAATGGCGAGGACGGGATTTCCAAAGGAAGTATAATTACGGCGATCGAAAACGCGAACCTGACCGTCGAAACGGACGTCTGGGAAATTTATATGGACGTCTGCCGGCACGGCGAGGACGACAAACTGACGGACGAAGCCGAAATCGAATCCGCGACGGTGTTGCTGTGGATGGGCATCAGGGCAGAAATAATCTCCGGATACAGGGATCAGGTAGACAACGGCGAAATGTTGGAACGCGATTGGCAGTACCTGGTCAACGGCATGATAGGGAAGCTGGACGGCTCGTCATTCGGTAACGTTCCCGGCAGCCCGACTTACGTAGATCCCAACGAGTATCCCGACATCGACATCAGCAAGTTCTTCGGACCCTATATGCCCAGCGGCTTGATACAGATAGGCGCGTCCGAAGTTCCCAATACGGACGGCACGGAAGGCACTCATACCGCGTTCCTGTTACTGAATCTTTCCATAGAAAACGTATTGAAATTCCAATTCGAATTGGACAGGATCGACGTTGACCTTTCGCCCGAGGACGATCCTTATTTCGTGGGCGAAACCGACCCGGAAACGGGCGTGGTAACGGGCGGTCTGCTGAATGCGGGTTATTATCATCTGGATCCCGCCGCAATGGACGATCACAATATCGTACTCGGATTGGAAACCACGATAATCTTCGACGCGACCGACTCCGTAAAGGACGAAACGGCGTTGGATCTTTCGGAAGTGATATCGGCGGTATTCTCCAAGGTGTTGGGCGCCGACATCAAAAACTTCGGCGCGATACTCGAAAACGCCGGATACAAAACGAAAGAAGTGGGATTGGATCTTAAGGTCAGGGTAGGTCTCGGCGACATAATGAGCCTGTTGGCGGGCGGCGAGATCTACGCGCTGTTGGTAAATTCCGACCTCAGCCTCGAATTATCCTTCAGCCCCCTGGAAGACAACGGCACCGAACCGGCGGTCATCAGCCTGTATTATACGGACGGCACCGCTTACATAGACGGTTCCGTGGTGGGCGTTGAAAAGATCAGCGTCGAAAAGGCTTTGGGACAGCTGTTGGAGCTGTTCGGAATAGATATCGGCGGATATTACGAGGATATGCTCCCCGAGGACGATACGGCTAACGCGCCGCAGAACATAGCGCAGGTCTTGTACGCGGCGGCGACCGCTCCCGACAACGCCGAAGGCGACGAAGTGACGGGCGGACAGCTTATCCCGTATCTGCACTTGATGTTGGGCAACGAATACGGAGTGGTGTTCGATTTCCTCGGACCGTTGATTTTCGGTATCCTCAGCGGTTTGCAAATGGAAATAGGCGGCAAAGAGTTGGGTTCGTTGGTGGAAAACACCGTAAACGGCGACCTCAATCTGCAATTGGGACTCATGGCCAAATTGGGCCTGTTGGAGGAAGTCTACAACAGAAACGACGCCGAGCTCAGCTCCTCCGCTCTGAAGCTTGGCTTGAAAATAGGAAATTACACTCTGGCGTTAGGCATAGATACTTTGTCGTTGGATCTGGACGACAGCGGCGGCGCAAGCTCTATCCTGCCCGAAACTTTCGACGCACAGGATTACGCCACCACCGACAACCTGGAAACGGTATACGTTAAATTCGAACTCGGATTCGATATTTCCGGCGACGCGAATTCGCAATTCGGTCTGGACGAAACGCTGTCGGCTCTGCTGACTCAGCTGGGAGGCGACGCTTCCGATTCCGACGCTATAATGAGCACGATAAAAGGTCTGGGACTTGCTCCCGTGATATCGTTGCTGTCGCAGCTTTCGAACAGCTATATCCTGGAATTCGAAGGCAACATCAACCTTGCCGAAATAATCGATTACAATACTTTCTATAAGAGCAAATTCTCTATCGTGCTGCGTGACGCCAACGAAAAGGCGGTTTACGACGGCGTAGAAAAATACAAGGAAGTTCTCAGCGGCCATTACTTCGGCGACGAAAGCTTCAGCACCGAAAACCCCGGCGGCTCGCTGTATCTGAACTTTGAATGTTTCAACATTCAGGCAGTCAGGATAGACAATTTCTATCGTTTCCTGGTAGGACTGTTGGAATCTTACGGAATAAATATCGGCGGCGGCACCGAAGAAGGAGAAACGGGAACCGAAACGGATGTTTCGGAACCCCAAAACGCGGGATTCGCGGGATATGTTTCCAATGAAGGCTTCGATCCGTTCGCGGCGCTGAGGAATATGCCGGAAGGCTCCAGCGACATTGCGACTTACCTTAATTTATTGTTATGCCCGGACGGTTTCTTCATGGGGATCGGTACCGCGGCGATATTTGCATTGCTTGCGGCGATAGGCGGCGAAGCCATGGACTTTTCGTCTTACGTCGAACCGATAGGCGAAATTAAAGTCGAAGTCGGGCTGTTGGGACCCGAAGACCTGTTGGGACTCGGACTGTCCTTCCAATCTTACGAATATCTGGGCGACGAACGCGTAGTCGACGAAAACGGCAACTACGTCCTCAGCAACAATTCGATAGATTTGTCCCTCAGCTTCTCCAGCGATATAGCCCTGGCGTTCACGTATCAGTTCCCGTACGAAGAGGGAATGGATTGGACTCCCGACGAAAACGGCGTTGTCAACCTTGAAATGACGCCTCCCGAATACGCTTATATGCAGGACGGGACGACGGAAGAATACGTCGTGTTCGACACCACGAACCCGGTCATAGGCGTGGAAACCAAGCTGTATTTCGATATTGCCGCCGGCGAAGTTACCGGCGCGGGAACCGTCGGCGCTATTACCGGCGACAGGACGGAAGGCTACGAATTGTTCCGCGAGCCGTTGATCAGCCTGCTGGCAGGCGTTCTGGACGTGTCCCTGAGCGTTCTGATGGAAGTTATCGACGCGCAGGAGTTCTCGCTTGAGATCGAATTGCTGGCGAACCTCCCGTTAAGGAGCCTCAGAGGACTCAGCGCACAATTGACGGTAAGGCGCGTGGATAACGGGCACAACTATATCATCGCGCGCATCAATTTATATAGTTCCGATCTGTACATCGACCTCAGCGCTCTGAACGGGCCGAGGTTCATGATAGAAGAAGTAGTCGAAAGCATATTGGGCGAAAAAGAAATCGATTTCGGACCCATAGAGGATCTGTTTGGTTCCGGCGACGCCGAATCTCCGACCGCGCCTTCGAACGCTCCCGGCGACGTGGGCGCTCCGTCCACTCCCGTAGACCTCTTCCTCGGAATGTATATCGAGGAACTGTCCAGCTACGGTTTGGCTCTGGCGCTGACGGAATCTACCGCGACTTCGCTGTTGGGCGCGCTGGATATGGGTTCGTTCGACATATTCTCCGACCTGCTGATACAGGTGTTCCTTGCCCCGAACAAAGATACTTTCCGTTTGGGAGTGGATATCGAGGCAGGTACGAACTATACCGATCCTTCGGACAATTCCGAACACACCACGACCGTTTTGGATCTGGGACTCGGACTTGACGGATTGGGGATCCAATTCGAAGGCTACGACGAAAACGAACTGCTGATACCGCCTTCGACGAATTACACCAGGGCGCACGATATCAACACGATAATGTTGGACGCTTCCTTCCAAATCAGCTTCAACGCCAGGGAAGGCGGCATCAATCTGCACGAACTGTATATGGCGCTGTTCGACGCCAACGGCGATTTGGCGAACATAGAGGGCGTCAAAGAATCGGTGTTCGCATTCCTGTTCGAAACCAACAATCCGTTGGTTTCCGAACTGCCGCAGATGATAATGTTGGGCGACATCGGCGACACTCTGACGATAGACATTACCGGATACGTCTATATCGCCGCCGGATTGGAAGGAATGTTGGACAGACTGCAGCTGAAAGTCGTGATCTCGACGGACGCTCCGCAGTATTCGAAGGAAAACGGCAACCAGCTGATGGCGTTCTATTACCACGATTCCGATCTGTACGCGGACTTCAGCGCGTTCGGTATGGGTAAAGTTTCCGCTCCGGAAGTCCCGAACGTCATCAACTTCCTGATAAACGGAAAGCCCGAAGACGAGGCGGCGACCACTCCGCAGAGCGCGGAGGCGCAGTTCGCCGAACAATATCCGACCTGGGCGGCGGCTATGGGATTGAACAACGCCACCTCCACGGAAAAGATACAAGGTATAGCAAAGATATTGCTGGGTAACGACGACGGTCTGATGATCACCGTGACCATAGAAATGATCGCGGCGCTGATGTCGATGCTGAACGTCGATATCGATCTCGGCAAATATGTAAGGGACGTCATCAGTCCTTCGGCTTCCGTAGGTATGACTCCCGATTCCGAATATCAGATAGGCATCTATTTGGATTCGGCGTCCAAGGAATGGAACGTCTATGACAACGACGGCAACCCCGTCATAGGCGAGGACGGACAGATAGAAACTTCCGAAAACGACGCGGGATTGGCTCTCGGCATCAGCATCCTCGGACAATCCTTCAAAGCCAACGTCAAAAACGTACATACCGCCGTGTCGGAAGAAATGGGCGAAGCCAGCACCCTCGATCCCGTGATTTCGATAGAGGACAGGAAAGCGTACACATACTTCGCGCAGATAGCGTTGACTACCGGCACCAATATCAGGCTGACGATCGATCTGCAGGACGGCAACCTCGACGTTACCGAACTGTTGGAGATCTTGTTCGGTATGTTGGGTCTGAAGCCGCCGGAAGGTTTCAATACAAGTATCGACTTCACCGGAGGCGACGAATCGCTGATATGCGAAATTTCCGTGGACATCGGCGTCGATTTGAACAGGTTGCTGTACGCGCAGGATGTGGCGGAGATCGCCAGGGCGCTCACCGTGGATCTGGTTATCGGTTATACGGTAATGGATAACTCCGGCGCGACTCCGGAAGAGTATATGAGTCAGGATCTGGTCAGAATAGCTTTGGCGGACAACGTCGCCTATGCCGGCGTCGAGCTGTTCGATTCGCAGTTGTTCTTCAGCCTGCACGATCTGGATCTGAACACGACTATCAGATCCATAATGGAAAAGGTATTCGTAATTCCCGAACTCGACGACGACACTGCGGTCGGCGGCAATGCCGGAAATTCTTCCGACAACGCCGAAAACGGCGGCACGGCGCCTTCCAACGCGCCCGTCAGCGGCACCAACCCGATCATCGATATGTATCTGGAACAGATCACTTCGGTCGGCGAGTTTATGGAACCGATAATTTACCTGAATTCGCAGGGCTTTGCGTTGATGGTGACCAACGAATTGCTGATAGCGTTCATATCGGCGCTGCGCGAGATCATCAACGATGCTTTGGGTTCCACCGAAGAAGACGTTCTGACGGACGAAAACATCAAGGGAATAGTCGAAGAGATCCTGGACTATATGAGCCTGGGAATCTACTTTGACGAGGAAAAGGACGGCAATTTGTCGATAGACATCGGCATTTCCAACGAATCGGTGGAAGAAGACGTCGGTAACGGCGGTATCACGGAATCCGTCGGCTACGACATCACTTTGTCGCTGCTGCCCGATTCGCATCTGGTGATCAGCACCGCAACATACGATGAATATTTCGAACAACTGACGACTTCCGAATCGTTCAGGACTTTGCAGGAAAATTCGCTGAATATCTACACGGATCCCGAGGGCGAACAGGACGCCACGAATTGGGAAGTCAGCGTGGGATTGGATCTGACGCTTTCCGCGGATATGAAAGCGTATATCCTGGATTGGTCGTCGCTGTTCGACAACGAAATAGACCAGGACGGCAATTACGGCGCGTCGTTCTTTATCCAGGCGCTGAACGATATGAAAGGCGACGTTACGCTCAGGCTGAAAGCCGACGTAATGTTAAGAAGCCTGGGATTGTGGAGCGTCGATCTGATTTTGCAGCTTGTTTCGTTGGACGAAGACGGCAACGTGGACGACGAATACTTCGGATTGTATATTCCCGGCGCCGTGGCGGCGACGACTACGGCTGCGCCCGGTTACGATCATACGGGCGAACTGAAGATGTTCCTGTCGCTGGGTAACGATATCAATATCGAATTGGACGGCGCGGTGTTCAACAGCTTCCTCGGATTGAACCTTACGACGGTATTCGATCAGCTTGCCGCCGTTCTGGGCGACGTTTCCGGAGATCTGACGGGTACGTTGGACGGGTTGCTGGTACAGCTGAAAGAAATGCTGGACAGCCTGGTCAATTCCGTCGGCAATTCCGAAGAAACCCCCGCGGAAGAAAACCTGAACGCCCCCGATGACGAAACGGCAGAAGAACCCGGCACCGGAACGGACGACGAAATCGACGAAGAGGTATCGTGGTACCTGGGACTGTTGAGCTCTCTGGAGTTTGCGAAGGCCACGATAGGAATAGTTTTGGCAAGGAGCGCGTTGCAGACCTTATTGAACAACGTGTTGGAATTCCCGTTCAAAGAACAGTTGGGCGAAGTCGCGGTCAGATTGGACAACAAGGAGAATACTCTGTCGCTTTCCATCGGTCTGGATTACCAGGAGAAATTGGATATTTCCGACACCGAATGGGAGGATCTGCAAGATTATTCGATAGCCGAACCCGCTTATAACGAAGTGATGGCAGAAGTCGACAGCGTCAACAGGGAAATGAGCGTCAGACAAAGCCAAAGCGGTCTTTTGGAATTTTCCGAAAAGGGCGCGATTCCCGCCGTGGACGCCGCATACAAAACCGATACCGAACTTGCTTACGATATCGGAATGATAGGCGTCGAAGCGTACATCGAAGGTCAGGGAATCGACGTATATCATCTGCTGTACAGACGCGACGACGACGTGGATGCCGACACTCTGTATAATACGATAGTAGATTATTATGTCGGACTAGAAATAACCGGCACCACGGGCACTAAGATATTTGACCGTATATCGGATGAGAGCGCCGATTACGCGCAGTTCGAGGCGGCAACGGACGGATTCCGCCTCGGCATAATCGTCAGCAAACACGACGATATTTACAGGGCAAACGTATACAAGACCAATGACGAAACGGGAGCCGACGAATATATGCGTACCGACGAAGTCGATACCAATTACGTCGTAATTTCCTTCGTATACGGTCCCGGATACCAAACCTTCACATATAACGCGTTGCTGTCCGGAGCGCATTACGGTGAGCTGGAAGGCGCGACCGGCAGAATGAGCGCGGGAGGCACGGTGGTTTATTCCGGCGGCAGATATACCGACAAGACGTATCAGATGGCGGAATACGATTCGCTGGTCGGGGAAGTCCGTCAATTCGACGAAAACTTCCTGGCGGAAGAAAGCGTAACTTTCAAACCCGACATCAGCTTCGTATCCAACCGCGACGTCACCGGCTCGATGACGGGTTCTTCCGACAACAGGGAAAACATCGGCGTCAGAAGAGTGTATTATTTCATCTACGATCCCGCGACGTTATATCCGGACAAAGAACTTGCGCTGAATCTGACCGAATACGGTAACTATGCGATTGAACTGCTGCAAGACCTGTTTACGGCATTTGCGGACAGCGATACGGCGTACGTCGAAACCAAATACAACGAGGATTCGGAGAATCCGTTGGACAGAAGGTACACGCTGTCTTATCTTGCCTCGCAGCTTACGGTGGAATTGAAGATAGTCGGCATATATGACGACGCGGATGCGCTGACCGGGTACAGAGTGATCCTGGCGGCGAGTTCGTCGCAATCGATGTTCAACTTCGGATTGGAGATCGGCGGCCTCGATATCGGCTTGGGCGCCGGCAACATCTTTACCAATTCCGTGATCAACGGCGTGGACTTCAGCAAAATAGAGGATCTCGGCGAAGCCAAGCTTGCGGTATTGCAACACTTTGCCGACAATTATCATCCTTTGGAAGAATATGCCTGGGAATTCCAACTCGATTCCGAAATCACGTTGGACGACACCGTCGGCGGCATATTCGATATGACAAACCTGATCAGCACGGTATTCGGGCTGATAGGCGGAGAAAACGAAATACTTGCCGCTCTCAGCGATCTGAAACTTGCGATACAGCCCGTAGACGATATCGCAATGTCCATCGGATTCCACCTTGCGGCGTATATCGACTTTTCCGGCATAGAGGAAACCAGATTCCAATTGGGTATCACCTTTAACGGAAAGACGATGATAATGCTGACGTATATCGGCGGTTACGTCGATACCGACGGCAATCCCGTGCCTTCCGGCGAAGAACTGCCGTACGACGCAGTCGAATCCGGCACGCTGTACGCCGATCTGACGGGAATGGGATTGGTCGCGGTCAAATTGGGCGGCATCCCGATAGGCGGCATTTTAAGGAAACTCATTGCCGGCATCGACCTGGACGGCATAATCAACATATCCGCTGACGAACAAACCGCAGAAGGCACGGAAGAGCTGCCTTCGGCTCTCGAAAGCCTGCAATCGGCACCCCAAAACGCTGGTTCCAAGCCTGAAAACAGGGTGGAATTGGAAGAGTTCGGATGGAACGACAAGTTGCTTTTGATAACTTTGGGACAGGAAGAAACTTCGTTGGCGATCACCGGCGCGCTGCTGTATTCGTTGATCTACAACCTCGGTATTTCCTCCTTGTTCGGCGATATGATGGGCGACACCGTCATCGAATTGCCGATGTTCAGGAACCTGCAGATAGGCTATTCCGAGGAAGACGGTATGAAGGGTCTGTTTATCCGTCTGACCGACGAAGCCGATTACGAGCACGCGTTCAGGATCGGATATAATTTCAGCGATTCGTCCTCCATCGCGTTCGAACCGGGACTGTCTTCCACCATAGATCCCAACGAATACGATCCGTCCGGCGGCGAAGAAGGCCCCGACATTACGACGGGAGTTTCTTACGAAGACATATCCGTACTCAATAAGATAGGGCTGTCCCTTGCGTTGGAAGCCAGGATCCGTTCCAAGAACACCGAAAAACCGGCACAGCTGCTTGCGGTGGAAACGCTGTTGCAGGAGCTGTTGGGAATGAGCGCGGATACGATCAATATCGATCCGCAGGATTCGATAATCGTACTGACGGTCGAATTGGACGCTTACGTCGATTTGTCGGATATCGAACAAATGGGCGTGGTCCTGAGGATCACGTTCCAGGGCGACGATCTGATAGCCGTTTATCTGTCGGAAGGCAAAGTATACGTTGACCTCAGCGGAATAGGTTTGTTCGGCGCGAAAGTCAACGGGATAGACCTTATGGGCATACTGACCAACTTCCTCGGCGACTTTATCGGCGGCGAAGGTATCGATATCGGCGGTATGATAGGAGATCTGGTAAACACCGTCGGCGGAAGTGAAGAAACGGCGAACGTAAGCTATGCGCAGTCCGCGCCGATGAACGCCGCCGCGCAGAACGCCCCCGTGACCGATCTGGTGTCGGCAAAGACCAACCCGCTGCTGAAGATCCTGTTGACCAACAACGAACTGATACTCAATCCGAATATGGCGATCATCACTTCGATGCTGGGCGACACTCTGACGGAAAAGTACGGTCCCGACGCGAAGCTGCCGGAAATCGCCGATATCAGGCTGACGTTGAATCTGTACGAGGGATTGACCAACCTCAACCTCAGGGTCAAACTCGACCAGAAAGGCAATTACATAAATCTTGCGTTGCCTGCCGGTGCGTTAAGCATAGGTATAGGCTCCAAGGCGACGGAAGTCTTCCCGCCGTCCACTTCGGGACTCGGCGGCGTTGTAGGTCTGACTGTCGGACTCAATTCGTCCGGCGGACTCGGCGCGAACATCGATGCGATGGCGCTGGCTCAGACGTTGCTGGATACCATAAACCTCGTTGATTTCACGATTTACATTGAAAAGAGGAACGACTACTTCTTCCTCAGAAACCTTGCTTACGGCGGTATGAACGGCACTTTGGATACCGGATCTTTCGGTAGTGCCTGGTCAACCGGCCCCACGTTCTTCTCGCCGAAACTTGAAGAAATGCTGGGCGCAAACGGGCAATACAATGAGGGCGATAACAAGAATCCTTACGATGCGGCGTTCATCGATCAGGGAACCGCGATCAGCTTGGACTTCCTCGACAGATTGTTCAATTTACCGTTGGTCGGCGGCTTGATTGAAGACGCTTTGTCGGGATTGGTGGAATCCTACAGCCCGATATTCTTCAATAACGCTTACAGGCGTATCAGCCTGAAGCTGTCAAAGAATATGACAAACGGCATAGACGTGCCCATCAGCCAGCTGACGCAGGTCGCAAACGTCCAGACGATAGAAGATTCTTCGAATTGGGAGCCGCAAGGCATTACGGCTTTCGTAAAGAACAACGTCGTTCACCTTTCGCTGTATAACGTGCTTGTGTTGGATCTTTCCGGGCTGATCAACACTATTTTGGGTTGGATAGTCGACGCGATCGCCGGTGCCATAAACGGCTTTACCGGCGGTATCGGAGGAAACATAGTCAAGCTGATTTGGGGAACCGTCGATGACGTAATCAGCGATTGGTTGGCGCAGCTGATCGGCGACGTTTCCGGCTACGGCAACCCGTTGAGGATCGGTCAGATCATCGACAGCGCCCTTGGCGGAGGTGCAGGCGGCATACCGCTGCTGAATCTGTATTTGCCCGAGCTGTTGAAAGGCGAGGAGACCGCCGCGCCCGTTTACGGGTCGGTATACGGTACGATCGTCGGCGAAGACGATAAGGACGTCGGATTGGATAACGCCACCGTTACGCTGACGAATTCCGAAGGCGTGGCAATGTACAGCACCGTGACCGATTCTTCGGGCGATTACATGTTCGTAAACGCCATTGCCGGAACTTACAAACTGCGCGTAGAACGCACGGGATATATGGACATTCCGGAACTTTCTTCGATGATGGATAATTATTCTGTAACTATACCGGCAAACGGCATAGCTGAAGCCAATAAGTTCGTCATGAAGAAGATCGGAACAAGGATATTCCCCGACGGTACCGTCGAATTCGCGGTTTCCGCGGCTGAAGACGGTATTTATAGGGTGCAAATCGAAACGGACGCCGGATACAAAGACGCCGAGATGGATGCAGTCGGCGGCTTGGCGGAAAGCGACATCGACGCAGGTCAATCGTACGAATTCTGCGTTTACGAGCCCACTCTCACCAGCGACAAACATAATGTCAGGCTGATGCGCAAAAACGATGAGGGAGACTATGTTCAGTACGGTTCTCCGATCGAAATAGACCTGATCTATAAATGGGATTGGTCGACAGATGACGGGCCGTTGTTCGACGTCGACGAAAACAACGTTTCTACCAAAAAGGTGCATTTCGATCTGCACTTTGCCCAAAGCGCGCCGCAGCAGGCAGAGGAGATCGTTACCTATGACGGCGTTGCAGGCGATTCGGGCACGATCACCGCTACGTTAAAGACGTATACCGGATTATACGTATTGGGAGGAACTTCTACGGAGGTATTCAACGACTATGCCGATTATCCGGGCGGAAACTCCGTAGCCTTCCCCTCCGGGGCGACTTCGATCCACACGATTTACGACGCCGATTTCGACGCTGAATTGGAAAGAAACGGCGGCACGATCGTGTATACCGGCAGAGGCGCCGAAAATTCCTATATAATCACTTACGATTATGATGATAAAGCCTCGGCGTATGCGGCGATAGAAGCGTTCGCGGCGGCTTTGGACGCCGGTTACAAAGACAACGCCTTCTTTGTCGAAGAAAAGATTATCAGAAAGTACTTCTCAGCCATCAGCTATGACGCGTCCAGCACCGTCGAAGCCCGTCTGTTCACCGAACAGACCATAGGCGGCGAAGAAGTCTACAGAATAGTGGTGGCGATCGTCGACGCGATAGAAACTCCCGTAAACGGCGACGTCGAAGTGTGGCTGGAAGTCGACCTCAACGACGACGGAATCACCGATCATACCGTCCGTATCAACGACGCGGCAAACGGATTCGGCGATCAGATTGTGCTGACTCAGCCGGCAGAAGGCGATACCTTAGGAAAGCCCGCCTATACGCAAAAGACGCTTTATTACCAAAATAACGCGCGCGACTACCTGAAATACGATTCAAACACCGAGGACGAAGTCGTCGAAAACAGCCTGTCGGGCGGTTCTCTGACGTTGACCAATTTGCCGTTCTATGGAGAATCCAAGAGCGCTTACAAGGTCAAGATCCGTTCCACGGTATACGAAAACATCAATTCCGATATAACGGTGGCGCTGGATGCGACCGATGCTTACGCGGATATCGGAGAGATCATTCTGACGCCCAGAGTGGCGCCCGAATGGATAACCGACCGCGCCGAAAGCTCCGCGGCAAGTATGCTGCAGGGTATCCGTATCAGGTTGGGCGCGGACGTATTCGACGCTTCCAGCATGGGTGCAAACGCTTCCTTCGACGACGCCGGATATACTCAGGACGGCATACCGATGACCAACTACGACTATATGACGACATTGGGCGATTCCGTTATCAACGCGGCGATCGGATCGGTTGCCGGCGAAGTTACGGGCGCACTGTCGTCGTGGCTGGGCGGATTGGTAGGCGGCGTTGGCGGCAGCATCATCGAAGCGATAGCGAACGCCGGATTGGGCGCGTTGACGGGATTGATCCCCAGCGCTTCCAACAATAACGGCTACGTCGACGCGAACGGCAAGCCCGTGTTCGTGCCCTGGACGAATTACGTCAACGGATTCGAAGGCGGCAGAGAAGACAGATCCGATTCGGTCATCTACATAGAGGCGTGGGTATCGGCGACGCTGTTAAGCGACGTGTTCTCGATGGTGAACAACCTGTTGTTGGAATACTGCGGATACGGCAAGCTGTCGCAGGATAAGCGTTACTCCGCGGCAGACCTCTGCGATATCGTCGAAGGCGAAAAAGACGACGTGGAAATGCTGCAAGTCGTAGGTACGTTCAACGAAAGCAACGACGAACAGATATACGATTACATTTTCGAAAACGAAACCGATTACGTCAACGCATCTTACGCCGCAGGCGGCAGATTGGCGGGCAGCGTCGTTTCGTTCGCCTTGAATTGGGCACTGGGTTCTCTGCTCGGAGTGGACGTCAGCGCAGGCGTACAGACCACTGCGATAGGATTGATTCAGATGTTTGCGTATTCGCTGGACTTCCTGATAGACATCCTGGATCAGGTAACAAGGCTGCTATCGCATCTGTTGCCGTTCACGACTCCGTATTCGATGATATTGGATAAGAACCTGCCCAACAGCCCGTTGCAGCAGACCGAGGTCTATTCCACGATGTGGGAAGACGAAGACGCTTATTATCAATATCTGACCAACAGGAAAGACACCGCCGGCGGAATATTGTCCGGTAACTACGATTCCTGGGAACCGTATCTGTACGGATCCGTTTATAACAAACGCGGCGGAACCGGCACTCTGGATACGGTGACCGCGTCGGCGTCGGCATTGAACGATAGCAAATTCAAGGTAGGCAATCTGGTAGGACAAAGGTCTACCGACGTTGCGGGATTGATTGCCAACGAAGGTATCCTGGACGAGGGCGATTACGTCGTAGGTTACAATTATGTTGTGGGATACGGCAGTTATAAAGTGGGCGACTATGATTATAACACCGGCTACGGTATATACCGTTCTTATGACGAAAAAGGCAAAGGTCAAGACCCTGTGGCCGGAGTCAGTACGACGGAAAGCGAATCTTTGATAAACGAATCCTTGATCGTTTCGAAGGCTCCGGAAATCGATGACGACGGCAACTTGCTGAATGGCGTATTGCGCGAATTGGATTTCATAGATAAATCGGTTTACGCAAAAGTTACGTTGAACAACAACGTCGACACGTTATTGGACAGGATCACGCTGTTCCTGAACGGAGCGACTTACCGTAACGCTACGACCGGCGCGATGCTGAGTTCTGACGATTACATGCCGGCAGGCACCGAACTCAGGGCAGATACCGTTCTGTACGGTTCCGACGGCTTGCCGCTGAACGACAAGTACGCCGCGGTAGAAGCGATGCTGAAAGAGTGGATCTCGACCAACATCACGAATTCTTATGTAATCATCAGCGACTATCGATACGTTACCGACGATCAGGGCGTCACGACCAGACAGCTTATCGGAAAGACTTACGTCCGCGACGTGTACGGGCACTTTGACGACGAGGACTTCCTTTACGGCGATATTTCCTGGTTGATGATCAACTCGCCCAAAACCGGCGACGACGGATACGAAGAAGACGGGATCTACGGATACGTCAGCCGCTATCTGTTGGATGAAAACGGTCAGCCGATAAAGGATTACGAATCCGCCGAAAGCGGCTATCCGACTTCTGCCGACGGTCAGGATCTCGGAGTAGCTTCCTATGCAAAGGCGGTGGAGATAGTTTCCGCAAAAGACGACAGCTTTATGGAATTGGATATCTCCAACAACGGTATCCGCCTGCGTTCGGTGCAGGGCTTCTCCAGTCTGGAGTACGCGGTCCCGAACGGTACCGCCGGAATGGAGCTGTCTTCGATGATGCCGCCCGACCAGATCATATTCCACGATCCGTATAACAGCATGGATTTCACCGCCGTAGGCGGCACTTGGGCAGGCGTGACGGGCGGTATCAGACGCAATTACGATCCGACGACGAACACTTACGCGGTACAAAATATCGGCGATATACTGCCTAACCGCGCGTCTGTAAACTTTGCCGACGGCAACTCCAAAGATTCTCAGGGCGTATACGTCTATTGGGATCTGTCGATGATAGAATTCGTTCCCGGCAAAGGCGAAGAAGCCGCAGGATATATCCGCGGCTACATCGCGAACATCGACGTCGTCGCGATACCCGTCACCGTTCAGGATTCGGTAATGCTGACTTCGGACGATTTCGCCGCAGTGATGCCCGAAATAGATCCCATGAACTTCAACGAAGAGGAATACATCGCGTTGTTGCCCGAAAAGTGGGATCAGACGTTCGAAATTGCCTATTCGACCAACGAAGACGGCGACGTAAATACATTCGAAAGACGTTATCTGTTCGATAACCTGACCTGGGATATAGACGAAAGCACGATCGGAATGAACGGCACCGACGCCGTGGCGTATCTTACCTACAGCTTCAAGGCAGCCACTCCGTTGGACGCTTCTCTCGCGGAAGGCGCTTCTTCGTCCGAAGTCACGATCCCCGTATATATTAAGGTAAGGAATCTCGAAATAGTGACGATCGAAAGGCTGTCGTCCAAACAATATATGGTATTGGTCCGGGACGGCAACGATATGATGATCAGACTGTCCGAAAACGCGCTGACCGATTCCGGCTCCGCGGGATTCGACCTCGATTACATTACCGAACACGCGACCGAATTGTCCGCAGACCCGGCAACGGTTTTGGGATATGCCGACCGTTACGCCTCTCTGGCGGCTTATAACGGTGCGTTCGAAGCGGTGACCGTATACGACGCCGACGACGAAGACGCACTGTATATCGTGTATTCCGGTGTCGGATACGAAGAATTCTCCGCTTATGCCGCGGTTTACGAGGAAAGAGGATTGAAAGTATCGTCTGATACCGAGGACAGTTACTTTGCCGAAGGCTACCTGGCAAGCCATGAATTCTTGAAAGGCACTCCGAACGAGGAAGGCGAGGTTCCCGACGGCACTATCGGCGAAGACAACGTCATCGTCATCAATCCGTTCGACGTCGACGATCTGTACGCTTACTTTGCGAACCTGAAGTGGATGGACGCCGAGATCGTCGGCT
>CALVXZ010000111.1 GCA_944371785.1 uncultured Clostridia bacterium | reverse complement strand
TATAACTTTATTCCTTATATGATAATGCCGCTGCATACCACGATTTCGAATATCGATCCCAGCTATGCGGAGGCGGCGAAGGACTTGGGCGCGACTCCGTGGGAAACCTTCTTTAAAACGACTCTTCCGCTGTCGCTGCCGGGAATAATCAGCGGGATCACGATGGTGTTTATTCCCACGATCTCGGCGTTTGCGATTTCGGGAATGCTTTCCCAAAACACCGTGTATATGTTCGGAGATTCCATTAACTGGCGTTTCGAATCGCAGCTGTACGGAGTCGGCAGCGTGATGAGCATAGTAATGATGGTATTTGTTCTGATATTGAACTTCTTTATGAATAAAGCGAACAAAGGGGAGGCTCCGAAAGGCATATGGTAAAAAAGATAGCCGAAAGAGGATACGTTTTTCTGGTGCTGGCGCTGATGTACCTGCCCATTATAATGGTGATAATCTTCTCTTTTTCGAACACGTCGACTTTTTCGTTTCCGCACGGTTTCAGCTTCGAAGGTTACCGTTCGCTGTTCACCGAAGCCCCCGACAAATTGTGGGAATCCCTCGGGAATACGGTGCTGATAGCGGTGGTAAGCTCCGTTGCGGCAACTTTGATAGGCTCCGTTTCAGCAATAGGTATCTATTATATGAAACCCAGGGGCAGGAGGATCGTCGAAAATATCAACCAAATGCCCATCGTCAATTCGGAAATAGTTATGGCTGTGGCTTTTATGTTGTTTTTCGCGACGTTTGCTTTCCCGAACGGATATACCAGGTTGATATTGGGGCATATAACTTTCTGCACGCCTTACGTCGTACTGTCCGTAATGCCCAGGCTGATGCAAATGGATCCCAATATCTACGAAGCGGCTTTGGATCTGGGCGCTTCGCCGGTAAAAGCCATGTTCAAAGTCGTCCTGCCGTATATATTGCCCGCAATGTTGTCGGGCTTTGCGATGGCGTTTACCATTTCTTTGGACGATTTCATCATCACTCAATTAAACAAGGGAGCTTCCACCGGAATAGACACTCTTTCCACATATCTGTATTCCTCGCTGAGGAATGCGACGGGACTAAGAGCGTATTGGCTCCCGGCATTCTCGATAATCATAGTTTTGGTCGTCGGGTTCGTACTTTTGATCAATCTGCGTTCCTATAAGAAAGAAGGGAGCAAAAAGGAGATAATAAATGAAAAAAACAGGTAAATTAAGCTTATGCGTAATAGTTTGCGCATTGTTCGTCGCGGTGGCGCTTACCGCTTGCGTCCAAGACGAGGCTGAAAAACAGCTGATAGTTTATAACTGGGCAGATTATATCGACGAGGAAATAATCAAAGATTTCGAGGAAGAATACGGCATCAAGGTCATTTATTCTACCTTCGATACCAATGAAACGATGCTGACCAAGATCGAACAGTCAGGCGAGGTCGTGGACCTGATATGCCCCAGCGAATATGCCATTCAGCGTTTGATGCAAGGCGGCTATCTGCAAAAAATAGATACTTCGAAATTGAGCACCTACAGCAACGTCGATCAGCGCATCTACGATAAAGTCAATTCCGTATTTACGGGAATTTCGGTTCCCGAAGTCGGCAATTCGGAATCCATGAGCGACTACTTTGTACCTTATATGTGGGGAACGCTGGGAATACTGTACAATACCGAAGTCGTTACCGAGGCGGACATTGCCGAAGGCTACGGGATACTGTGGAACAAGGCTGAAAACGAAGCGTTGGACGGAAAAATCCTGATGAAGGATTCCGTCAGGGATTCCTACGTCGCGGCGTTGCTGTATATGAAAGAACGCGGCACTCTGCCGGAAGGCAAATACTCCGGACTCAGCATCCAGGAACTGATCAACACCATCGACGACACGCTGATCGAAGCTGCGGAAAATGTGTTCGTGGAACAGAAAGAACTCGGCGGCGGTTTTGAAGTCGACGAGGGCAAAAAAGATATAATAAACGGCGACGCTTACGTCAGCCTGCAATGGTCCGGCGACGCGCTGTATACAATGGAACAAGCCGACTACCTCGATTATTTCGTGCCGGAGATCGGCGGCAACATCTGGTTCGACGGCTGGGTGATCCCGAAAAACGCTCCGAACTACGAAAACGCTTTGCTGTTCATCGATTATCTGAACAGACCCGAAGTGGCTATGGCGAACGCAATGTTCATCGGATATACTTCGGCGGTTTCGAAGGAAGTGCTTCAAAACAACGCGGAAGCCATGGCGGTGCTTGCCGATAACGAATACGACGCCGAAGAATATTTCGGCGATCTGAACCGTTATCCCGTCATCGATGACGCGAAATACGGCGTTATGAAAGACTTCGGCGAATACAACGACGACGCCATAGCAATGTGGGAACGCGTCAAAAAGTCCGACCTTATGTGGATCCTGTGGGTAGTTCTGGCGGTAGTCGGCGCGGCAGCGATAGGCGTAGGTATCTACTTTATCGTAAAAAAGAAGGGCAGCGTCCGCAAAGTCGTAAAGGCAACGCCTTCGGGCTCCGCCGCGTTGTATGCGGACAAGACCGCTAACGACTCGGACGACGATTCCGATGACGATTCCGATGACGACGAGGA
>CALVXZ010000110.1 GCA_944371785.1 uncultured Clostridia bacterium | reverse complement strand
AAATGGAACCCGAAAATGGCGAAGTACATCTATGACGCGCGTAACGAAATCCACATCATAGACCTTCAGCTGACCGTAGACCTCATCGAAGAGGCTTATAAGTTTATCCACAAAGTGGCGTCCGAAGGAAAGAGCGTTCTGTTCGTGGGTAAGAAAAAACAGGCTCAGGAAGCCATCAAATCCGAAGCCGAACGTTGCGGTATGTTCTATATGAACCAAAGATGGCTGGGCGGAACTCTGACCAATTTCCAAACCATCAGAACCCGTATCGACAAGCTGAATAAGCTGAACCAGATGGAAGCTATCGGCGAATTCGAACTTCTCCCCAAAAAGGAAGTTATCAAACTGAAAGCCGAAAGAGATACTTTGGAAAAGAACCTCGGCGGTATAAAGAATATGCGTACTTTGCCGGGCGCTCTGTTCGTGGTAGACCTCAGGATCGAACACATTGCGGTAAAAGAAGCCAGGGCTTTGGGTATTCCGATCGTCGGATTGGTCGACACTAACTGCGATCCCGATCTCGTGGATTACGTGATCCCCGGAAACGACGACGCTATCCGTGCCGTCAAATTGATCGCTTCGATAATCGCCGACGCAGTTGTCGCCGCAAAAGAAGGCGTTGAATATCTGCCCTCTGCCGAAGCAGACGAAGAACCCGTAAAAGAGGTCAAGGCGGAAGAGATCTTCGCCGACGCCGAAGAAACCGCGGACGCTACCGAATCCGTATAACAGAATCAGCATAAGGAGAACAATATTATGGCATTTACAGCTAAAGACGTTCAGAATCTAAGACAACGCACCGGCGCCGGAATGATGGATTGCAAACACGCTTTGGAAGCCACCGACGGCAACACGGATAAAGCTATAGAATGGTTAAGAGAAAAAGGTATCGCCACCGCCGCTAAAAAGGCAGGCAGAATCGCTTCCCAGGGCGTAGTCGATTCCTATATCCATATGGGCGGCAAAATCGGCGTATTGGTCGAAGTTAACTGCGAAACCGACTTTGTTGCTAAAGGCGAAGGTTTCCTGGCTTTCGTTCACGACATAGCTTTGCAAATCGCAGCCGCAAAGCCTCTGTACGTATCCAAGGAAGAGGTTCCCGCGGACGTCATCGAACACGAAAAAGCCATTGCCAGGGCGCAGATCGACAACGATCCCAAAATGGCTAATAAGCCCGAACAGGTCAAAGAAAAGATCGTCGAAGGCAAATTGGAAACCTACTACAAAGAAAACGTTCTGTTGGAACAGGCTTTCGTAAAAGAACCCTCGATGCAGATCAAACAGCTGGTGATCGAATGCACCGCGAAGTGCGGCGAAAAAGTTTCGATCCGTCGCTTTACCCGTTACGAAATGGGCGAAGGCTTGGAAAAGAAAGTCGATAACTTCGCCGAAGAAATCAACGCGGCAGTCGCCGGCATGAAAAAATAATTATTAAAGGGACGCCCGGACGTCCCTTTTTATTACCATAGCGGAGGTAACTATGGAAGTAAAATATAAAAGAGTGCTGATAAAATTGTCCGGCGAAGCGTTGGCCGGAAACAGCGGCTTCGGTTTGGATAACGATGTGTTGTCCGGTGTGGTAAAGGAACTGAAAGCCGTACACGACCTCGGCGTCGAAGTCGGCGTAGTCGTAGGCGCAGGTAACTTTTGGCGAGGCAGACAGGGCACCGAGATGGATAGGGCGACCGCAGATTATATGGGTATGCTGGCCACCGTTTTGAACTGCCTTGCGTTGCAGGACGCATTGGAAAAAGCCGGGGTTCATACTCGCGTACAGACTGCTTTGCAGATCACGCAGGTAGCCGAACCGTATATCATCAGAAAAGCCGTCAGACATTTCGAAAAGGGCAGAGTCGTCATTTTCGGTTGCGGCACGGGAAATCCGTACTTTACCACGGATACCGCCGCCGCCCTCAGAGCCGCCGAGATCAAAGCCGATTGCCTGTTGCTTGCCAAAAACGTGGACGGGATATACGATTCCGATCCCAAACTCAATCCGAACGCCAAAAAATTCGACAGGATCTCGGCAATGGAATTTATTTCGCGCGGATTGACGGCAATGGACACTACCGCCGTCAGCCTCTGCATGACAAATAAAATTCCCGTAATCGCATTCGGCTTAAACGAACCGGATAGTATTCGTCGCGTCGTTTCCGGTGAAAACCTTGGTACGATAATAGATTAAGGGATTAAATTAACCTGTCAAATTTCCGCCCTCGAATAAATTTCGGGGGCAATTTTTTTCTTAAAAGTTAAATTACAGAATTATTTTGCAATCTTTTCGTTGTTGACACTACTATACGTTAATGATAATATAAATACGTAAAAAGGAATTGCGATATGAAAAAAATAGTTCTATTTGCTTTGTTTATTGCATCCATCCTGATTGTAGCCGCTATTTCGATAAGTTGCGTACCGAATTATACTTACGACAACCCGGAATACGCATACGTTACTTCTTTGCACGGCGAAAGAATAGACTTACATATTCAGTCGGTTCAAAGTAATATATTAAAGACTTTTGATGGTGAACGGAATCTGTCGTTTTTCAACTCTTATGCCAAAAATCTTTCGGAAGTGTCCGAAGCGTTGACTGCGGCGGA
>CALVXZ010000109.1 GCA_944371785.1 uncultured Clostridia bacterium | reverse complement strand
GCGATCAGCATGAAAACGCCGACTCCCGCCGCAACAGACCATATTAAAACAGAATTGGGAATAGAGCTGATTTGGGTAGCCAAAACCGTCAGATCGGGTTCCGCAACAGTTACAATTATACCTACTACCAAAGTCACAGCCAATATAAGAGGTATCTTTTTCGTGGCGGTGACCTTTGCGCCGATGGCTTCGCCTATAGGCTCCAACGAGATCTGAGAACCCAGCGAATACAATGCTTCGCCGACTATCAGCAACACGAACCCCGTCAAAAACGCCGCAAAATTCACGAACGGCATCGGTTCGATAGCGTAATTCAACACGACGACCAGAACGGTAATCGGCAGAACGGCTATCAAAGCTTCCGACAGTTTGTGAACGAAGTTTTTCATCAGAATCATAAAGTTGTATCTCGCTTCTTGACAGCTAATACTATACTATACATTGCGCGCGCGTGTCAATCACCGTATCGGCACGGGTTTTAAACCGGACCGCGCCGCGGAAAAATTCCCGACGGCCGTCGGGCGCCGTTTCCTATACGAAAAGTTACCGTCCGCCGAAAAAACAAAGATCCCTGCCCGGGCGCATCCGAATCGACCGCCGCCGGCAGGGACCGAAAAAATCACAATCCGCAATCCGACCGTCAGCCGTGCTTTCCGCCGGGCACGTTATACAGTTTCGCTATCCCGGCTTCGCTGGTTTCGCGGTAGTTTTTGTTCAGGTCTTTGCCCGTTTCGTACATGACTTCGATGATCGTGTCCAACGATACCGTTCTGGTGGCGAACAGGAAATCCGCAAGGCTAAGCGCGTTCAGCGCGCGCATCGCGGCTACGGCGTTGCGTTCGATACACGGGATCTGCACCAATCCGCATACGGGATCGCAGGTCAGCCCCAAATGGTGTTCTATCGAAATTTCCGTCGCGTACTCTATCTGATCCAGACCGAGTTCGAATATTTCCGCAAGTCCCCCTGCCGCCATAGCGCACGCGCTGCCGATCTCCGCCTGGCAACCGCATTCGGCGCCGCTGATGGATGCGTTCTGCTTGATCAGATTGCCCACAAGCCCGGCTACGGCAAGTCCTCTGATTATGGCGTCGCGAGGAATGTTGCGAGTTTTCTGTATATAATAAAAAGTGGCGGGCAGAACGCCGCTGGAACCGCAGGTAGGCGCGGTAACTATATTGCCGCCTGCGGCGTTTTCCTCCGCCACGGCGAAAGCGTAAGAACATACCAATCTGTTTTCGCGCGTTTCCGGGCTTTCATCCAAATGCCTCTGCATATATAAATACTTGGCTTTTCTGACCACGTTAAGTCCGCCCGGCAAAACGCCTTCGGCGGAAAGTCCGCGCTTTATCGCGTATACCATTGAATCCCAGATGTATTCGAGGTATTCCTTTATATCGGGCTCGGTTTGAAAGACGTAGTCGCTGATCCTGATGTCGTTTTGCATACAGTAGTCTTTGATCGCCGAAAAGCTGTTCATGGAATAAACTTCGGGCGAAACGATCTCCGGCTCGCCTTCTATGCTGTACGCTCCGCCGCCGGGGCTGTAAGCGCGATGCACCGCGATCTGCTTTCCTTCGCCGTCCAACACTATCACGTCCAGGGTGTTGGGATGTTTGATGTCGGTGTCTGTCATATTGAATTCGATTTCTGTGTCTTCGCCCAAAACCTTTTTTATAACGGCGTCGGTGCCGTGTCCTTTTCCGGTATGCGCCAACGATCCGTACAGAATCACCTTGAATTTGCTGTCCGGGTATTTTTTGCGGAAAAACGTGGCTATCTTCTGCGGAGCCATGGTGTGCGAGGAGCTGGGTCCGCATCCCACCTGGAAAAGTTCTTTCAGCGTTTTCATGCTTCGCCTCCCTGGAACGTTTTATCGATTATAATTATACCAAATCCGATTGCGGCTAGCAACATAAAAGCTGATTTTCAAACAGCGTTGCCTGCAGGCAGGTATACGATATTGACACGGCATTCCGTAAAGTATTATCATATTAAACGGGGTCACCGATGAAAAAATCCGTTAAAATATCGCTTATAGTGCTTATCGTTTTCGTCATCGCCGTTGCGGCAACGCTCGGTTGTCTGGTCCTGACGGAACTGTATAAAAAACGCGACGTGCGCGGCACGCCGTTCGAAGGGCTGTATTCCCTGGACGAAAGCGGCAGGTTCATCGTCGATATCCCGTTCGGCGAATACCTGTATACCCCCGAATACCCTGCGGACGAAAAGATATTCGACATACGCGACTACGGAGCCGACGTTTCCGCCGGATTCGCCGAAAACAGGAAAGCGATCAACGACGCGATCGCCGCCGCAAACGCCGCGGGCGGCGGAGTGGTGTACGTGGACGGCGGCGAATACGTCTGCGCGAATATCCGTTTAATGAGCCTTGTCACGCTGAGGATAGCGCGCGGATCGGCTTTGACGAACATAGATCACGACACCGCCGCTTCGATGAATTCCGATTATTTTTCATCCGGACAAAACGCGCCGGCATACAACGGGTTCATTTACGGAATCGGGCTGAACGACGTCACGATAGAAGGTCCGGGAAAGATAATTGGTATTTAATCAACCGTTACCGCTCACTATTTCTTTTTTTAATCGTCAGGTTTGCGGCGTTGCCTTAAACTTGCGCCCCCTGCT
>CALVXZ010000108.1 GCA_944371785.1 uncultured Clostridia bacterium | reverse complement strand
CTGTTTTTCCTGACCGCTTTCAGAGCCGCCGCGACGACGTCGCACGACGCCCAATTATCGATTTGCGGCAACAGCTTTTCCAATTCGTACGCCAGGCGTTCTCCGCTGAATCCGGAATACCCCAGGATCAAACCGTGCAAGATGACTTCCTCGGTATAATAATGCCGTTCGTCAAGGAAATTTCCGTAACCGCCCTCTCTGACCGCAGCTTTTGCCAACGCTTTCAAATCCGGAACGCGCACTCCCAATATCCTGTCCTTATCTGTCCCGGGCAAAAGTCCGGCGCTGAAAGACCTGTAAGCCGCGTCGGCTTTCGCCCGTAACGATTCCAACATAACGTCTCCTTTTCCGATATTCCGGAAGCCGCGCCGCATTTTTGTTTCCGCCGCGGCAGATACGATACAGATATGATACCCCGAAGCGCCGGATTTTTCAACGGCTTTCTGCCGGGCGTTAAACTTTTCAGCCGATTCCCCCTGCTGGTTCCGCCCACGGCTTAAAAACGGATGTTGCGGAAAATCTGCGGCTATGTTAAAATATACGAAAGGTTCAATGATTTTTTCAGACGGAAGCTCCGGCCGATATCCGGAAAGCTCAGCCTTACGGCAGCGTTTGAAAGTCCGGTTTAAACGGATGGACCGTACGGAAGATATTCACTTATCGGATTCGGAGGGAAGCCGACGATGGACGGGATCGTAGAAGTTATAGCCAGAAGAATGTTCGGATTGCCATACATCATTATGGATTCGATCTTCATCGTATTTTTCTGCGTAATGTTGTTTGTGACAAAGCGCAGACAAACGCTGATATTCGCATTGTTCGGCGGAGTGTTGTATTTTATAGTAGACTACGGGATCTTCCATTTGCTGACTCATTCCCGGCACATCGAAAACGGCAATATGTTCTGGGTGCTGTTGTGGATGTCGCTAAGCTACGGCATCACAAATTTCGCATGGATATGGCTGTGCCTGCGTAAGGACGAACGCATCACGGAATGGACGTTGCTGATATTCGTGTGGTGGCTGGTGTGCCCTATTCTGGACGACGCTTTCTCCGGTGACAGTCCGCAAATCGTGATTTGGCGCGAAACCGGCGAGTACCATTGGTTTATGGCGGTATTTATGCTGGTCAGCTATGCGGCATTGATAATATGGAACCTGTTGCAAAAAAATCCCGACAGACGCTTTAATCTGTTGCGGTTGTTCGTCATCGGAGTGGCCGTCCAGTTCGGGTGGGAATTCACGTTGCTGATAGGAGGAATACGCTCCGAAGGTATGGCACTTACCGAACAGATAAAAACTCTGGTGATCAATTCTCTGATGGAAACCAACCTCGGCCTGCCGGCGATATATTGTATTTATCTGTTTTTCACTTCGCGCTTTACCGAAAATTGCAAACGCCGTGACGAGCCGACCACTTTCCTGGGGCGTCTGGAAGAAAGTAACAAAGGGATAAGGATATAAATAAATGCCGCCGGTAACGTATCGGCAAAAGTTTTTGCATTATCGGGAGGCTCCCTGAAATGGAGATCAGACAGTATCGGCAATCGGATATCAAAGCGCTGACCGAACTGTTTTACGAAACGGTACACGCCGTCAATACAAAAGATTATACCCCGGAACAGCTGGACGCCTGGGCTCCTGCGCCTGCCGACGCAGAAAAATGGGACAAATCGTTTCGAGAACACTATACTCTTGTCGCGACGGACGAAGGTATCATAGTCGGATTCGGCGACATAGATAAAACCGGTTATCTGGACAGATTGTATGTTCACGCAGACTATCAGAGAAAAGGGATCGCGAGCGCTATCTGCGACCGTTTGGAAGCCTCCGTCCCCGGGAACCTCACCGTACATGCGTCGGTTACGGCAAAACCTTTTTTCGAAAAAAGAGGCTACCGCATAATAAAAGAACAAAGCGTAAACCGCAACGGCGTTTCCCTGACCAATTTTATTATGGAAAAACGCAGATAAACTCCGTATCCCCGTCCCAAGTGGATCCCGCCCGTTCCGCCAAAACAAAAGAAGCCCGTTCGGGGGCTTCTTTTGTTTTGGCGGAGCGTGTGTAACGTAAATCGAATTACATTTTAGAGAATAAATACGACATATTGATTGTGTGAATACAAGCACACGCCACGGTTGCAAATGGCTTTTTTCGGGATTGATTTCACGTCGTTGTAAAGGCGGTTGAAAACAGGTTCAGAATTTCTTTCTGTTTGGATACGGCATAATCGTATGCGATTTTGGTTCCGCTTTTCGGCTGATAAGAGAAGATACGTTTTCCGGTTGCAGGTTTAAGCGGGGGTAAATAGTTTTCGTTATAATAAAAAATACAAATGTCTGCCGTGTCAATCATATATTCGTTGCGTTCTACGTAAGCGGCTTTCCCCGCGTTTTCTATTTTGTCGGGGATATAAGTTGCGTTATAGAATTTGAGCAGATACGCTTCATAGGTGGTATCGATATACGGATAAGCGGCTCTGACGTATATCCGCTTGATGTGAGGACGGAGCTTTTTTATTTCGGTGACTGTTTTAAGACATAAATCGTCGAAAGCACTTCGGCTGCCGAATAAAAAGGTATCGACCTGTTTCTTGTCAATCAGGTTGAGGACGGTTTGTTTTATTTGTTCGGTTAAGAGTTCGCTGTTTTGAATTTTGCGATGACCTATAA
>CALVXZ010000107.1 GCA_944371785.1 uncultured Clostridia bacterium | reverse complement strand
ACAAAGCGTTCCGAGGTGAAAAATGGAGAAAAGAATTGCCGTGATATTTACGGGAGGGACGATAGGTTCTTCTACCGCCGACGGCGTTATCGACATCGACGACGGCGCGCCGGAAGCATTGACGGAAAGTTACCGTCTGCGCTACGGCGACGAGCGCGATTTCGCGACATACCGTCCGATCTCGGTGCTTTCCGAAAATATAACTCCTTACGAATTCGGGAAAATAGTGGAATGCGTCACGATAGCCGCAAACGAAGACGACGTGTGCGGTATCGTTCTGACGCACGGAACGGACACGCTGACTTTTTCGGCGAACGCGCTGTCGATAGTGTTTTCCGACATAAAGATCCCCGTGGTGTTGGTTTCTTCCGACAAGCCGATAAAAGAGGGCGGCAACGGCGTGACCAATTTCAAAGCCGCGGTGGATTTTATTTCTTTGGGGATACCCGGAGTCTTCGTCGCGTATCAGAATTTCAGGGAGCCGATGCGGATACACCTCGGATCTCGCCTGCAGGAAACCGAACAGATCACGGGCAGGGTCTCCAGCGTATGCGGATTGCATTTCGCTTCGTACGAAGGCGGCAGGTTCGTCATGAATTCCAATCCCGGGAACGTGACTTTAAAGGAACTTTCGGCTCCGCGCAAGCCTTCCGGCCTGAAAGCCGTTTCGTCCGACGTCGTGGCGATAACGGCGCATACGGCGTTGGATTACGGATTTTACTGCTGCGGAGGCAGAACTCCTGCGGCGTATATCATCAAATTGTATCACAGCGGTACTTGTTGCAACGCCTCCGGTAAATACGGCGCGGCTTCGTTCATAGAACGCGCGAAAGAATCGGGTGCCGAGGTGGTGTTGGCTCCGTTTACGGGCGGCACCCCGTATGCCGGAAGCGCGGAAATTTACAAGCGCGCTCTGCTTGCAGTGGACACCTCTTTCGAAATGTGTATCGCAAAGGTGATGTTGGCTTTGGGATCCGGAAAGGATATTTCCGAAGTGCTGTCCGAAAATTACGCTTTCGAAAAGCTGTCGAAGCGGTGAACGTATCCTGTTTGCGGACGTGTCGCGTTTTCCGATACGCTGTTGACTAATAATAATTTTATATTATAATATAACTATGCATATATCACGCGCAGTCTTTAAAATCAGCGATATCGTCAACCATCCTCTGAGGAACTACATACGCTACGAAGGCGTCAGACGGGTCTCGGACGTTCCTTACGGCGAAGGTAAATTCCGTCGTATGGATTTTTATTATTCTCCTTCCGCCGCGGAAAAAGCGCCCGGCGGCAGATTGCCGGTACTTCTGAACGTGCACGGCGGCGGTTTCGTATGCGGAGGCAAAAAATACCGTTCCGGATTTGCGCGGCTGTTTGCGTCGAAGGGCTATTTCGTGGTCAACGCGGATTATACGCTTGCGCCGAAGGGGAGATTCCCGACGGGCGGCAACGACGTGATAATGGCGTGGAACACGTTGGAACTTTTCAGGGAGCGTTTCCCGTTGGATCCCGATAAAATAATAATCACCGGCGATTCTGCCGGCGGATATTGGGCGGCTGCGGCTGCGGCTGCGGCTTTTTCGGAAGAATACCGCCTGGGGTTGGGATTGGAGGAAACTCCGACGGCGAAACCGTTGGCGTTACTGACTTTTTGCGCTCCGTTCAATTTGTTCAAATGCACCGAAGTGCCTACTCCTTTGGGTATCAGCGAGGATATAGGCGACTGCCTGTTCGGCAAAGCCGCCGAAGCCGAAAAATATCCGAAAGAACTGATAGACATTACTTTGAACGTAAATCCGGATTGGTGCCCCGTCGGAATGATGGCGGCGGAAAAGGATATGTTTGCCGGCAAACAGCACGAAGATATGGCGGCGGCTTTGAAAAATGCCGGGGTGCCTTATTCCGTATATGTAGCAAGAGAAAAAGGGGATATGCATTGCACTCACCTCTACCCGTTCAAAAAAGGCAGCGCGCTTACGATAAACGCCGCGGAACGATTTTTGAACGCAGTCGTTTCCGGGCAGAATCCCGTATCGGAGAGCGAATGAGAAAGGATATCGGAAAGCCGAAGACTTCGGGGATAGACCTGAAGCTGTTGGCAGGAAACGTAAAAGGCTATATCGTTCCGTCAGTTCTGGCGCCGCTTTTCGTCGTCGTCGAAGTCGTTATGGAAGTGCTGATACCCCGTGAAATGGGGCTTTTGGTGGACGACGGCATAGCCTTGGGGGATATGAACAAGGTTTGGGCTCACGGCGGAATGATGTTGGCTTACGCGGTGATAGCTTTGCTGTCGGGCGCGCTGTCGGCGCGCTTCGCCGCCGTTGCGAGTATGGGGTTTGCGAAGAATTTAAGGGCTTCGATATTCGACAACATACAGCATTTTTCTTTCGGGAACGTCGATAAATTTTCGACGGGCAGTCTGGTCACCCGAATGACCACCGACGTCACTTTCATAAGGAACGCTTTCGCGACCTGTATAAGGGTCGCGTTCAGAGCGCCGCTGATGTTTATTATGGCGATAGCCATCGCCGTCGATATAAATTGGAAGATAGCCATGGTATTCGTCGCAGTCGCGCCCGTTTTGGCGGCGGCTATGGCGGCGGTAGCGATGATAGCGTTCCCGCTGTTCAGAAAGATGTTCAAACGCTTTGACAAGATGAATACCGTCGTGCAGGAAAACCTTATCGGGATCCGCGTCGTGAAATCGTTCGTGAAGGAAGACCACGAAACGCAGAAATTCCGCGAAGCCGCCGAAGGCGTCAGAAAGACCCAGGTAGCCGCTGAAA
>CALVXZ010000106.1 GCA_944371785.1 uncultured Clostridia bacterium | reverse complement strand
GCCGTATTGGCTGCTGTAGGCATTGCTTTGACCGCATGTAACGATGACGAAAATACACTGTATTTCGGACCGGAAGAAGCAGACATTGTTTTCGGTTTGATCTGCTTACACGACGAAAACAGCACCTATGACAAAAACTTCATCGATGCTGCCAAAGCTATGGCAAACGCAAAAGGCGTCAGAGTTATAGTAAAGACGGGCATCCCCGAAGACGCTGCCTGCTACGAAGCCGCCGTTGACCTTGCCGACCAAGGCTGCGATATCGTCTTTGCCGACTCTTTCGGTCACGAAAGCCACATTCTGAGAGCCGCTAAGGAATTCCCCGAAGTTCACTTCAGCCATGCTACCGGAACTCAGGCTCATACCGCAAATCAGGCTAACTTCTACAATGCGTTCGCTTCCATTTACGAAGGCAGATATCTTGCAGGTATCGTTGCCGGTTATGAGATCAAAGAAATGATCGATAACGGCACAATCACCGTCGATCAAGCCAAAATGGGTTATGTAGGCGCTTATCCCTATGCAGAAGTCGTTTCCGGATATACCTCTTTCTATCTCGGAGCAAAATCCGTTGTTCCCGAAGTAACCATGGAAGTCCGTTATACCAGCTCCTGGTATGATCCCGAAGCCGAAGAAAACGCGGCAAACGCTTTGATAGAAAACGGTTGCATTCTTATCAGCCAACACGCCGACAGCTACGGCGCCCCCGACGCTTGCGAAGCCAAGGAAGTTCCGAACGTTACTTACAACATCAGCACCAAAGCCACCCACGGCAAAACCTATCTGGTAGGCTCCAAGATCAATTGGGAACCCTACTTCGAACATATTGTTGACGCCGTCAGGAACGGGACCGAAATTGAGAAGGATTGGACCGGCACTTTGAACACCGATTCCGTTCAGATCCTCGAATTCGGCAACAACGTTTCCGAAGCCGCGAAAACCGCCGTCGCCGACGCTATGGCAAAAATGAAAGCCGGAACGCTGAAAGTTTTCGATACTTCCACTTTCACCGTCGGAGGAAAAACTCTTACGACTTATTTGGCTGACGTCGACGATTTCGGCGATTATGTAAAAGAAACCGAAGCTGTCAGAGACGGATACTTCCACGAAAGCGAATACCGTTCGGCTCCTTACTTTGACGTAAGAATTGACGGTATAACAGAAATCAAGGAACAATAATTTTAACTTTTCGACAAGGCAGAGGGGATATTCCTCTGCCTTGTCTTCTTTTTATAAGGTTATCTTTTAAAAACTGAGGATAATTGGTCATCGGAGGTAATGCATGGCGGAAAATATAGCTGTGCAAATGAAAAATATTACAAAAAAGTTCGGATCCGTCGTTGCGAACAGCAACGTCGATTTGACTGTTTATAAGGGTGAAATTCTTTCGTTGCTCGGCGAAAACGGCAGCGGAAAGACAACCCTGATGAATATGCTGTCCGGCATATATTATCCCGACGAAGGGGAAATATACATAAACGGAGAAAAGGTAATAATCAAATCTCCGAAAGACGCCTATAACAACAAAATAGGCATGATCCATCAGCATTTTAAATTGGTGGATCTGTTTTCGGCAAAGGACAACATCATTCTGGGCGAAGAAATGCCCCGTTATTCGGTATCGGAAGAATACAAAAAATTAAAAGGCAGCGTTGAAAAAAACAAACTTTTCGTCGAAGCCGCGAAACTGCCTTTTATCAAATTGGGTAAAGAAATAAAATTCAATTGGCTGAGCGGCAAATCGGGGAACCGCGCCGAGGAAGTCGCCGAAAAATACGGTTTCGAAATAAACTTAAACAGAAAGATATACGATATGTCTGTTTCCGAAAAACAGACGGTCGAAATTATAAAAGTATTGTACCGCGGCGCCGAAATATTGATTTTGGACGAACCCACCGCCGTTTTGACGCCGCAGGAAATAGAAAAACTGTTCGCCGTATTGCGCCGTATGCGCGACGACGGCAAATCGATAATAATCATAACCCATAAATTAAACGAGGTCATGGCTATTTCCGACAGAGTCGCAGTACTCAGGAAGGGCGAACACATCGCCACGGTAAAGACGTCCGAAACGAATGCCGCGGAGCTTACCAATATGATGGTCGGGCACAAGACCGATCTGAATATCGAAAGAAGTCTGCCCGAAAATATGCAAAAACGGCTGGAAATAAGCGGACTGTCTTTCGTGAACCACGAAGGCGTAAAGAAATTGGACGACGTATCCTTTACCGCTTATTCGGGCGAAATACTCGGAATAGCGGGCATCGCGGGCAGCGGACAAAGGGAACTGCTTGAAACCATTGCGGGTCTGACCAGACCGGACAAGGGTTCGATCATGTATACCGCGCCCGATTCGGAAAAAGAAGAAAACCTGGTCAGAAAAACTCCCGAACAAATCAGGGATCTGGGCGTCAGATTATCCTTCGTTCCCGAAGACAGGCTGGGAATGGGATTGGTCGGCAATATGGACCTTATCGACAATATGATGCTGCGTTCTTACAGAAAAGGGCATTCGATGTTTGTAGACAGAAAGAACCCGAAAGAACTTGCCGAACATATCGTCCGCGATCTGGAAGTCGTGACTCCGGGCGTACATACTCCCGTCAGAAGGCTTTCGGGCGGCAACGTGCAGAAAGTTCTGGTAGGGCGTGAAATAGCCGCCGCTCCCACCGTTTTAATGGCTGCATACCCCGTCAGAGGTTTGGATATCAATTCCTCTTATACTATTTACCACCTGCTGAACCAACAAAAAGAAAAGGGCGTTGCCGTCATTTACGTCGGCGAAGATCTGGACGTATTGATAGAACTTTGCGAC
>CALVXZ010000105.1 GCA_944371785.1 uncultured Clostridia bacterium | reverse complement strand
GTTTACTTGTTCAGAGATGCCGACGGCAAAAACAAAGCCAAATTCGGCGGAAAAGGCGCTAACCTTGCCGAAATGACCAAGCTCGGAATGCCCGTGCCTCCCGGATTCACGATCACCACGGAAGCCTGCACGAAGTACTACGACGACGGCGAGAAGATAGCTCCCGAAATTATCGACGAAGTATTTAAAAACCTCGAAATTCTGGAAAAGGAAACCCAAAAGAAATTCGGAGATTTCGACAATCCGTTCCTTGTTTCCGTCAGATCCGGCGCCAGAGCTTCGATGCCCGGCATGATGGACACCATACTGAACCTGGGACTTAACGACGTCAGCGTCGAAGGCCTTGCAAAGCTGACCGGCAACCCCAGATTCGCATACGACTGCTACAGAAGATTCATCCAGATGTATTCCGACGTCGTTACCGGCGTTGAAAAATCCAACTTCGAAAGGTTTATCGACGAAATAAAAGAACAAAAGGGCGTTAAATTGGACACCGAATTGGACGCCGAAGATCTGAAAGTGCTGATCGCCGAATTCAAAAAATTCTACAAAGAAAAAGTAGGCGAAGACTTCCCCCAAGATCCTAAACAGCAATTGGTCGGCGCTATACAGGCTGTTTTCCGCAGCTGGAACAACGACCGCGCGATCGTCTACCGCAGAATGAACGATATCCCGTCCTCCTGGGGCACCGCAGTCAACGTCCAATCGATGGTATTCGGCAACATGGGCGACTCTTCGGGCACGGGCGTCGCGTTTACGCGTAACCCCGCCACCGGCGAAAAGAAACTGTTCGGCGAATTCCTGATGAACGCTCAGGGCGAAGACGTCGTTGCCGGTATCCGCACTCCTTCCTCGATCGACAAACTGAAGGAGATCAACGCCGGCGTTTACGATCAATTCGTCGACATCTGCGGCAAACTCGAAAACTACTTCCACGATATGCAGGATATGGAGTTCACGATCGAACGTGGCAAGCTGTATATGTTGCAGACCCGTAACGGCAAAAGAACGGCTCTTGCGGCAATCAATATCGCCGTCGATCTGGTGAAAGAAGGCCTGTGCACCGAACAGGAAGCTCTGCTGAAAGTAGAACCGAAACAGCTTGACGACCTGCTGCATCCCACTTTCGATAAGGCGGCGTTGAAGAAAGCTGCTCCGATCGCCGCAGGTTTGCCCGCTTCTCCCGGCGCCGCTTGCGGAAAGATCTGCTTTACCGCCGAAGAAGCCAAAGAACGTGTTAAAGCCGGCGAAAAAGTCGTCCTCGTCCGTATTGAAACTTCTCCCGAGGACATCGAAGGCATGCAGGTTTCCGAAGGTATCCTGACCGCAAGAGGCGGATTGACTTCCCACGCCGCCGTCGTCGCCAGAGGTATGGGCGCTTGCTGCGTATGCGGCTGCGGCGCCGTCGAAATCGACGAAGAAACCGGCACTTGCACCATTTCCGGCAAAAAATACACGAAACAGGACGTCATTTCCTTGGACGGCTCCACCGGAAACGTCTACGAAGGCAGCATTCCCATGGTCGATCCCGACACTTCGGGCAACTTCGCAAAGATCATGGAATGGGCGAACAAGTATAAGAAACTTCAGGTCCGCGCCAACGCCGACAATCCGCACGACGCGGCAGTCGCTTATAACTTCGGCGCGCAGGGCGTAGGCCTTTGCAGAACCGAGCATATGTTCTTTGAAGGCGACAGAATCGCCGCGGTCCGCGAGATGATCGTTTCTTCCACCGTCGAACAAAGGAAAGCCGCTCTTGCAAAGATCCTGCCGATGCAGAAAAACGACTTTATCGGCATTTACAAGGCTCTGAAGGGCTATCCCGTCACCATCCGTTTCCTGGATCCGCCGCTCCACGAGTTCCTGCCCAGTAAGGAAGAAGACATCCGTGCTCTTGCAGCGGATATGGGTATCGCTTACGAAACTCTGTTGGAAACCGTCCACAGCCTCCACGAGATGAACCCGATGCTCGGACACCGCGGATGCCGTTTGGCGATCACCTTCCCGGAAATCGCCGAAATGCAGACCCGTGCCGTTATCGAGGCCGCAATCAGCGTCAATAAGGACGGCGGCAACGTAAAGGCAGAGATCATGATCCCGTTGGTAGGCGACGTGAAAGAATTGGCGTACGTCAAAAAAGTCGTCGTCGATACCGCCGAAGCCGTTATGGCGGAACTCGGAACCAGAGTCGAATATATGGTAGGCACGATGATCGAGATCCCGCGCGCGGCTATCACCGCTGACAAGATCGCGAAAGAAGCCGAATTCTTCTCCTTCGGAACCAACGACCTGACGCAGATGACCTTCGGTTTCAGCCGTGACGACGCGGGCAAGTTCCTCGGAGACTACTACAAGAAGAAGATATTCGAATCCGACCCGTTTGCAAGACTCGACCAGGAAGGCGTAGGCGAATTGGTCAAAATTGCGGCGCAGAAGGGCAGAGCGACCAGACCGAACATCAAACTCGGTATCTGCGGCGAACACGGCGGCGATCCTTCGACTATCGAATTCTGCCACAAAGTCGGTTTGAATTATGTATCCTGCTCCCCGTACCGCGTACCGATCGCTATCCTTGCCGCGGCTCAGGCGAATATTAAAAGTCCGAGGTAAACATATATAGTGGTTTAACTAAATTGTACCACAATATATTGTGCTTTTAGGGCTTATCCCGATAATGGGGTAAGCCCTTTTTCCGTGCTGAAAATGCTCTGAAACAGGCTTAAAAAGTGTTATTTCCATATAAGTTGAACACTTAATTTTTACTATAAGATATGGTATAGTATAGGCAGGGTGAGGTAACAAAATGACGGATTATAAGTCAATACTTTTGTATTTTTATAAAGGGAATGGACAATGCGAACAAAAAGATTCGTCTGTTTTTTCATCAAGCATAGAAAAACTGTTGACAGAATAAAATAACGGTGT
>CALVXZ010000104.1 GCA_944371785.1 uncultured Clostridia bacterium | reverse complement strand
ATCACTTTCCCCTTCGGTCCCGACGACGATACTCTGCGCTCAAGAATGATATTGAAAAAGCTGCCCTCCGAGACGTTTTTAAAGATGAAAGCTCGCGGCAAAGCCATGGGCGCCACCGTAAACGACGTCATAGTCGCCGCTTACTTCAAAGCCCTGTTCGCCTTTGTAAAAACCGACGGCAAAGCTTTGACTGTTCCCTGTATGTACGACCTTAGACGTTACTGCGGCGGGCATTCCGAAGGACTGACCAACATGATCGGATTTATGCCCTGCACAATGGACAAGGTCGGCGACACCATGACGGAAACGGTAGAACTTGTAAAAGCCGCTTTGCAACCGGCAAAAGAAGACAGGTTCACCGGTTTGTATTCGCTGCCTTTGTTAAAATTGGCTTATACGGTGTTCCCGCAAGTTATCGCCGAGTTCGCAATCAAATTAGGCTATACCAACCCTTATATCGGCATGTCGAACATCGGTATAGTCAACCCCGCCGAAGTCACTATGAACGGCATGGCTCCCTATGACGCTTTCTATTCGGGCGCTATCAAGTTTAAACCGTATATGCAACTGGCTTTGACGACTTTCAAAAACGAAATAACTTTCTCTACCGCCGTTCGCGTGACGGACGCCGAGGAAAAAGTATTCCGCTCCTTCCTGGATAAGGTCGTAGAAGAGCTGACGACATTCGCAGAAGGTAATAACTAATCCAAAATTATTTTTATATCCATATCCGATAGAAAAGCCCCGTGCAACGCACCGGGGCTTTTTCCATGCCTGTTATTTGTTATTTCAGCTTTTTTAGCTCTGTCTTAATCGTCGCCTTGCGGCATCGAAATAAGTTTTTCGTCCTCGTCGGTCTTGTTTAGTTTTGCCTGCATGTCCGCGACCTCTTTTTTGCCGAGGTTATAGATCAACATAAACGAAACGAACATTATGACCGCGCCGATCAGCATAAGTCCGATACTCATCTTTACCATTGCGTCGGGGACTCCCGCTTCCTGGTTGCCTATCGGATCGGCTTTGGGATTGTATCCGACTGCCTGCATACATAACAGCGGCAGCGACAGCGATACGCCCTGCGCTATCTTTCTGAACAGACTGTACATCGCGTAGACGGAGCCTTCTTCGCGCATACCCGTCTTCAGCTGTTGGTAGTCTATACAATCGTTTACCATAGCCCAGGTGATCAGGTTGAACATACCGCCGCCGGTCTGTATAAGCATAAGCCCCACCATATAAATGATCATACCCGTGGAATTGCCGGGAATTGGTATGCATAACATCACCACGGAAGCCACGATACTCAGCGCGAAAGGCATTCCGACGGCATACTTTTTGCCGAATTTTGCGACTATTTTGGAAGTAAACGGAATGAAAAACACCATCGGAAGATAAGCGATTATCGTACAGACGGTGATCATATCGGTGTTTTGAAAATGGATCTGGAACAGCCACTTCGCCGTTTGCGTGCTGGACATAAAAAATACTATCGAGGCAAACGACGCAAGGCACAACGCCAGCAACGGTCTGTTCGTCAAAAATCCCTTCAGCGTTTTCAGGTAGTTGATCTTTTCACGTCTTTCAGGCGGTACCACTACGCGTTCGGTAGTCATCTTTATACAGAAAATGTACGCCACCAACGCGACGATTCCCATTCCGAAGGCCACCCATACCAGGATGCCGCCCATCAGGTTTTCGTTTTCGTCGTACAAAAACAGCGGCAGCAGCATACTGACGCATCCGCCTACCGCCGCGCCTATCGAACGCCAGGTGGACAGCGAGGTCCTTTCCAGAGGATCTGCGGTGATCGCCGCCGACAGCGAACCGTACGGCACGTTCATCAGAGTATAGCAGATATCCCACAGCAGGTAAGTGACTATACATAAAGTGACTTTCAGCCACAGAGCCGCATTCGGGAACGGCAGGAACACCAACGCTCCCGTCACCGTCAAACCTATCGCGGCAATAGACATCCAGGGTTTGAATTTGGAACCGCTGCGCCTTATGCGTACGGCGTCCATTATGCCGCCCATTATAGGATCGTTCACGCCGTCCCAAACCTTTGTCACTATAATGATCACCGACCAGATCACGCCGGGTATACCCATATATTGGGTGTAAAAGTCCAACATAAACGCCGAAATCAACGAAAAACTTAAATTACAACCCAAATCCCCCAAGGCATACCCGACTTTGTCGCGGATGCCGAACGGACGCGCGTCTTTTCTTATTTCAAAACCCGTTTCTTTTACAGCCATATTTGTCACTCCTTTCCGCGTTTCGATGTCGGTTTTCCGTTTCGTGTGTTTATTCCTACTTCTTTATCGTTTGCAGATATCTGTCCACCATACTTACCATCTGTTCGTCCATCTTTACGAACGGCAGCTTTAACAGAGTGCGTACCCTGAAGGGTTTGACCAGCGCCAACAGGACGCGCGGTATTTTATTGCCCGCGAATTTTTTCAGAAGCGATTGCACTTCGGCGTTCTTTAACAGATCGGACACTTTATCCGCGGTGCTGAAACGGGAAGGGTCTATCTCGTCCGTGCCGGAGGCAAACCAATTCCTGACAAAGCTGCCTGCGCCGTCGGGCATACGGTATTCGCGCGGTTCTTCTTCCACGCCTTCGATCTCCAACACGTCGGCTTCGCCGCCGGAAAAAGCTTTTATCACGTTTTTCCCGGGCAATATCGGAACGCCTGCGAAACGGAATACGTGGGCGCCTTCGATCGTTTCGCAATAGTCGCCTACTTCCAATCTCACACTGCCGCCGTTGCTGTAAACTTTGATTTCGGATTCCCCTATCTTGCGTTTCAGATACCTTTCACCGGCGATTTTGACAAAAGGTTCGTCAGACCAATATGCTTTGTAAACGTAGAAAGAATCCTTTTTGATCTTTCTGTCAAAAGTCACCAGCCCTTTGTTGTTTCTGCCGCGGACTCCGCCTTCGTTCCTGGCGGCAGAGCCGAAATCGAACATATTCCAAACGTAGCTTCCCCACATCCAATCCGCCGCCGCGATCCTTTCGATATAATTTTC
>CALVXZ010000103.1 GCA_944371785.1 uncultured Clostridia bacterium | reverse complement strand
TCGTCCAGGATCGTAAAAGAGGTAAAAGGCGTAAACCGCGTCGTTTACGACATAACCACGAAACCGCCTGCCACTATCGAGTGGGAATAATATCCGCCGCGGCGGCATAGTTATTTTATGATCGTCCGGTACGGATCCGGTTACGGCAACGTATTACGCGACAAAGAGGTTTTTGATATGGATTTTCTGGAACTTGCCGAAAGCAGATATTCGGTACGCTCTTTTTCGGACAAACCGATAGAGCGCGAAAAAATGGATAAGATCCTCAGGGCAGGGCAGGTCGCGCCTACGGCGATCAACAGTCAGCCGCAAAAAATTTATATCCTGAAAAGCAAGGAAGCTTTGGCAAAGGCAGGCACGCTGACAAAATCCGTCTACGGCGCGCCCGTGGTATTGATGTGCTGCGTCGACACCTCCCGAGCCTGCAACTGCGCGGCGGAGCCCGGTTACAGCACCGGCGAAATGGACGTATGCATAGTCTGCACGCATATGATGATGGAAGCGTGGGATCTGGGGATCGGCTCCGTATGGGTCAGAGGTTTCAATGCCGATCAGGCGGCGAAGACTTTCGGTCTGCCCGAAAACATACGCCCCGTCTGCCTGCTGCCTATAGGCTACCCTGCCGAGAACGCCGCGCCGAACGCGCAGAAACATTTCAGCCGCCGTCCTTTGGAAGACACGGTGGAAGAACTTTGACGCGTTTCAAACTTCAAACCGAAAAAAGCCCGCAGACTGCGGGCTTTTTTATCGGATATTTTAATATATAGACCTTATATCTTTATATCTTTTCGGCGCAGCAATGCGCGTGAACGGGCGTCAGACACCGGAAACCTTCGGCGCCTCCGAAATGCAAAGTTTTGATCCCGAAACGGATCGTGCGGAAATCTATATACATTTGTATCATATCTCCGCCGCCTTTTTTATCGGGCGTGTACTGCATTTGAGAAACGTGTTTTTTCAAAGCGGCTTTCTGGAGCGCCCTGTATTTTCTGCCGGTCTTGAAATAATAATTCGGATCGTCCGTATAATACATCGCCAACAGTTTCGGGCAAGCCGGTTCCAGCCCGGCGCGCGCCGCCATTGGCGCGTTGGACGCAAACAAGAACGCCCTCATCACCGCCCTGCCCGTATTCAGGTGGTCGATATGGCATTCGGTGGAAAGGCAGGGATCGGGACAGAATATCAGGTCGGGTTTGAAGATCAGGATCTCCTTATACACCGCGGAATAAAAATCCTCGTACTTATAAAATCCGCCGTCCGAAAAGCGCAGAAAACGGACGTCGGTCACGCCCAATTCCTTTGCGGAAGCGATTTGTTCCGCCTCCCTGACGGCAGCCAGCTTGTCGGGATCTGTCTTTGCCGATTCCGATCCGTAACGCCCGTCGGCGCATATCAGAAAGCGCACTTTCTTTCCCGAATCGGCAAGCCGTGCGGCGGTTTGTCCCGCCGCCACTTCTATGTCGTCGGGGTGCGGCGACACGAACAGCACTCTTTCCGCGCTTTCAAAAGCCGGGAACGGCAATACGGTATGCAATATCTTTTTCATCAAACACATTTTCCGCCTCCGCCGGTATACGTCCGTTATTGTGATTTCATTATATCTTATCGGCGGAAAATAGTAAAGGGCAATATCCGTTTTGCACTTTCCCCCTCTTTACATATCTTTGCGGTTTTGTTATAATTCGGGTATAAAATCTCTGACGGAGGAACCATGAAACGCAACGGAATGTGCCCTGTCTGTTTTTTAAAACAGCTGTTTACGAAAACGCAGTCGGTAACCGATTTATATACCGCCAAACCCTACCCCGCGATCATCACCGCACCGCCGATGGGTTGGTCCAGCTGGAACACTTTTAAAAATAAGATAAACGAAAAACTCATCTACGAACAAGCCGTCGCGATGAAAGAAAAAGGGTTGGCGGAAGCAGGTTATACATATATAAATCTGGACGACAACTGGCACAGTTCCCTAAGGGACGAAAACGGCAGACTGCAAGGCGATCTGGCTACCTTCGCCGGCGGCATACCGGCTTTGGTGAAAAAGATTAACGCTTTGGGATTAAAGGTCGGAATCTATTCTTCGAACGGCACCGAAACCTGCGAAGACCTGCCGGCAAGCCTGTATCACGAACAAACCGATGCCGACACTTTTGCCGAATGGGGTATCGAATATTTCAAATACGATTTTTGTCACAACATAAGATTATCGCAATACGGTCCCCTGTTATACGGTATTTCGGTAGCCCGAAAGGGAAGTTTCGAGGAAACCTTCTATCCTGCCTCGGCGGCGAAATTGGAAGGTTTGGCGCGGTTCATGCCCGTTTCGGGAAAGCCTTTCGACAAATACATCGGCGGTCTGGACAGAAATTCGGGCGCCTGCACCTTCGACGTCGAAGTTCCCGAGGGCGGCGAATACGTTCTGACTCTGAACGTGTTCAAAAAAGGCAGATATTCTAAATGCGCCATGGCGATAATAAACGGCGCGGACGAATATTGGATAGAAACGCCGCCGCAGAAAAAATGGAACGATACGGCAAGATTCCAAATGGTAGTCAAATTGAAAGACGGCAAAAACTCCGTAAAGATATTCAATCCGATAAAGGTCAGAGCCGATTCGGCAATGCTTCAATACCGTAAAATGGGTCAATGCCTGATAAAAGCCGCCGAAAAAGTCGCTAAAGCCAATAATACGGAGCCCAAATATATCACGTTTTCGCTGTGCGAATGGGGAGTCAACTCACCGTATAAATGGGGCGCCACGGCAGGTAACCTTTGGCGCACGACGCCGGACATCCGTCCGGTATGGAAATGGATGATGTTTATATATTCCAGGAACGTCATCCGTTACAAATATTCTTCCGTCGGTCACTACAACGATCCGGATATGTTGGAAGTCGGCAACGGCAAACTGACCTATGACGAAAACTACGCACACTTCGCAACGTGGTGTATGATGGCGGCGCCGCTGATTCTGGGAAACGATCTGAGGACGATGCCCGACAACGTGCTGAAGATCATAACCGACAAAAAATTAATAGCGATAGACCAGGATCCCCTCGGAAAAGCCGCGAAGCGCGTCAAAAAAGGCTCCGCCGACGTTCTGGCAAGACCGCTTTCGGACGGCACCGTCGCGGT
>CALVXZ010000102.1 GCA_944371785.1 uncultured Clostridia bacterium | reverse complement strand
GCCGAACCGAAATAAATGGCGAGAGCCGCGTCCGCGCCTAAGCCTTTTCCGAAAACGCCTAAAATAATGGCAAGTATCAGATACACAAACGAAAAAGCCATGAAAATCAGCATCGGTTTCATAATGCGCTTGTTGTTCTTGGTAATTTCGCTGATATTGTTCCAGGTATAATTCGGATTTTTCAAATCGAAATACAACAGCATACAATTTGCGAAAAATCCGGTCAGCGCAACGGTAAGTATCATACCGATGATGGCTATCGCGTTGTATATGCCCATTATCAGAGGGAAGGCTACGGAGGTCAGCACGGTCTGCATCGCGGCTATCATCAAAGCAAACGAAAGTTTTATATTGACGATCTGTTTTGCCGTCAGCGGCAAAGACTTCAGGAAAGGCAGGTTTTTACCTTCTATCGAAAAGCCTACGGAAGTCACTCCTCCGGAAGACGCGCTCATTATCTGAGCCATAAAAGTCACCATTCCCACCGAAAACATATCCAGATTCCCGATAATCCACGGAACGGGATCTTCCTCGGTTGAAAGATCGGTAAAGGTGAATTTGACGAAAAACATCATTATTATCGGCATTATTGTGCTGATAATGACGCTCATCAAAACCGTGGGTGTGGATACCAGCATTTTGAATTCCTTCAAAAAGAAGCTGCCGAACACCGATTTCGGAGTTACGGAAACGGACTTTCTTTTTACGGTTTCGCCGCCGGATTCCTCGTTCGCATTGAGTATTTTGTTATAAAAAATCGAGGACACCAGAACGTTTACCGAGAACAAAACGACTATGCCGGCAAAGTATATGAAGAAGTTTGCCCAGCCGTTGTGCCCCAACATGGCGTTTACGATCGGGTAATTGAAGACCGTGGCTTTTTTTATGCCGTCGAATGTCTCCAGAGCGTTGGTTCCCAATTCGATTCCGTCGCCCGAACTGCTGAAGGCTATGAACGCAAAATAAACCGCCATAAAGAGAAAATACAGCACCGCCAAAGCAATGCCGTTTCCCACACGGTTACGTTTGAACAGCGCGACAAGCCTCATCACGGGAAGCGATACCAGCGTGATCAGCAGCATCGGTATCGCAGGTGTCATCAAAGCCGCAAAAAGCGTGACAAGATAATAAGTCCACGGCAAAGCGAACCCGTATACTTGGCAGATAACGCCGTAAAAAATCGTCAGCGGAATAAAGACAACGCAGTTTATGAACAGTTCGCCCAAATACGCCTGAGTCGATTTTACCGCAAAAACAACGCCTTTTTCAAACGGCAACGTGCTTAACAGCTTTTTGTCCTTCGAAAAATAGAGATAACCCATAGTGGTCAGGATTCCGAAAAACAAAATGATCAGCTGTGTGACGGCTATCAAAACGTAAAGCGTGTCCTCTACGGCGTTGGCTTTTACCGCCGCGATCGCCAGCTGCGATGCGACCGACAGTTCGAACCCTATGACGGCAAGCGCCGCGAAAGCCGCCAAAACCGCAAAACCGACTTTGCCGAGCCCCTTTCGTTTGGTGACGGCGACTTCGCGCCTTTTTATGCGGTCGCCGCGCGAATTCGCATAGGAGGTTTTCAATAAGCGGACGTATTGAAAAAAAGCAAGTTTAAGGTTCATTCTTTTTTCTCCGCCTCGTCCGTTTTGTCGGAAGGTTCGTCCTCGATATCGAAAACGCCTTCGCCGCCCGTAAGCGAAAGGAACAACTGTTCCAAAGACAAATCTCCCCTCTTTTCTTTCAGTTCCTGAATATCGCAGACGGCGACTAATTTACCGCCGTCGATAATGGCGACGCGGTCGCATATCTTTTCGACGACTTCCAGGATATGGGAGGAGAAAAACACCGTTTTGCCTTTGTCTGCGTAATCGCGCATAAGTTTTTTCAGAATGTACGCCGATTTGGGATCCAGCCCCAACATCGGTTCGTCCAGAATGAAAACTTCGGGTTCGTGAATCAGCGCGGCAATGACGGCTATCTTCTGTTTCATTCCGTGAGAATAATTGGATACCGTTTCGTCCAATCTGTCGTAAAGCCCGAATTCCGAAGCGTATCTTTTGATAAGCTCGTCGCGGCGACCTTTTTCGACGCCGAAAATATCGGCTATGAAATTGACGTATTGTCTGCCGGTCAGACCTTCGTACAACAGATGTTCGTCGGGAACGAATCCGATCTTCTTTTTTGCTCCGACGGGATCTTCGTTTATGTCCACACCGCAGATCTTTACGTTGCCTTCCGTAAAGCTGAGGATACCCGTCATACATTTAATCGCCGTCGATTTTCCTGCGCCGTTAGGACCCAGGAATCCGAAAATTTCGCCGTTGTTTACGGTAAGAGAAAGGGAATCGAGCGCTTTTCTGCCCGATCCCTTGTAAATTTTAGATAATCCGTTTATTTCAATCATTTTTTATAAGCGCCTCAAAGGCGTAGTTTTCAGTAGTTTTCCTTGTCAAGTTCGAAGTAGGCTTTGGGATGAGCACAGACGGGGCATACTTCGGGGGCTTCGGCTCCGATATGTAAATGTCCGCAGTTTCTGCAACGCCATACCTGGACTTCGGGACGTTTGAAAACGGTGCCGTCCTTTACGTTCTGCAGCAGTTTCAGATAACGTTCTTCGTGAGTCTTTTCGATCGCGGCAACGCCTTTGAATTTAGCGGCAAGTTCGGTAAAGCCTTCTTCCTCCGCTACTTTTGCGAATTCGGCGTACATTCCCGTCCATTCGTCATGTTCTCCGGCGGCGGCTGCAGCAAGGTTGTCTTCCAGACCGCCGATGCCGTTCAACGCTTTGAACCACAGCTTGGCGTGCTCTTTTTCGTTAAGAGCGGTTTCTTGGAAAATAGCGGCTATCTGTTCGTATCCGGCTTTTTTCGCGGCGGAAGCAAAATAATCGTATTTATTCCTCGCCTGAGATTCTCCGGCAAATGCAGTCCATAGATTTTTCTCTGTTCTGGATCCTTTAAGTTCCATATTTTCTTTCTCCTTTTTTCATTGCCTTTTAAGGCAATTACATATTATCATACGCGCGCATTAAAGTCAACGGAGAAATACTAAATAGCCTTCATAAGTTGACATATTACGTCGGAAAGTGTTATAAATTTAACGTTAGCCGGGCGATCGCACCTTCGGGTGAGGAAAGTCCGAGCATCACAGGGCAGAGCGGCAGAGAAATCCTGCCGGAGGCAACTCCAGGGAAAGTGCAA
>CALVXZ010000101.1 GCA_944371785.1 uncultured Clostridia bacterium | reverse complement strand
TTCTCCCGTCAGTACAGCCGAATCGTAATTATCGGTGCCCTGCACGCTGAAACGGAATGAGTAAGTTCCCGCCGGGGTTTCGGAATTGAATTCGTACATTGTCATTTCCGAACCGTCCGGGGCAAAGAACGCATATTCCACGGTACCGAAATCGGCGTTCGGCAGTTTGGAAGGAATATACTCCGCGCGTTCGTCCAGATAAGTCCAATCGCTTACGGAGTATCCGCCTATGCGGTTTGCGGCTTTTTCGACGACGAATCCGACGTATCCGAATCCTGCCGAAGGCGCGACGTAATTTTCTATGTCGTCAGACAGAGCGACGGAAACAAGGTACGGCACGTCGGCAACGGACAGATAGCCGTCGGAAACGAGATCGGAATAATCGTCCGCCGCTTTCAAAATCAAATCCGATTCCGACAAAACGTCGCCGAATTCCAATCCGTCAAACACTCTGCCGACGCCGCCTATCAGTTTGATGACGGCTTCAGGAGTATTCAGATCCGCTAAAGCAATATCGCCGAATTCAAGCACCGTATTCCGAACGGCTTCGGAAACGTGCAGTTCTTTCGGAGCAACGGTATAATTTACGGTAACGGCGTCCGCGCCCGCCACGGCGTCGCCTTCGGCGCCTGTTACGGTATGATTGCCGCTGAGTTGTAAAGTTACGGTATAATTGCCGACGTTCAGCCTGTCTTCCGCGACTCCGTCCCCTGCGACGGTAAATTCAGCGGTGCTGCCCAGCGCGGCAAGCGCGGTAACCGGTTCGCCGTTATAAGTGAACAATGCGCCGAAGTAATCCGCCGCGTCTCCGGTCGGAATATAAGCGGATCCGTAGACGACGGTTGTATTCGATGCGGTGATGACGATCGGCTTTCTTTGCACCGTCTTCTTTATCGGATCGGCGTTTTCCGTGGAAATTACATAGCTGTTTTTGACGCCTTCGGGCGCGTCATACGTCCAAACGCACTCTGCAGATAACGTTATTTCGTTATTCGCGTCGGTGGTGACGGTGTATTGAACGATATCGCCGTCAACAATATAATAAGCGTAGGTATTGAACGCGAAGTATCCGAGGTCGGATTCGACGATAAGTTCGGGAGTGTTTATTTCGAAAGCGTTATCCAACGAATCGCCGTAGACTATTTCGTCGGGCAGGAAGCTCCAGCTCCATACAAACGCAGCTTTTTCTATTACGAACGAAGTATCACCGGCATATTCGATGGATTCATAGTTGCCGAATTCGGAAGCCGGAACGGTTACGACGTCGTAATAACTTCCCGCATAAGTCGCGGCGGACAGCTCGACAACGTTTCCTTCGGAATCGTAAGTAACTATATTCGCCGAACCGTAAGCCACGGAAACATTGATGTCTGCGGGCTTGTTGCCGTAGATCCATCTGTCACGCTTCGTTACGGAAACGAATTTGTTTTCGGAGGGAACAATTTCGATGGCTATTTCGCCTGCGCCTTCGGTAAAGGCGTAGTTACCGTTTGTCAAAACGATCTTCAGAGTATAGCTTCCTACGTTCAGGTAGCCCTGTTCGGAACCGTGATCTCCGATAAGTTCGGTCGAATAAGTGATTTTGTCCGCGAAGTCGGCGGATACCGAAGCCGTCAGCCCGATAACGTAATCATAGCTGTCTTTCAGTTCTTCGGTAACGGAACCGAATTTATAAGAAGTCGTATAACTGTCGACGCTGACCACGGCGGGTGAAACGGTAAATTCGCATTCGGCATCGGCTTTCTTATAGTTATCGGATTGCGGCGAAGTGCGGACGATCTTGTAATGTCCGACGTCGGTCGCGAAGTCGGCAGGTTTGTAACCGGCTCCGTTCAAAACGAAGTAGGAAACCGTTTCGGAAAGCCCTTCGCCTTCCAACTGCGGATTGCCGCCCGTCATAACGGGAGTACCGCCCGCAATATGCAAACCGTTGTAATAGAAGTCGCTGACTTTTACGGTGAAATCAGTCAAATCGGCTTTGGCAACGTCGAACTCGGCGCTGTCATTTGCGTCGGAGTAATTTCCGCCTGCCGTATAAGCCGCAGACACGGTATATTTTCCGGCAGATTCGGGATAAGAGGGGCTGTCGACAACTTCGGAACCGTCGTTTGCCCAGCCGCTGTAAGTAAAGCTGATTCCCTTCAGAACGGCGTACAGTTCGGGTTCGTTGGTATCGGACCAAGCGGCTATAGCCTCGGCGTCGAAAGTTTCGGTCTCGTTCAAGGTCAGCTTCGCGATATAAGGAGTGCCCGTTTTGCCGTAAACGCCGTCGGCAATTAAGACTTCGATCGTCAGAACGGCTTGTTCAACGGTATAAGTCATTTGGGGAGCGTCGCCAACTAAAACGTAGTTATCGTTGAACAGTTCTACCGTAACGGTATATTCGCCGGCTCCGTAAACGGAATCGACGGCGGAACCGCCCGATGCAACGGTTATGTTGAACACGTCCGCGAAAGTTTCTGCGTAAGCAAAGCTGCTGTCTTCTGCAAGCTTAAAATATCCGCCGAATTTTTCGATAAATCCGTCCGAAGAAATTTTCGTATTCCTGTAATATTTGGCGGAAACGCCGTCAATATCGGTAACAAACGATACGGGACAAGCCGTTATCGTAAATTCTATTTCGCACGGTTTGGCATAGTAATCGGGATGCCCGACTATGGAGGCAGTCAGCTTGTAAGATCCGACGTCGGAAGGGCTTATATGGGAATCGTATTGGGTCCCGCCAATGCCCTCGTAATGTACTTTTATAAATCTGCCTACTGCGGCGGAAATATCATCATCCCCGTCGGTCACTTTGAACACGGGCATGACGGATGTTCCGTAAACCGGGTCGTCGTCCATTGTAATCGTCAAATTCGCTTCGCCGAGCGCCAAGGTCAGCTCATAAGTCACGGTTTCGGGATCGGCCACGAAATTATCTGCAAAGTCAGCTTTCAACGTAACGGTAAAGGTATACGTGCCCGATTCCTTATTTTGGAAAAGTTCTTGGACGGTCCAACCTTCGGAGGCGGCAACGTCCCCTTCGTAACCGGTCAGCTTCACGTTGAAATATTTTTCATTTTCGGATGCCGATACTACTTTCCCGTTCCATTTCGCGGTGATCGCTTTATACATATTAAAGCTTCCCGGATCGAAAGTGGCTTTTAGCGCGGAATCGTCCTTTACAGACACCGACAAAACGGCTTTTTGTACGGTGGTATACAATTTTGTTGAGGTCTTTCCGTCAGCGAATTTTGCGATATA
>CALVXZ010000100.1 GCA_944371785.1 uncultured Clostridia bacterium | reverse complement strand
TGGCTGGTCAAAGAACCTAAATTGGTGCGCGAATGCGAAGAGCTTTGCGCCGAATACGGTATCAGTAACGACGACGAAGAAGTGCCGAAAGCGGCTGAAGGCGCCGACGGAGCGAACGCTCTGTCCGAGGAAGAACTGAAAAAGCACAAACGCGGCCGCTTCATTTCTTTCCTGCTGATCCTGGGCAGCATATTTATGTGGTTTATGGGCTATAACGCCGTGTCTTCGAACCTTTCGATCTACCTTACAAAGATATTGGGACTGTCGTCCGGATTCGGCGGTATAGTTTCGGGTATCTCTATGGGAATTTCGGCGATAGCGTTTATCCCGGTAGGCATCCTGGCGGTAAAGATAGGCAGAAGAAAATCGATAATGCTCGGCTTCGGATTGGCGACGCTGGCGTTCATTCTAATATTCTTCTTTGCCGTTCAAAGGACTACTGCGGCGGTGGTTTTGTACACGCTGTTCTATCTGATATCCGGCTTCGGTCTGATCATCGCGAACGTCAACACTTTCCCGATGGTCGTAGAACTTGCCGATTCCGGCGATACCGGAAAATATACGGGCTTCTATTATGCGGCTACGATGTCCGCCCAGGCGATCACTCCGTTTATCGCCGGTCTGATAATGGACCATTTCGGCAGCAAATACCTGTTCCTGTATTCGACGATCTGCGTGGCGTTGGCGATAGTGCTGATGGCGTTCGTGAAACACGGCGATTCCAAGGCTCCGCCGAAGACCAAATTGGAGATGCTGGGCGCGGACGATTAACCGTTTGCCCCTAAAAAATTCCGCCGAAAGCGGATAAAAAAATCGTCAAAAGGCTTCGGCGGTTCAGCGTTGGAGCCTTAGGCTTTGATAGACAGTCGAAAGACCATAAATTAGGAGGATAATATGGCAAAAAGGTTAAGAACGGCAATAGTGGCATTGGTGCTGATAGTCGTAGTATTGGTGGTTATTACGGCAGTATATAATTTCTTGAATTATGACGTGCCAGATCGTGAATCGCCCGACGCTCCCGCATATTTCGACCCCACGTTCGGCGAAGAGGATCCCAGACTGGATCTGGAAGTTCCTGCCGCGGACGCGTCCGACGCGGAGAAAATAGCTTTCGTGGTAGAATTGTACAATATTGCCTGCGAAAACTATAAGCTTGCCGAAAAAGCCGCTTTCCAAGTGCAATACATGACGAATATGCAAATAGGCGGCGGCGATATGCCCATTCCCGGAACAAGGTATTCGGTAAAAGACGGCGACAAGAGATATTACCTGGATTTCTGCGTCCCCAGCCAGGAGATCATCGACGCGGTAGTAGGTGTGGCGGCAGAGCCGGCGACTTCGCACTATGCGGAAGCGCAATATACCGATTCTACTATGGATTACGTGATCTCCAGGAAAGTTTACGAAGATTGCGGCGGCGAAGGCGTCGGAGCAGGTCCCCTGTACCTGGAAGACGGCAGTATATCTGTAGATTGGACTCCCGCCGTGGAAACGCAGCTGCCTAAGACTGTATACGCGGCATATCAGGAGGGCGATTTCCGCCACACCGATCACGACGTTTCCGTGGACACCATTATACCCGGCTCCGTCACGATCGAATACAACGAGGAATTCGGATATTATATTTGCGATTTCAAATTGGATCCCAACAAGGTCCCCGAAGCGTTGCTTGCCAAACTGCGCGCCGATTCGGGCTTTGCAAATGCAAGATATACCGATTTGCAACAGAGCATGACGATTTGGGATTCCGGATACTTCAGAAATTACCACGCCATAGATACTTGGGACTCGGGCAGTTGGTTAATAGTTTCCGTATTGGATTTCGACACGACTTACTATTTCAACACGGTAGAGGACGCCGATAAATTCGATATCGCAAATTACCAATATATGGCTGAAATGTGCCACAAATAAGAATAAAATAATCGATTAATCAATAGAAAAGGATAAATTCAGAGGTAGATATGGATATTAAAAAAGTGTTGGCGGAGATGACTCCGGAAGAAAAAGCCGGATTGTGCTCGGGAAAGGACTTTTGGCGTTTTAAAAGCGTAGAACGCCTGGGCGTTCCCGAAGTCATGGTTTCGGACGGTCCCCACGGGCTCAGAAAACAAGCCGAAGGCGGCGACCACCTTGGATTGAACGATTCTATAGACGCCACTTGTTTCCCGACTTCCGTCGGGTTGGCAGCGTCCTTCGATAGGGAGATCGCGGCAGAACAGGGCGACGCTTTGGGCGCCGAAGCCGCAGCCGAAAACCTGGCTGTGCTGTTGGGACCGGCTATAAACATAAAACGCAGTCCCTTGTGCGGCAGGAACTTCGAATATATGTCCGAAGACCCGTATCTTACCGGCGAACTTGCCGCGGCGTACATAAACGGCGTTCAGGCTCACGGAGTCGGCGTCAGCGTCAAACACTTTGCCGCCAACAACCAGGAAGACAGACGTATGACGATTTCCTCCGAAGTCGACGAAAGGACGATGAGGGAGATATATCTTCCCGCCTTCGAAACCGCAGTCAAAAAGAGCGATCCTTGGACGATAATGTGTTCGTATAACAGGATAAACGGCGTTTATTCGTCGGAAAATCCCTGGCTGTTGAACAAGGTCCTGCGCGAGGAATGGGGATTTAAAGGCTTGGTCGTGACCGATTGGGGCGCAATTAACGATCGCGTTTTGGGCTTGAAAGCGGGTACCGACGTCGAAATGCCCTCCAGCGGCGGCAAGAACGACAGAAAGATAGTCGAGGCTTTGAAAAACGGAGAACTCGACGAGGAAGTGCTGAATACCGCCTGCGAAAGAATTTTGAATCTTATCGACGCTTCCGGCAAAAAGAGCGGCGGAGTTTACGACCGCGACGCCGATCACCTGAAAGCGGTAAAGATAGCCGCCGATTGTATGGTGCTGTTGAAAAACAACGGTATCCTGCCCCTTAGCAAGGATAAAAAATACGCGTTCATAGGCGAATTCGCCAAAAATCCCCGTCATCAGGGCGGCGGAAGTTCGCATATCAACACCAGCCGCGTAGTCGGCGCTTACGACGCGATGCGCGATATACATAAAAGCTATGCTCCCGGATACCGCGAACGCGACGAAGAGGACGCGGCATTGGTGGCGGAAGCGGTCAGGATCGCAAAAGAAGCCGACGTCGCTATAGTCTTTGCCGGGCTGACGGACGCTTACGAATCCGAAGGCTTCGACAGGCGCACGATGGAACTTCCCGCGAACCACAACGCGCTGATAGAAGCCGTTGCGAACGCCAATCCCAACACCGTAGTCGTTTTGCATAACGGCGCGCCCGTAA
>CALVXZ010000099.1 GCA_944371785.1 uncultured Clostridia bacterium | reverse complement strand
GGTGTATTCCGCGGTCAGTTCGATATCGTCGGTGACGTTTTCATAGCTTCCCGACCAACCGTCGAACACATACCCTTCGGGCACCGGTATGTCATCGGCGTCGGGGGGAGTGGCGTCCCCGCCGTAAGCCACGGTCTGGCTTTCGATCACTTTTCCTTCGTAATCGAGGAATGTCACGGTGAATTCCGAAATCAGCCACTTACCGTATACCGTCATATCCGACGTGATCCCGTGCGAACCGTCGAAAGGTTCGGTCAGTTCCTTGTCGGTATACCAATCCACAAAGACTTTTCCGGGTTCGGGATCGGGCTTGTACAATACCGCCGTGTTTACGCCGACGTCGCGGGTATACACGACCCTGTCGCCGTCCATAAACGTGATCTTGAAAGTCTTTTCCTCGGATCCGCCTTCGCCGTTGCAGGCGGTCAGAACCGCAGAGACCGCTATCGCGGTCAAAATCAAGAAGACAAGCAAAAATTTTAAACTTTTTCTTTTCATTTCACTTCTTCTCCTTTATTCAATAGTTTCCGTTCGGGTTTATTTATATTATGTTACTTTATTTTTTTGACCGCTTCCCGCCCGTCAGGCGGTACGGTCTATTCGGCGACGGGCAGATCGTAAGCAGCGCCGGACTGCCTGAGTTCCCGCTCCGTGAAGTAATCCGTATCCGACTTCGCGTCGTACATATAGAATACGAAATCGTTCCTTCCGGCGGCAAGTTTCAGGTATTCCATTGTCGCTCCGTCCGACGGGTTGGCGAAAATGTTCAGGTTGACTTTGTATTTGGCGAAATCTTCGGTGGTTTCGTACAACCCGTCGGTATCGACGCCGGCATAGTTCAATCCGCCGCCGTACAAGGCTATGCCGCCGTGGGCGTAGGTGTTGCCGTCGATATCCGCGATTATGTCCGAATACCCGTTCATACCCTTTACCGTCTGCAGCATTTTGCCGATATCCAACGCAAAATTAGCCAGATCGCTGCTTTCGCCGGCTTGCAGACCGGTGATCTCTATCAACGTGGAAGAATCGACGTTGGCGATATTTTTCCAATCCAGCAACCTTACGTCGCCTTCCAGCCTGAGTACCGATGCGTACGACGTCGCCGCAAGATCGTGCCAACCGGGCAGAAGTTTGCCTAACGCGGGATCGTATTCCCCTTCTGCCAGAGCCGTACCCGAAAAGTGCGATTCGATCCCGACCGTAAACAGCCCCGAATCTTCCAGAACGCTGTTTTTCAAAGTAACGTCCGTCAGCACGAACTCGTTATAGAAATCGGAACCCACGTTATAATCGGGGGAGCGGACGTTTGCGCCGGAAGGCAGTACGCCGTACGTCCCCGAATCCAGATTCGTGGCGTTATCGGGAACGTATGTGACGCCGTTGCCGGTAAGATACGGATAGTACATCGTTCCGTTCTTCTTTTCGGCGCGGATCGCGCGGTTTGTGCCTATTTTCAGGATAAATTCGCGCGCTCTGGACAAAATACAGCCATCTATTCTTACGGTATATCTTTCCGCGGCGGCGTTTACGGTATCGCATTCGTCCGCCGTAACCAGCTTGTCCTTACCTTCCGCAACGGTATCGCCGCCGCCGAAGATCCTCACCACCGTCCTGCCGTTGGAAACTCGGCTGTTCAGCAGTTGCACGTTGCCCATGATCTCCAGAGTGGTGCCCACATAGTTCAGCGCGGAAAGATTGTACGCGCCCGTTTCCTTATCCGTCAGCGAAGAATCGCTGCAACCTCTTAACACCGCGTTATTTATGGTAATGTCGCCTTTGGCAAGGAAGACTATGTTGTCCTGACCCTTTACGGACGCCATACCGGAGCCGCCGCCGGGCGATCCGACCTGCACGAAATTCAACGGACCGTTGAACAGCAGTCTGCCGCCGGCGGAGCTGGAACCTTTCAGCTTCCCGGTAATGTAATCGCCGTCGATATAGTAGCCGTTGCCGTAGACGTCGTGCGTAAATCTGATAAGGTATTTTATTTTAGGCGCGGGCTCGTTATTGTTCGCGTAATATTTCCAATCGTAGGTGGTGTACATCTCGTAATAGTATCCGGATATGTTGCTTTCGTTCAGATCCGCCCGTCCCAACATAATGTCGGATTGCAAAACCACGGCTTTTACCGCGGAATTCGCGGAATCGGACGCGCTTCTTAACGATTCGTAATCGGATACGTTGACTCCGCCGTCCACCACGCGCATTTTGAGTTCGGCTCCGACGTCGGCGCCGAAATAATCGGCGTAAATCCACTCGGCGGCTACCGTGATCACTCCCGTACCGGTGATATTCAGGTGATTGTCGTAATCGACGGAAGCTATATCGCGATCGGATACCGACATCGTTATGATATCCGAATCGAAGCCCTGCTGTGAGCCCGAAGCCGTTTCACGATAACCCGCCGCCAAAGTATATCCCGTTTCTATATAACTGTTGCCGTTCAGCACCCCGTCGCCGGTCGTGTACATCCTTTCCAACCCCCAAACGGAGTTGTTTTCGGCAAACGATATCGAATATACGTTTTTAACGGTCTGAATCACGATTTCCTTTTCGTCCAGAACGTTTCCGTCGGCGTCTTTCGCGCTGACGGTGAGGACCGCTCTGCCGCTTTCCGCGGTAATTTTACGGTATGAGCCTTCGCCGCCCGTTATTGCCGCTCCCGTACCGTTCAGCCGCCATTCGTATTGTACGCCGCGGGCGGCAAATTCGGCATAAGCCGAATAAGTGACGGTGCTGTTTTCGCGCTGATAGACGATCTCTTCCTCGCCGTCCGATCCCTGTACCCTGTCGCCGGGAGAATGGTAGGAAGTGTAGATATCGAATTCGATCTCGTCGGAGAACACCGCCTTGAATTCGAAGGTTTTTCCATTGCCTTTCGCGATCGTGATCTCCGCCTCGCCGATCAGTTCGGGAGCTTCGCCGAGGAAGGTATAATTGATAACGTTGCGGTTCGCGGCGTCTATACTCTTTGTAAAAAGAGTCGGCGGCAGTTGTTCGCCGTTGACTTTAAAAGTCTCTATGTTTACGCTTTCGGCGTCTTCTTCGGAAGGCAGCGTCAGACTGAACACTTTGTTATCCGCGCCGAGTGCAGCAAACCGTACTTCGGATAAAGTCGTGGAATCTGCGCTTAGCAGCACTCCGTTTACGGAAATTTCGTCCTCGGTCAGCCCCATTTTCACGGTCACGGTTATAGTCTTTTCTATTTTCCCCGTTCTGCCGCCTTCCGCGGTGGCGGTCACCACGGCTATACCTTCGGAAACAGGTATCGCTATGCCCGTGTAGCGGTCTACTTTCAATACGTTTTCCTGCGCCGATCCCCATTCGACGTCGGC
>CALVXZ010000098.1 GCA_944371785.1 uncultured Clostridia bacterium | reverse complement strand
GAGCCGAAATCGAACATATTCCAAACGTAGCTTCCCCACATCCAATCCGCCGCCGCGATCCTTTCGATATAATTTTCGTGGTAGACCGCCTGATAGGATTCCGAATAGTCGCCGGGAACGGGCGAAGAATTCTGATATCTTACGATACCCTCCGCCCCGTATTCCGAAAGACAGAGCTTTTTGTCCGGAGCCGTCTTTCTCCAATTCGCCAGCCAATTATCCAAATCGCGGAAGGTACCGACGTACCAACCGAAATAGTGGTTGTAGCCGATCAGGTCGGTGATCGAATTCAGTTCGGAATTCGCCGGACACATCGTCACCGCCGCCATTACCGTGGGTCTGGAATCGTCAAGACTCTTTGCCAAAGCGTTCAGTTCGGTCAACGCTTTTTTCAGACCTTTGCTTTCGCCGGCTATGGTTATCTCGTTGGAAATGCTCCAAGCGAATATGGAGGGGTGATTATTGGCTTGCAGGATCAGCTCCTTCAGCTGCGACACCGCGTTTTCCTGACGTTTTTTGGAAAAGCGGGAGATCACCGGCACTTCCGCCCATACCAACAGCCCCGCCCTGTCGCATAAGCTATAGAAATAATCGGAATGCTGGTAATGCGCCAACCTTACCGAATTCGCGCCGACTTCTTTTATCAGCCGGACGTCCTCTTCGTGCATTTCCGGAGTCAGCGCGTTGCCCACGCCCTCCCTGTCCTGGTGGCGCGCCACGCCCTTTAATTTAAGATGTCTTCCGTTCAGGAAAAAGCCTTTGTCTGCGTCAAAAGAAAAATATCTGAAAGCCGTTTCTATGCTGACCGCGTCGCCTCCTTCTATCGAAGCGTTCAGCGTGTAAAGATACGGACGATCGACGTCCCACAATACCGGCGACGCAATTTCCATAGCGCAGGCGCCGTCTGCGCCCACGGCTTCCGCCGCGGCGGCTTCGCGCCCGTCGGCGTCAGTCAAAGAAAATGTAACTTTGCTGTTTTTCGCGTTTTCGGAAACCTTAAACTCGATTTTCAGTTCCCACTTTTCGGATTTTTTATAAGCTGTAGCCCAGACCCCCACTCCGTTCAAAGTCGGTATGAAATGCTTTTCAGGGCAGACTATCAGGTTTACACCTCTGTACAAGCCGCCGTAAAAAGTGAAATCCGCCATAGTCGGATACACTTCGTCCGCAGGCGAATTGTCGACGGCAATTTCCAATTTCGCGCCGTTGCCGATCTTTCCGGTCAGCTCCGTCCAAAACGCCGAATAGCCGCCGGCGTGGCGCAGGATCTTCTGTCCGTCAATGTAAACTTCCGCCACCGAATTGGCAGCCTCGACTTCCAGATAACAAACGCCCTTATATGCGTCCAGCCGCCTGGAATAAACTCCGCGCGTCCTGAGGTAAGTGTCCTCGGCGCCCTGACCGTCCAGGTTGTTCCAGGTGTGCGGCAATACGACGTCGTAACCGACGCCGTTCAATGTCAAATTCCACTTATCGTTCAAAGATATCCTCTGCATAGTCGGTCTCCGCGTCGGTCACGGCTTACGGCGCAACCGATCCATAATTTATTTTTTAAACTTAATTTCGTTTATATTATATAAACTCATAACGGCTTTTTCAACCCCTTATTTTCTGCCTTTTAACGGCATCCGTTGACTAATCGCGCGTTTCGGAATATAATCGGAGTATGATTTGCAAAAAAGCGGCGTTGGTATTGAACGCTCCCGAATTGGATCCCGATCTGATAACCGAAAATTTTATCGTCGCGGCGGACGCCGGTTTCAGACACGTCAAAAATAAAAAGATCGCGGCTTTGATAGGCGATATGGACACTCTGAAAGATGTTCCGACGGGAGTCAACGTCATACGCTATCCCGTCGAAAAGAACGCCACCGACGGCGAATTGGCGATCGATTACCTGCACGAAGCCGGTTGCGAAACTCTGACCGTTTACGGGGCGTTCGGCGGAAAGATCGAACACGTCATAGGCAATCTGAATCTTTTGGCTTACGCCGATTCGCTGGGTATCTCCGCGCACATAAACGACGGCGTTATGCAGGCGTGGTATTGCCGTGACCGTATCGAGATAGCTTCCCGACCCGGGGACGAAGTTTCCGTATTCCCTTTCGGCGGCAACGCCGTCGCCGCGGCTTCGTCCGGATTGTATTATCCTCTGCACGATCTGACTCTGGACGTCAAAAAATCGCGCGGCATCTCTAACCGCGCGACTTCCGATAAGATAGTTTTGGAAATTTCTTCGGGCGCCGTAATTATTTTGGTGCGTCCCGTTACAAAGTTTTAGTTTTTCACTTCCTCTTCGGATGCGGAAACCGTTGTGTCCGCAGACGACGCCTCGTTGTCGGAAGGCAGGTTTCTTCTGCCCGCCGCCGCCGAATTCAGCATTCGGAGGAAGTTTTTCGACGCAAACAGCGCGCATCCTGCGGCAAGCGCGATAGCCATATCTCCGAAAGCGAAGGAATTGTAAAGGAAACTCCAAGCCACGGCTCCGTAATTTTCGGGGTCGCCGGAGCCGAATACGAAGATCCCGGAAACGACGTGTGCGAAGTATCTTAAAATAACTCCGGCGATACCTCCCAACAGTATCTGAACCACGGGATATTTTTCAAAAAGCTTCATATCTTTGAACATTCCGGCAACGCCTATCGCGCCGAAGGCTATCGGGTAATCCAACAGGAATTGTACGGGGTGGGTGAACCAGGGTGCCTGTATGAATTGCAGGAATCCGTAAATGACCCCTGCCATGACTCCCTTTCTGATACCGTACATATACGAAAACACCATCAGCGGCAGCAGCGATGCCAAAGTTATCGAACCGCCCTGCGGCAACTGCAGGAATCTGATATAGGACAACACAAAGCTCATAGCTATGCACAGAGCGGCATACACTATGCCTTTCGAATCCAGCGGCTTGGTTTTTTTGCCGCAGAATACGGCGATCAGGACTATTGCGGCGATTATCAGAGCGGTATATACATATAATTGCACTTCGTCGCCTACCGTTCTTTCCACGCCCGCGCCGGAATAATCGAACATAGTGCCGATAAACAGCGCAAGGATTCCCACGCCGACTACGGCAACGGAAATTTTAGCAACCAGCGGCGAAGCCGACGGTTTGATCACCGCTACCGCGAGGGCAGCCACCACCATCGCCAACATTACCGCCAGGATAACGACTATCGGAATAAAGGTTTTCATATCGGAAATACCGTCTTCCGACAACTTCAGCACCATCAACAGCACGATAAGTCCTATCGCATATCCCGCCGCAAACGCGGTGGCGCTTTTCGGGAAAGTGCGGTATGTTTCGGGACGGAATTTTTTCAGCAATATCCCGATCACCGCGCCGATGACCGCCAACGCTACCGTAAGATACAGCGCCACGGTCGCCGCTTTTTCAAAAGCAGACAGTATTTCAAACGGATCAGTAAACATGATTTCTCCTCCGCCGAGAGTCGAAATAACGCAAAAACCTCAAGCGAGATTACTTGAGGCGTCCAAAAATTGCGCTCCTTACGCGGGCGTGAACCCGGTCAAGTTCGAA
>CALVXZ010000097.1 GCA_944371785.1 uncultured Clostridia bacterium | reverse complement strand
GGCGTCGTCTGGCGCGCCAGCCAACAGGTGGCGGGCGTAGTCGATTCCGGCGAGATAAACGTCGGCGACATGATGGCGGTCATACAGTATATGACACAGATCATGATGGCGCTGGTAATGCTTGCGACGGTGTTCGTGATGTTCCCGAGGGCAACGGCGTCCGCAAAACGTATTTTGGAGGTTTTGGATACCACAAACAAGATAAAGGATCCCGAAACTCCGAACAGGAATTATACCGAAGTCGGCACCGTCAGGTTCAAACACGTCAGCTTTAAGTTCGCCAAAGACGCCGAACATTACATACTTAACGACATCGATTTCGTTGCCGAAAAAGGCAAGGTGACCGCAATAGTGGGCGGCACCGGTTCGGGTAAATCCGCGATCATAAATCTGATACCGCATTTCTATGACGTGCAGGAAGGAGAGATCCTTTTCGACGGCGTGAACGTAAAAGATTTCGCCCAGGCGGAGCTAAGGGACAAATTGGGATTCGTTCCTCAGAAATCGGTGCTGATGAGCGGCACGATCAGATCGAACCTGTTGTACGGCAAACCCGACGCCACCGAGGAAGAATGCTGGGAGGCGTTAAGGATAGCGCAAGCCGACGCTTTCGTGCGCGAAAAGGAAGGCGGATTGGACGCCAAAGTGGAACAGGGCGGCGGAAACTTCTCCGGCGGACAGCGGCAGAGGCTGGCTATAGCCAGGGCTATCATCAGAAAGCCGGAATTGCTGGTATTCGACGATTCGTTCTCCGCATTGGATTTCAGAACGGATAAAAATCTGAGGGCGGCATTAAAAGAGATCACGCACGAATCGGCAACGATAATCGTTGCACAACGTATCGGTACGATCATGGACGCAGATAACATTTTGGTATTGGACGGCGGCAGGATCGTAGGTCAGGGCAGGCACGAAGAATTGATACATAATTGCCAGGTCTACCGCGATATCGCGCTTTCGCAGATGAGCGAGGAGGAACTCGGACTATGAACGAAAACGAAGTGAAGAGCTCTAATCTCGCGGAAAGCCCGCAACAGGGACTCGATTTGGGCCGCGCGCTGGGCGTGGGCGGTCCCGAAATAAAAGAAGTCGACAAGGCGGAAAACTTCCGCGCCACCGTGGTGAGGCTGATAAAATATCTGAAACCGCAATATCCGATGCTTATCGCGATGATATTGATTGCGGGTATCGGGGCTTGGTTTGCGATATGGGTGCCGGATATCATGAAAAAGGTCACGGACGCCCTTGCTGACAGCATCGAATATTTTATCGATATCGGCAGACCTCCGGACGGCAACAACCAACTGTATTCGTATATCGCGCCGATACTTTGGACGTGCGCCGGATTGTACGTGTTGAACGCGCTGTTCCAATTCACTTCCGGACTTATCGCCGCTTCGATGTCGCAAAGAGTCGTTCGCCGTATGCGTAACGACGTCAAACATAAGCTGGACAAAGTGCCGCTGTCGTATTTCGACGCGACGCCCACCGGCGACGTCATAGCGCGCTTTACGATAGATATCGAAATGATATCCACGACTTTGCAAGACAGCATAAACCAGATCATTACCGGCGTGACCACGGTCATCGGCGTATTCGTAATGATGGTGCGTATCGATTGGCTGTTGTCCATCATAGCTTTGGTCAGTCTGCCGTTACTGATAGTCGTTTCGGCGATAATAGTCAGAAAATCCCAAAAAGAGTTTGCAAAGCAGCAGGAAAGGATAGGTATCCTGAACGGTCACATAGAGGAAATGTATACCGCGCACAATATCGTGAAGCTGTATAATCACGAGGCGGAAAGCGTCGCAACCTATGAAAAGATCAACAAGGACCTGAGGCGCGCCACCAGGAAATCGCAGTTTTTGGCAAGCATAATACTTCCAAGCATTAAATTTATCGACAACCTCGTGTACGTCGGTATCTGCGTCGGCGGCGGTCTGCGCGCGGGCAGCGGCATTGTTACGATAGGCGATATTCAGGCGCTGTTATCTTATACGCGCCAATTTGCTCAGCCCATCGAAAACATATCCAATATCGCCAACACCATTCAATCGGCGATAGCCGCGGCGGAAAGGGTTTTCCAGGTGTTCGATCTGGAGGAAATGACGCCCGAAGGCAGCAAACAGATCACCGTTTCCGAATGCCGCGGCACCGTGGATATAGAACACGTAGCGTTCTCCTACGACAAGGACAAGCCGCTTATCACAGATCTGTCCTTGCACGTGAATGCCGGAGAATCGATAGCCATAGTCGGTCCTACGGGAGCCGGAAAGACGACTTTGGTGAATCTGCTGATGAGGTTCTACGATATCGACAAAGGAAAGATATCCATAGACGGAGTGGATATCAACGAATATTCCAGAAACGATCTGAGATCGCTTTACGGAATGGTTTTGCAGGATACCTGGCTGTTTAACGGCACGGTTGCGGACAACATCGCTTACGGCAATCCCGACGCCACGCGCGAAGAGATAATCGAAGCCGCAAAAGAAGCTCACGCCGATCAATTCATAGTGACCATGGAAAACGGTTACGATACGGAACTGAAAGAGGGCGCGACGAATATTTCCGCAGGACAAAGGCAGTTACTGACGATAGCCAGGGCGATACTGAAAAAGCCGCGTATAATCATCTTGGACGAAGCCACCTCTTCCGTTGATACCAGGACGGAAAAATACGTCCAGAGCGCTATGTTGGCGATGATGAAGGACAAGACGAGTTTCGTCATTGCCCACAGGCTTTCGACGATAAAGCACGCGGCGGTGATCCTGGTTATGAACCACGGCGACGTCGTTGAACAGGGCAATCACGATACTCTGATGGCAAAGAAAGGTTTCTATTACGAACTGTACAACGCTCAGTTTGCGGGAGTATCCGACGAAAACCGCGACGACGACACCGCCGAAGCCAGGTTTATGCAGACCTGATCGGGCAGATAAAACCGAATTTTGCATTCAGCCCGTTTCAAACGGGCTGTTTTTTTGTAAAACTCCGGGCAAAAACGGCGGCTGAACGCCCGGATCGGATTCGCCCGGGGCTATTTTAACGATACGGCAAGTTATAAGACTAAATTTAATGCATATTATAAACGAATCCGACGTGCAGCAGGTTACAAAAAAAGCAATTGACATCGATATATATATATTCTATAATAAATACATAAAAGTTTTCGTTAACGGGAATCGCGGGCGTGCGCCGTAAAACGTATTTCCGATGCGGAAACTGTCCGCGTGGAGGAATGTATGAAAAGCAGGTTGAAGCTTTTTATAACACTTTTATTGATCGTCGTTTTGACGATAGGCGTTTTGGTTGCCTGCAACGACAATCCGAATACGACCGAGGACGGCGACGTCGCCGATAACGGCGCCGGGGACGTGAACGGTTCCGCCGCGGATGAAGTGTATTCCGCAGTGCCTTATACCCGGGACGGCGACGGTCTGTATTTCGGCAGTTATCCGCAATCCGAAGTCACCGATAAAACGCTGACCGATTCGTTGGTTTCGGCTTTGTCGGAATCTATCGGTTGGGAATCCGCCGAAACTACCGAAAAGATATATCTTCCCGGTCAGGACGTTTCGTTTTCGTCCTGGAAAGACGTTTCGGTTTCGTCCTGGAAAGAATATTCCAAAGATTCCGGCGTTTGGTATACCGATCTTTCGTCGGACGGCGTTAAATACAGGGCGGTTTATACCGAATCGGACGGCGAAAATGCGGCAATTCTGAAATGGTACAAATTCGAGCCTCTGAAATGGAACATAATAGCTTCCGAAACCGTAGGCGGCATCGAAACGGTGACGCTTCTTTCCGAAAAAACCGTCGATTATTCGGTTTTCG
>CALVXZ010000096.1 GCA_944371785.1 uncultured Clostridia bacterium | reverse complement strand
CCCGAAGGCGGGATCTTCCTGGCGTTTACGCCGATGATCTTATCGTAATCCATAAGCGTCCTCCGTAACAATTTTACCACACGGACAAATACCTTTCGCCGGTATCCGGGAAAAGCGTGATTATATTGGCGTCGGGATTTTCCGCCTGTACCTTCTTTGCCGCCGCCAAAGCCGCGCCGGAGGAGATCCCCACCAAAGTAGCATAATGCACCGCCGCGTACCCGGCCTCGGCATACGCTTCGTCCGTACTTACCGTTATCACTCCGTCTATCAGGCTTCTGTCCAGAAGCGACGGAATAAAGTTCGCGCCGATACCCTGGATCCCGTGTTTTCCGGCTACGCCTTCGGACAATAACGGGCTTTCCTTCGGCTCCACCGCGATGCATTTGATATTCGGATAAACCTTTTTCAGGCTCCCGGAAATCCCTGTAAAGGTTCCCGCAGACCCGAAAGTCAGCACAAGATAATCCGGCACCACGTCGCCCAGATCAGCTATTATTTCTTTTGCCGTGGTTTCCTTGTGGGCGGTGATGCAATCGGGATTTGAAAATTGATCGGGTACGAAAGCGTTCTGTTCCGCGGCTATTTCCATAGCGCGCCGAACCGAACCCGCCATACCTTTATCCGCCGGCGTTTCCACCACTTCCGCGCCCAGATGCCTTAACAGCTTTTTGCGTTCCTCGCTCATATTTTCGGGAAGTACGGTTATAAGGTGCAGACCTTTTCTGGCGGCTACTGCGGCAAGCCCTATGCCGGTATTGCCGCTGGTGGCTTCGACTACCGTGCCTCCCGGCTGAAGCTTGCCGCGTTTCATCGCGCCTTCTATCATATACAGCGCGGCGCGGTCCTTTACCGAATGCAGAGGATTGAAATATTCCAACTTCGCGTAGATGTTGGTGCCGTCAAGTTTCAATAACGGCGTCTTTCCTATCAGCTTTAAAATGTCGTCCGTCAACATTTTATCTTTTTTTCTTTATATCTTTTTGAATTTATAAAGGATCAGCGTAGATATTATGCTGATGACCATACCGACTATTACCATAGTCGATTGGCTGTTTACTTCCTCGAACCCTATCAGGTTGCCGACAACGCATACGATTATGCACGTCACGAAGGGTATCAGAGCTATCTTGTAATATTTAGCCATCAACGCGATCGTCAAGCCTCCGAAGACGGCGGGAATGACGTAAGGAGAGATCGGCATCAGCACGTCGACTATCTGTTCCTGGAATATCGCCAAAGGGATCAGCCCGATCACGATTATTAAAGTTGTGACGATACTGCTGACAGCGATCGCGATAGTCGAAACGATCTCCTGTTCTTCGCTGCCGGGTTTGGTCTTTGCGATGTTCTGGGAGTTTATCGAACAAGGAAGTTTCAGGTTTGCGATGTTACCGGTGATAAAGGAAAGATACTGACCGCCCGTTCCCAACAGCGGAGCATAGGATATTGCCTCTATCAGCCCTATCGCCCAATAGCCTGCCATAAAGGGTATGGATTCGGCAAGGATCGTCCAATTCGGAGTTACTCCTTCGGCTACGCAATACAGTATCGGCACCAAAGCTATCAAACCGAGGGCGAACCAGGTAAAGATCCTGCCCAAGTTGTGCATCTGAGTTAAATGCCCTTCGCGGGTGGCGGCGGTTTTGAACAGCGATTTGAATCCCTGCAAACCTTTCATCGGCACGGTTTCCGCTGCGGCGACTTCCTGGGATTGAATATTTTCCACGGAAATGTTTTCGTTTTGATTATCCATACCGTCCTCCTATGCAAATACGCCCACGAAAGCAAAAGCTATAGCCAGGGAGCCGAGTATCGAAATCGGCAGAGCATAGGATTCCATCCATTTCTGCTTGCCGAAGATCATTATCGCTCCGCAGATCGCCGTTATGACTATGCTGGCAGCCAGGGTTATCAGCGTGACCTCGCCGTAAGTAGTGATACCGGCGGCGTCGGTAACGGGGTTGCCTACGCCGAAAGCCGCGCCGACTATGATCGCGCTCATAATACCTGACAACATACCGCCAAGCATTGCTCCGGTAATGGCGTCCATTTTGCGTTCGTTCTTCTTTTGAAGATCATACAGCTTGTTTTGGTATTTTTTATAGAAAATGGCGTTGAATATCGGACCCGTCATAATTGCCAGGGTCATTATGACCACCGCGGTGGCTATCGCCGCGGTATCGCCGCCTCCTGCGGGGACCTCCGCCTGGCTCATCGCCAGCATTTCGTATTGCAACGCGCCTATTACGGTAAGCCTGATCCACGGGATTGCCAACCCTAAAAATTGCATCATTATCCCTATTCCGACTACTATGGGAATCGACGGGACTATCGAAAACAAAGCGCTGTTTTTGATCGTTTCGGTGACTACTTTTTTATCCATACCGATGGCTTTCGCGCGCCTGACGGCTTTGAACAGGAACACCAACGACATAGCTATGATCACTGCAGCGATGACAGCGCCTATTATATATATGATTACAGGGCTTTCAACCATATTATGGGTCCTCCGCATTTGATATTTTTATTCTACCTTATGCAAAAGGAAAAGTCAATACGGCTTAGGAAAGCGACAGCCCGGAATATCCCCGGATCATATTGGATTTTAAAGGGATTTTTTATCGTTTGCAGGGAATCCTATGCGTATTTTATAGCTAAGACTTTTTTGAGAAATATCGAATTCGCGCGGCATATCGGACACCTTTTCGCCGTCCGCGCAAAAAACGGGCGCTTCGTCGAATTTCAAGGAGAGCTTGTCAAAGGCTTTGAAGGTCATGTTCGCGGAGGAGTATTCCTTATTAAAGCCTATGAAAAACGCCCGGAAGAACGGGAAAAAGATGGCTATCTTGCCGAAAAAGCCCTTTGCACGCGGCGATTTTATGGTCAGAAGGCACATCTTGCCGCCGTCGGAGTACAGGCGGTTGAAATTGAATCCGAAACAGCGCGGCGAATTTATCGCCATTATCAAAGTGTAATCTCCCGAATCGGTCTTGCCGTCCGCCGTTATTTCCGCGCGGATACGCCATACCTTATATTCTTTCAGTATCCTGAAAATATAGGCGAAAGCTTTGAATCTTTGTTTGGAAGCGGCGTCCGCGACGTAGCCCAAAGGCGTAAAAGTGCCTGCCGCCAATACATAAGAAAAGAGTTTGCCGCCCCCTTCCGAAACCACCGATATCGGCGCGTTGCCGCGCGAATGAGCGACTTCGTTCAAAGTCCCTCCGGGCAGATAGTAGACTTCGGCGTTTGCGGGGACGTCGGAATTTATAAGGTGGTTCAAGGTACCGTCGCCGCCTTGTACGACGATGGCTTCCGCCCCCGAAAAATCGGGAACGGCTCCGGGAATGTACGCGACTTCGACTTCCGAAAAGAGCTCCTTCAACTTCGCTATGCGCTTTGCTTCGCCCGTTCCGGAATAGCCGCCTGCGATTTTATTGATCAAAACGACGCACTTCCCCATACATATATTATATTGACAATACGAAAAAAACGAAACGGTTTTTTAAAAACACGATCCAAAATCTATAAAACAAGTATTTCCAGATGCTCCAACAAGATCTTTAACCCTATGGCCACCAGAATGATTCCGCCCAGGATCTCGGCTTTGCCGCCGAGTTTCGCGCCGATCTTCGTACCAAGGAACACGCCGAACAGCGACAGTACAAAGGTAATTATTCCTATAACCGAAACCGATTCCCATATATTGACGTCCAGAAAAGCAAACGTCACCCCTATTATCAGCGCGTCGATACTTGTCGCAAACGCCATGACAATCAAACCTTTTAAATCGAAACCGGACTTGCAACCTTTGTTATCTTCGACGGGCTTAGCTTCGGCGACAGTTCCTTC
>CALVXZ010000095.1 GCA_944371785.1 uncultured Clostridia bacterium | reverse complement strand
GAATTGGCATTCGCCTAACGAATACCTTGCTTCCTTTTTTTCTAAGCAAAGTGTAACAAATGTTTGACAAGCTTACATGTACGCGCGCAAAATTAAATTTAATTATGACCGGGTACACGCGTTATAAAGAAATTTGCTTCCGTATCCCGGCTTTTATACGCCGAAAAATATTGAATCGGCAGATTTTGTGTGATATCATAAAAATAGCGGAGCGAGGTGAAATATGAGCAGAACCGTTAAAAAAACCGTTGCCGCGATCCTGATAACGGTCGCGATCCTGACAGTCGCAGCCGGAGCCGTATATCTGGCGTTCACTCTTTCGACGCCGGCTTTGCGGCTGACCGGAAGGACGGCTCAGACGATAGAAGGTTTCGGCGTGACCGGCGCCTGGTGGGCGCAGGAGCTGGACGACCCGGAATACCGTTCGGCAATAGTCGAAGCCCTCTTTTCCGACGAGGGTCTGGCGCTGAATATCTACAGATACAACATCGGAGCCGGCGAAGCCGATAACCCGGATTCCTTCGTCACTACGAACCGCGCCTCCCGCTCGTTTTACGTTTATAACCCGGAAACGGGAGAATTCGAATACGATTTTTCCGCCGATCCGAACGCTTACGCCGTTTTGACGGAGGCCCTCTCGCCCGGGCACACCGTGGATCAGGTAATTCTGTTTGCGAATTCTCCGCACTATTCGATGACGGTTTCCGGTTCGGCAACGGGACAAAAGGAAACTCATCTGTTAAACCTCAGACAGGACGCGTTTTACGATTATGCCGACTATCTGGTCACCATAGCCGAACACTTCGTTTCCGAGGGCGTGCCGGTAAGCTATATCTCCCCCATCAACGAACCGCAATGGTCCTGGGGCGGTCCCTACGCCGTGCAGGAAGGCTGCCATTACGAACCCGAAGACGTGGCTACCCTTGCGGAAGTGCTGTATTACCGGATGCTGGATTCGGATTTGCCGGACGGGATCAAAATGTCGCTTTTCGAATCGGGCAGCGTAAAACCCGGCGATTTCAAACCTTATCTGGAAGCGCTTTCGGCAAAAACCGACGTGATGAACGCCATCGATCATATTTCGGTGCATTCCTATCACCTGGACGGGAAAATATCTTACCGTAAAACGGGAGCGAAGCTGGTGAACGAATACGCCCCCGGAAAGAAAATACATATGACCGAATGGTGCGAACTGCCTTGCGAACACGCCCCTATGGATATCGGCGGAGCTTTGATCACGGCACAGACGATCGCTTTCGACCTCAATTATCTGAACGCGGTCAGCTGGCAGTCGTGGAAAGCCTTCGAAAACATTGTCGAAAGCAACCTGATGCCTTCCGAAAACGGCACGGTCGCCGAAGTCCGTCCGGGCGACGTGGCAAAGGGCTTTTTCGGCGGAGGTTATTCGGACGCGTTGTTGTACGGCAGTACGGAAACGGGAGAATTGTACTTTTCGAAAAGGTATTACGCGCTGCAGCATTATTCCAAATTCGTGACTCCGGGATCGGTCAGATTGGAATGCGAAACGGAATTTGCCGGCGCCTTCGAAACGCTGCGCGAATACACCCTGCCCGTTTCGGCGTTCCTGACTCCGGAAGGTAAAACCGTAGTGGTGATCACCAATACCACAGGCGTCGAAAGACAATTGAAATCGGGCGATTTCAACGGAAGAAAAGCCGTGGTATACCGCACCGACGCAGAATCGAATATGGCAAAAATCAGCGAAGGAATAACGGGCAAAAAGATATCTCTGCCCGCCGAAAGCATTACCACGTTTGTGTTCGATTAATTTGAATAAGGGATTCCGTAACATTAAATTTGGTATCCCAAAATATACGGAGGCTAATATGAAAGTTATTTTAGTGAACGGCAGTTCCAGAAAATCCGGCTGCACGAAAAGAGCGTTGTCCGAAATTGAACGCGTCCTGAACGAGGAAGGGATCGAAACCGAAAATTTCTTTATCGGAAACGAAGCTCCGGCGGATTGTACCGCCTGCCTCAGCTGCAAAAAAACCGGGAAATGCGTATTCGACGACAAGGTCAACGAATTCGCGGAATTGGCAAAAAGCGCGGACGGATTCGTTTTCGGATCCCCTGTATATTACGCTCATCCTTCGGGCAGGTTGCTGTCGTTTATGGACAGAGTCTTTTATTCCGGCGCCGCCGCCATGCGTTTTAAACCGGCAGCCGCCGTTTTCAGCGCCCGACGCGCAGGCAGCGTCTGTTCGATGGACGTCGTAAACAAACATTTCGGGATCTGTTCTATGCCGATAGTTTCTTCGAATTATTGGAATCACGTATTCGGAAATACCCCTGCCGACGTCGAACAGGACGCCGAAGGATTGACGACCATGCGCAACATCGCAAAGAATATGGCGTGGCTTCTGAAATGTATCGAAGCCGGCAAACGCGCCGGGATCGCAGTCCCCGAAAACGAAAAGGTCACCACGAATTTCGTGCGCTGAAACCGCGGCGGAATAAAGTTTTCAAAGCGTCCGGTCAACGAAAGGAACGGACGCTTTTTTATGCGCGGTTCGGAAAACCGCCGCCGAACCGGAACGATACGGCACACGGTCACTGCGAATTTGCGACGAAATAAGAGCTTTCTCCGTAAAATATCCTTAAATGCTGCTATTTAGCCGAAATTTAAACAAAATCTATGCGGCTTGCTTTTACCGATTATGTGTGATATAATTATATATAAATGAAATTTAAGGTCAGCCGCACATTTAAACTTATTTCTTTCGGAACCTCCGCGGCGATAGCCATGGCTTTCGACGCCGTGGCGTTGGTTTTTTTAACGTACCCTGAAACCACGACGACTTCCTGGATAATGTACGGTATGGCGATCGGATCGTCGCTGGCGGTGCTGACCGCTTACCTCGTATTTAAAAAACAACTGCATACCGCCGCGAAAGAAAAATTGTTTTCGGGCGAGTTCTTTGAAAAACTGAAAACGCATAAATTTTTCGGAAAAATCATAAGCGATTACAACATACGGACTCTGGTGACCACGTTTATCACGTTGGTTTGGAATGCGTTCTATACCTTTTATCTGGTCACCATGGCTGCGATTTACGAATCGGGGTGGTTCGCGTCTTTGGTGGGATTTTACGCGACTTTGGTATTAATGCGCGGTAGCATAGTGTTGGCAGGCAGAATAGTCGTAAAACGCTTCGGATATCTGCCCTCCAAGATCTCAAAAATCATCTTCACCTGCACCGGGGGAGTCCTGGTGATATTGGGCGGAGTCATAGTCGCCCCTGTCGTTCAGGCGGCAATCGGTACCTATCCGCCGGGCGAAGCAAGCTTTTTCGAAATCATAATCAACCTTATCCCTGCTATCATAAAGATGACTTCGGCGGTCATTCTGTTCGTACGCTCCACGAAAAAACGGAGTTACGTCGCAATGTCGATACGGAACATAGGCTTGGTTTCGGCGCTGATGTCGCTGATGCTGCTGGACGTCGCTATCCTGCGTAAATACGCTCACGGTGAAATACTGTGGCAATCTATTGCGGCTTTCGGCGCCGTGTTCAGCGGACTGACGGTAGCCGCAGGCGTGGCGATGATCATCATCGGGATCAGAAGTATCAGAAAAGCGAACGCGGTCGAAAACGTGCTGGCGGAACCGAATCCGGAACCCTTCCCGCTGCTGCCCGGGAAAGAGGACGACAGCGAACAATTCGACGCCGAAGCTTTAAAAGAATTGTCGGATTTGGATAAGCCTTTTAAAAATTATTCCGCGATATTCCCCGATAGACGTTCAGACACGCCCGGTCGGCAAGCCGACAACGGGGACGTTCCGACCACGGATACAGCCTCATGCGACAGTTGCGGCAGTTGCGGCAATTCTG
>CALVXZ010000094.1 GCA_944371785.1 uncultured Clostridia bacterium | reverse complement strand
ATAAGCGATATCGATCGCGTCCAGACCGTCCGCATCGTATACTGCCTTATCCATAACGAAAGTATACTCCGGATTCCAGATCTTGAAGTTTTCGCCTAAATCGACCTTTACGGTATAGGAACCGGCATTTATAAATTCCGCAACGGCTCCGTTTTTATAATAGGTCAAAGTTATGAGGGAAGGGTCAACGTCCGCTACCGTTTCGCCGTCGTAAGGATCGGAAATGTTTTCCGCCGTGACGATCACTCTCTGCTCCTCACCGTTATAAGTGAACGCGCTTTCCACCAGATACCATAAAATGCTGACGTCCTTGGATTGCACCGTAAGCGTTCCCGCGGCGCCGGAGGCGTCGTAATTCGTCAGTTTCTCGGAATCCAGAGTTATAGGATATTTGCCTTTTCCGCTTTTGCCGGGAACGTATGCGCATTTGGCTTGCAGCAACTGCTCGTCGCCGGGATACATTCCCGTAACCGTATAAGTAAATTCGGGTATTCCGTCGCCGTATTTTATCTTCTTGTCGTCGATGACTACGGACAGCTTTTTCGGGGATACGATAACGCGCGCGTCGGAATCCGTCGTTTTTACTATCTGATAATTAACGTCGTCTCTGAATTTTATATCATATTCGCCGACGTCGCTGCCGGCGGAATAATCGGAATACAGGTATATGGTGGCGTCACCGTCGTATAAACTTCCGCTTTTTATTTCATAAGTCAGCACGGCGTTTTCACCGTACGCCACCTTAACGGCAGGAACGTATATCGAGACCTGCCTGGGTATGACTCTCAGTATCGCCCCGGTCAATTTGATATCGTAATCAGACATCGCGTCGGCGCCGTCTTCGAAATAAATGTACAGCGGGTAATCGCCGACGGCGTTGCCGACGGAATATCCTTCGGCACGGATGTCGGGAGTGAATTTGTCCCCTGCCGCCAAACCGGAAATATCTATTTTACCTTGGTAAACGAATTCTTCGCCGTAAACTATTTCCTGATCCGACGGGGTCACGGCAAGTTTGCGTTTGGATATCGTCAGAGTGTATGTGCCGCGTTCCTCCTCGCCGTCGCCGGAAGTCGGAGAAAGTTTATAATGTACGATATAGGTGCCCGAATGCGTAAATTCGGGAGCCTCTGGGGTATATATTCCGTTTTCGGGATCGTCGCCCGTATAATACGAAACAGTGTAATTGTCCTTTATTCCGTCCGCTACGGAAACCGTGATCTTATGCGCGGCGTTGTCATAGACGGTTTCGAAATCGAATATGCCGTCTGCGGGGTCGGCAAAATCGGGTTTCAGCGTGTGTGCGATGAATACGGACAGAATCGTTACCGTTATATCGTAATCTATTTTGTAGTTTCCGGAAACGTCATTGCCGTCGCGCTTGAATTCGGCTGTCACCGTCCAGCCTTCGCTGCCGGGAACGTATTTATGACTTCCGGACGCATTGGTGGCAAGCGTCAATCCGACGACAACGGAATCATCTTTATATAGGTTGTCCGCTTCGGTTATGGAGCCTTTCCACGTGTCGCCTGCGTTCAGCCTGGCGGTTTCCAACAATGACAGCGTGACCGGGCGTTGTTGTACCGTCAACACGGGGTTGGTCAGACTTATAGCGTAATTTCCATAATTTTCAGATCCGTTCACTTTGAAAACGGGCGTGACCGTATAATCGCCGACGGCGGAACCGGCAACGTAATCGTTCGAAACGGTCGGGAAGGATACTTCCAATTTATCGCCGTAAACCATGGAACCTTCGGACAGATAATAGCTGTCCGAAAATTCGTCGCCGTAATAGATCGTGCCGTATCTGAGCGTAACTTTAACGGCGCGCTGTTTCAGTTCGAAATCCTTTTTTACAAAGGTCAGACGGTAATTATCCAATTCCTTCGTCTGAGCGGCGACTACATAATATTTGCCCACGTCCATTCCGCCTTCGTAATTCGTCGTCCGCTCCAACGCATCGAAATGGGAGTCGCCGACCGGCCAGTTCGCGGATATGTCGTAAGCGCTTAGGACCTCCGACGAATCCGTCCCGAACGTGAAATAGCCTTCGACGCCATATTTTGGAGTGACTTCGACGTTTATCAGCGCTTTGACGACGGTCAGATCTCCGTCCTTCAATTCGATAATATAGTTGGCTTTGTCGGGGTTCTTCGCGACGGCGCTGCCTTTTACGGAAAAGACCGTCCCTGCCGGAGCCAACGCATCATAATCTTCCGTTTCGAAAGTGAACTCGTATTGGGATAAAACGTAATCTTTTTCATCCACGTTTCCTACGAGTGAGGGGAAGGTCACCGTGAACTTGCCGCCGAATTCCGTGCGATATTGCGTTTCCTCCGAAGAAACGTAGCCGATGAGGTTTGCGGGGATCACGGTCAGCGTACCCGGATGATCGGGATGGAGGATTTCGTAGTTACCGCTGTAATTGGAATAATCGGGGACGACGTCATATATCCCGACGTTGTTTCTGTCCGAATCCTTCCAACCGACTACCGTATAAGCGCGGGGGTCGATCAGGTTGTCGAAACTTTCCCCGGGAGCGAATCCCATAGAGCCTTCGGCTTTTGCCAGTGCCGGCGTGAAATTCAGTACCGAAGTCCCGTACACTACGGTGACAGGCGCCACCGTAACGGCGACGGGGCGTTTTTCCACGGTTACCAGATTGCATTCGTCGTCCGCGGTAACCGTCGCGTAAGAGATCGCGTAGTTGTTATCGGATATTCCGCCGTCGATATATACGGTATATTGCATCCCGGCGGAACCGAACGACTGCGGCAGACCTTTGAATACCGCGTCGGATATATCCAATTCGTCCCCTGCCGCCAAACCTTCGGCACGATAGCCGAATCCGTCGTAGGAAGGAACTTCGCCGTAATAAAATTCACGGTTTTCGGGTTTCACCGCGTATACGGTGATCGGTTTTTTGGAAATTTCGAAAGATACCGTTTTTATATAATCGATATAGTTTTCACGGCTGACTTTGAAATAAATTTTGTACGATCCGGCGTCGGTCATTTCCAAAGTTTCGGAATAATTTTCGCCGTCGAAAGAAAATGCCGCAACGTCCCCCGAACCCAAAGCGTTTTTGGGGAATACCGTCGAAGCGTTGACAGCATGAGCTTCGCCGTCGTATTCGACCGATTCGAGAACGTTATTGTATTTGACGGTGAAATCTTTCGGCATAATTTTGAAATTCCACTCGATTTCGCGGGTATAGGTACCCAAATCGCCGAATCCGGTTTCCTCTTTCGGGGTTACCGTCATCACGAGTTTATATAAACCGTAGTATTCGCCTACCGGGAATCCCCACGATTCGATGATTTGCAGGCGTCCGGCGTTGACCCCGGGTTCGCCGACGTTGGTAAACGAAAATCTGTCTGAACCGCCAAAATCGAACAGATGCTTTTCCCAGTACCTGTTCTGACTCTGATCATCGCTGAAATCCGCGATCGCCTCCTCGCCTTCGTTGAAATACCATGCGAACGAATATTCTACGTCCTTATATGCGGTCCCCGACAAGACGTAACCCAAAGAAGTTGTCACGTCGCCGCCGTATTCCGCCGCAGCGTCGAAACCTTCGGCACCCGAAGATATGCCTTCCGAATATCCGTCGTATTTCGATAAATCCAGGCTTTCCGCCAAAGAAAGCCGGGCATACAGCACCATATCTTCGTCGCCGAATTCGGAAGACCCCGAAACGACGTTTCCGTCCGCGTCAGCCCATTCGGAATTGAATTGTATGTAATCCGGCAAAGAAACGAGGGTGTTGGCTTGGTTTATGTACTTTGCCAGGGATTGTCCTTCCTCTACGTTCTCCGCCGCAAAGACGCTTTCGCCGTTGACGATGAAATCGATTTTACCGACGTAATTTACTTTGGTGTATTCCGCGGTCAGTTCGATATCGTCGGTGACGTTTTCATAGCTTCCCGACCAACCGTCGAACACATACCCTT
>CALVXZ010000093.1 GCA_944371785.1 uncultured Clostridia bacterium | reverse complement strand
GGCGGCATCGTCTTTATCCCGGCGGTCCTGACGCCTTCTTTGAACATTCGGGGTATTTCGTCGGCGGACATTTTCCCCGAAGCTATGCGCACCAGCGTACCGGCTATCACCCTGACCATATTGTACAGAAATCCGTTCCCCGTCAGATACAGAATTATCTCGTCGCCCGAAACTTTTACCTCGGCGCGGTATACCGTCCTAACCGTGGAAGTAACCCCCGACCCCGTGTTTCCGAAAGCTTTGAAATCGTGTTCGCCCTCGAAAAGTTTTGCCGCGGCAATGAATTTTTTGACGTCGAAAGGAGGCGTTATCCTGGCAAAACGCCGCCTCCTAAGCGGCGAAGGCGTGCGGGAAACGTACATACGGTAGGAATAAGTTTTCTGCTTTGCGGAATATTGCGCGTGAAAATCGTCGGGGACCCTTTTCATGCCTACCGCTTTTATGTCGGCGGGCAGCAAAGCGTTCAGCGAATAACGGAATCTGTAAACTTCCAATTCCTTTTGGACGTCGAAATGCGCCACCTGCCCCGCCGCGTGAACGCCGGCGTCGGTGCGCCCCGAAGCGAACAGCACGGTTTCTTCGCCGGTAAGGACGCGCAGCGCCTCCTCCGTCGCCTGTTGGACGGTGTATGCGTTCAGTTGACGTTGCCAACCCGAATAATCGCCGCCGTCGTATTCCAAAGTCAATGCATATCTCATACGCTGAAGAGCCACCACACGGAAGCCGGCGAAGCGTAGGCTCCCCAGAAATTATTGTTCAAAGCGACCACCAATACTATGAAAGCCGCCGTCCCCAACAACCCGACCAGATCGCGCCAGGTGAATTTCATCACTTTGTAACGCGTGCGGTTCGGGGTGGCGTTGTAACAACGCGCGTCCAACGCCAACGCCAATTCCTCCGCCCTTCTGAAAGCCGAAACGAACAACGGTATCAGCACCGGCAACAGCGCCTTTGCGCGTTTTAACAATCCGCCGTTGTCGAAAGCGGCTCCGCGCGCTTTCTGCGCCATCATTATTTTGTCGACCTCTTCCGAGATTATCGGAATGAACCTGAGCGCGATGCTCATTATTACGGCGATATCGTGCACGGGCACCTTTATATACTTCAGCGGCTTCATCAGGCTTTCCATTCCGTCTGTGATCGCCGTGGGCGTAGTCGTATACGTCAGGAGCGTCGTGCCCATCACCAACAGCACGAGTCTGAGCACCATCTTTACCGAAAAGATTATGCCTTCGACGCTGATTTTGATCCTCCACCATTGCCATAAAACCGTTTCCCCGTTATAAAACAACAGGTTCAGAATGCCGGTGAATACCAAAATGAATATTATGGCTTTTATGCTTTTCAGTACCTTCATTATCGGTATACGGGATACCAAAGTGGCAGATACTACGCAAATCAATACCGCAAAGTAAGAAAGGAAATTCTTTGCCAGAAACGCCATAACTATGAAAGCGATCACCAAAACGAGTTTCGCCCTGGGGTCCATCTTGTGGGTAAAGGAATCGGCGGGATAAAATTGTCCCAGACTGATATCTTTCATCCTTTTACCCTCCTGAGTATAGCCGAAGTCAGCTCCTTCGCGTTCAGCGCGGGGGTGTCCAGATCGACGCCTTTCGCCGCCAGCAGCCTTTTGATCTTTACGGTGTGCGGATAATCCAATTCCGTCCTGTCCACTATGTCGGAACGGTTGAAAAGTTCGTCCGGAGTGGTGTCGGCTATCAGTTTGCCGTCGTCCAAAACTATGACGCGGTTGCAGAATTCCGCGATCTCGTCCATATTGTGGGAAATGATTATGACCGTGTCGGTCACGCCGGATTTCAACGCCGTCACCAATTCCAGGATCTCGCGCTTTCCGACGGGATCCAATCCGGCGGTGGGTTCGTCCAGCACCAATACGGAAGGTCTGGACGCCAGCACTCCGGCGATCGCCACGCGGCGCATCTGACCGCCGGACAATTCGAACGGCGATTTCGAAGCCACTTCGTCAAAATCCAGACCCACTAATTCCAAAGCGCGTTTAGCGGCTTCTTCCGCCTCCGCCTGTGAAAATCCGAAATTCAGCGGTCCGAATTCGACGTCTTTTTTTACGGTGTCCGCAAAAAGTTGATATTCGGGGAATTGAAACAGCATCCCGACGTTCTTCCTGAGCTGTTTCAGATCCACGCGCTTTGAATTCAGCCTGATGTCCCCTACGGTTATTTCGCCGCTTTGCAATTTTACAAGCGCGTTCAGATGACGGCACAGCGTCGATTTTCCCGAACCCGTCGAACCTACTATTCCCAGAGTGTCGCCCGAATTCACCGTAAAACTTATGCCGTCCAACGCCACTTTTTCAAAGGGGGATTTCGGAGAATAAACGTATTTCAGATCCTTTACTTCAATGCGCATATTTCCTCCGCAAGCTCTTCGTCGGTCAAAGCGAACCCGATATCCAACCCCGCCTTTTTCAGGTCAAGAGAGATTTTTGCCGCAACCGGCAGTTCCAATCCCGCGCGCCTTACGGCGTCTTCGTTGCCGAATACTTCCGCGGGAGATCCGGAAGCGATTATACCGCCGTCGTTCATTATGTGGATCCTGTCGGCGGCGATGGCTTCGTCCATATAGTGGGTTATCAGCACGACTGCCATTCCCTTTTCCCGTTTCAGTTTCAAAACGGTGTCCATTATCTCGCGCCTGCCCTTCGGATCCAACATCGCGGTCGATTCGTCCAAAATGACGACTTCGGGGCGCATGGCAAGTATCGCTGCGATCGCTATACGCTGTTTTTGTCCCCCTGACAGCTTGTTCGGGGATCCCTTTCTGTATTTTTCCATTCCGACGGTTTCCAACGCGTCGGTGATTCGTTCTTCTATTTCCTCACGCGGCACGCCCAGATTTTCGGGTCCGAAAGCCACGTCGCTTTCGATCACGGAAGCCACCATCTGATTGTCGGGATTTTGAAATACCATCCCCACCACGGAACGCACTTCGAATATCTTGTCGTCGTCGGCGGTATCGATTCCGCGCACGGTCACAATGCCTTCGTCGGGCACCAGAAACCCGTTGAGGAGCTTCGCCAGAGTCGATTTTCCCGAACCGTTCCTGCCCAAAATCACCACGAATTCGCCGCGGTTTATACTGAGGCTGACGTCGGTTACTCCGCGCGAAACCTGTTCGCCGTTTCTGTACGAATAAGTGACTCCGTCGGCTTTTATCAACGGCGTTCCGACGTCGGTTACGCAATCGGTTTCTCCGTTTGCGTCATTTTGCCCGATCGTGAAGTTTTCCGGATCTTTGCCTTGCATACTCATAACGGTTATTTTACCACATTCCGCCGCCTTTTCCAAACGATTATCGAGGTTTTTTTTCTGCGTCGGCGGTAAATAGAAGTAAATCGATATTGACGGCACTATAAAAAATTCTTATAATTAATATTATTTGTCTAAACGCGGACGCGCTTGCGTCCGGAAAGGAGGAGGCATGTTTACAAACCGAAAGAAAAAGTTCGGCGCGGTGTTGGCGCTGACCGCCCTGATCCTGGTGGCGGCTCTGGCGGCGACGGCGCTTGCCTTTAAACGGGACGGTACGGCGCTTGCCGACGACAGTTTCGAGGCATCGGACTTCCCCGTGGTATTCGCGCATCTGACGGATACTCACTACTATCCGCTGTCCTATTGCGGCGACATTACGAAAAAGGATTCCGATTATAACTCTTTCACGCAATCCAGCATGAAAATGGTCATCGAATCGACTCCGTACAACCTGCAGGCTCTGGAAGACATCAAAAAAGAAAGTCCCGATTACCTGTTGGTGACGGGCGATATCACGTTGGACGGAGAATTGCAAGGCCACGTCGAAATGGCAAACCTGCTGAGGAAACTCCAAAACGAGATACGCGCCGCGGGCAACAAGGATTTCCAGGTCTTTGTGACATTCGGAAACCACGATATGTATAACGAGGACGCCGTCAGCTATCACGACGGCTACGCCGACGAAACCGTTTATAACGT
>CALVXZ010000092.1 GCA_944371785.1 uncultured Clostridia bacterium | reverse complement strand
TGCGCACCCTCGTTATGTCGCTTTGCTCCATAACCGGGCAATGATCCCGTCTTTCGCTCCAAAGCAATGGGACAGTCGACTGACTGTCCCATTGCTTTGGAGCGAAAGACGGGATTCGAACCCGCAACAACCGGCTTGGGAAGCCGGGATTCTACCGTTGAACTACTTTCGCGCTTCTCCGTTTAAATTATCTGTATTATAACACCGTTTAATTTATTTTGCAACCGACTTGTGCTAAATACGCCTATTTATACTTCGTCGATCGGACGGATTATTATGGAATCACCCTTTTGAGGAGCCTTTGCCGCATTGCCTTCCGCCGGTTTGGTGACTTCGGTCTGCTTCGTAGCCTGCGCCCTGTCGAAATCGATCAAAGGCAGATGATAGCTGACTATGTTGGCGTTCGCGGTCATTGTGGATACATAACACCTTAGATACGGGTAAAGCTGCTTCGATGCCTCGATCCGCAATTGATCCACGTCAGCTGTTTTGTCGGATATTCTAAAGTTTCCGACTAGTTTCACCTCAAATTCAAAAGGAAGATTTTCGTTCTCAGCCGATTTAACGACGGCGGTTATCGCCAGAACAAAATCGTCCGCACCCTTCCTGACATCCATTCGGATGTTCGGGTTTATGCGAAAATTGACTATTCCTTTCGGAATGGGATTGCTTTTAAAATGACTTTCGGTTACTCTGTAATTCAGTAAATTCAGATACATTTTTTCCTCAATTTCCGCTGCGGAAGCCGAATCCGTTGACTTCCTTCGCTTTTGTGATATATACGAAGGAGTTAGGGTCTATTCCTTTTATTATCTTCTTCAGATGTGTGGATTGACGCCTTTTCACAACGCACACCAGAATGTAACGTTCGGCGTGAGTGTATACCCCTTCACCCGTATATTTCGTGGCTCCGCGATGAAGCTTTGAAACTATTGCCGCGCTTAGTTCGTCAGGTTTGGACGTGACGATATTGAAAACGACGCTGGATTGCAATCCGTTCGTGACGACGTCGGCTATCTCGCTGGTGACGAACAACGTAATGAACGAATAGAATATCGGGGTCGCCACATTGGTAAATATCGTGTTGGCGTCCTGACCTTCTATATTGATCAACCCTATCGCGCCCGAAAGCAATACAACCAGAGAATCAAAAATAAATATCTGCCATTGCACGTTGACGTCGGGATTTTTTTCGTAAGCTATCTTGCCGATAATATCCGTGCCGCCTGCGCTGGAATTGGTCAGGAGCGTGCCGCCCAAAGAAACGCCGCAAAGCACGCCGCCCGCAATTGCGGCAAGCACCGTAACGCCGGAATCGGGACCGGCGCCGTGATATACGGGGAAGTTTACAAGACTGAAAAGTCCCATAAACCCCGCATAAAGCGCGACGACGATAGCCGAATTTATGGCGTAGCGTTTATTTAACGTAAAGAACGCCGCGATAACGACGGGCAGATTCAGGATAAAGACGGTGACCGCAGGGTTAAACCACGTTTCCGCCAATTCCATATTGAAGATTGCGACTATGTTGTATACCACAGACGCAATGCCACCGAAACCGCCGGGCGCAAAAGCGTTAGGCACTATAAAAACATAGGTGCCTAACGCTCTCAAAAACGCCAATAAGGTCAAAATTCCGAAAAAGCCGGAATATTTCAGAATCGTTTTTTTATTTATCGTCATTTGGATAGCTATCCGATCGAAATAATTATTTCGTGCCGAACAATCTGTCGCCGGCGTCGCCCAATCCGGGAAGGATATAACCCCTGTCGTTCAATTGTCTGTCAAGGCAGGCAATGAAAATTTTGACGTCGGGATTGGCTTCCGCAACGGTTTCGACTCCTATCGGAGCGGCAATGATATTCATCAATCTGATATCCTGGCAGCCGCGTTTTTTCAATAAGTCGATAGCCGCATTGGCAGATCCGCCGGTAGCCAGCATGGGATCCAAAATAATCGTGATCTTGTCCTCTATGCCGTCGGGGAGTTTGCAATAATATTCTTTGGGTTCAAGGGTTTCCTCGTCGCGGTACATTCCTATATGTCCGACTTTAGCGGTGGGGAAAAGCCTGTGAACGCCGTTTACCATACCTAAACCGGCGCGAAGCACGGGTACGACGGCAACCGAATTTTCTATGACGATGGTCTGTTCGGTCTTTTCCAAAGGCGTCGTAACCATTATCTTGCGGGTAGGAACGTCCTTTAAGCATTCAAAGGTCATCAGAGCGGTGATCTCTTCTACCAATTCTCTGAAGTCCTTGGTTCCGGTATCCTTATCGCGCAAAATAGCTACCTTATGTTGAATAAGAGGATGATGGAAGACAGTTACGTTGGGATAATCTTTCATAAAATCTCCTTTATCCCGCCCTGTTCGGGCGGGATCTAAAGTATGCGGTTATAAATTATTTTTCGGAATCGGCAACTACCTCGTCGGCTTCTTTCTCGTCGGCGCTTTCAATTATGTTGCCTTCGGCGTCTTCGGTGATGACGTTGATTTCTTCGGGAGCGGAAACGCCTTTAGAGACTTCTGCATAGCCCGAAGGTACGGAGTCCACGGGTTCTTCGTTTGCTTTTTCTTTGAACAGAACGTTTACCAATATGCCCAAAATCAAAGCGGTAGCAATCGAAGAAATTTGGATCACGGGTTTTGCGCCGGTGGAGTCTGCGCCGAACTTCAGCGTCAATCCGCCGATACCGGCTATCAAAATAGAGCTGACTACGAACAGGTTCTTGGATTCGCCAAGGTCGATACCTCTCAGCATGTTCAAACCTGAAACTGCGATGAAACCGTACAAGGACAAGCAAACGCCTCCCATAACGCAGCTGGGGATAGTTTCCATAAAGGCAACTATGGGGGAACAGAACGCCAAAACTATCGCAAGCACCGCAGCGCCGAGTATGGAAAGAACGGAAGCGTTCCTGGTGATAGCAACGCAGCCTACGGATTCGCCGTAAGTGGTGTTCGGAGCGCCGCCGAATACGGCGCCGACAAAGGAACCGATACCGTCGCCCAAAAGCGTTCTGTGCAAACCGGGGTTCGTCAGCAGGTCTTTTTCGATGATGTTGGAAATGTTCTTATGGTCCGCGAGATGTTCGGCAAAGACGACGAACGCAACGGGGATATACAACAAAGCTATCTCCGCAACGCCTACGCCGTCCAATTTCTTAATGGCGTCACCGGCATGCAGGAAGGAGAAGTCCCAGTTAATAAAGGAGCTGACGTTAACAGGATCAAAGTTATCGACTAACGGCTGCCAATTAACTATCTTCAAATAATCGACACGCAACGTGTAACCGAAGATAGAGAACAACGAAGCCAAAACATACCCTGCGCAAATACCGATTACAAACGGGATAAGCTTCATCGTTTTATTGCCTTTCAACGAACAGAACACAACGACAAAGAAAGTGACCAAGCCGCAAAGCAGTCCGATAAGGTTATACGTCTGTCCGGATCCGCTGGCTTTGGTGATATCGCCCATGGCGTTGACGGCAAGGGACAAGCCGATCAAAGCTACGGTGGGTCCGATTACGACGGGGGGCATCAATTTTTTTATCCATTTGGTTCCTGCAAGCTTAACGACCAAAGCAATCAAAGCATAGACTGCCGCCGCAAACGTCGCGCCTATCAACACACCAAGGTATCCGAACGCAACGGCGCCGATCAAGGGCTGAATAAAGGCGAAGGAGCTTCCCAGGAACACGGGGCTTTTAAATTTGGTGAACAATAAGTAAGTAATGGTACCGAAGCCTGCGCCTATCATAGCGGCGGCGGGATTCATGACCAAAGCGGCGGAAGTTCCGACTATACTATCATCACCGGAAACCACCATAGGAACGGCAATAGTCGCGGTAATGATCGCCAACAATTGCTGCAAAGAAAACACGACCAGCTTTCCAAACGGCGGTCGTGCGTCAACGTCATAAATCATCTTCATTTGTGACATCCTCCAAAGATTTTTTTAATTATACCATTCCGCAAAGAAGTTTACAAGTGAAATGAATTAATTACCATGAACGCAGCCGATAAAAAATCCGTTCAACGGCGACCGCTTATTCCGCCATAAATTACCGATTGAG
>CALVXZ010000091.1 GCA_944371785.1 uncultured Clostridia bacterium | reverse complement strand
ATTTCTGTAGCTGCAGCTACCATTTCAGCCGCAAAATTTGCGCTTATGGGTCTACCCAACATAGAGGCGGTCACATTGCTTTGCGCCGTATACGGATTTGCGCTGGGTTGGCGCGGCATCGCCGCTGCCGGCGTTTTCTCCGCCGCGGAAACTCTGATATGGGGGGCCGGAAGCTGGGTGGTCACCTATTTTATACATTGGCCGTTGGTCGCCACGGTGTTTTGTATGATGTCGCGGCATATAAAACCGTCTATCATTATCCCTACCGTCGCCGCTTTCCTGCTGACGGTGGAATTTTCGGTGCTGTCGGCGTTGGTGGACGTAGGGTTGACTACGGGGTATTTTTATAATTTCGGCGAACGGTTCGTAATATACTTCTTGCGCGGCACCTGGTTTTACGTCGCGCAGATAGTTTGCAATCTGGTGCTGTTTCCCCTGCTCTTCAAACCGCTTACCGTTGCCGTGATCAGGATATCGCGTTACGGTTACGGCAAGTCGGAATAATCCGGCTTCATTTTACGAAAACTTTAAATCAAAAATAGAGAGGCTGTCACAGACAGCCTCTCTAAAATGAAAGGAATAAAAACTATATGCGTTTGCAGATTTCGGTAAAGATGACGCCCAGACCGTAAGCGCCCGCGTCCGGATAACCTTCGGAATCGGTGACGCCGGCTCTGCCCATCTTGGCTTGGATGAACTTGGTCTTTTCAGCGCCTTCAACAGCCGCTTCGGCGGCTTTTTTCATAGCGTCTTTCATCTTGGAGCCTTTCTTTGCAGCTGCGCTGAGAGTATCGGCGGCAGGTACCAAAGCGTCTATAAGGGTCTTGTCGCCCACTACCGCGCCTTTTCCGAACGATTTTCTGCCCGTTTCCTGTACGCCTTCGACGGCGGCTTGGAATATGGCTGCAAGATCGGCAAGGTCGATTTCCTTTTTGCCCTTTACGGCTTTTCCCGCATAGCGGAACGCAGATCCCCAAATGGGTCCGGATGCGCCGCCGCAATATTCCATAATAACTTCGGAACAGCTGATCAGGAATTCGCCTACGTCGCCTTTCTTTCTGGAATCCCAATCCTTTTTCAGCTGTTTAAAGCCTTTTGCGATGCTCATTCCGAAATCTCCGTCGCCGCAGCGGTCGGCTTTGCAGAAAGGCACTTCGTTTTCGATTATGATATCCGCCATCAGCTCTACCAATTTGCCCATTCCGGGGGTGTTGATCTTTTCACCGATCACGGCTTTGCCTTCGAACGCGTAAGAGCCGGTTTCTTCTTCCGCCGCGGCTTCTTCGACTGCTTCGGCTTTCTTCGCAAAGCTTTGCGGCGCCAGGTTCAACGCTTTCGCAAGCGCCTGAACGGCTTCTCTTGCCGCGATATCCTCTTTCGAGGAACCGCCCCAGGTAATGGCGGGAGTGGCTACGGGATAATCCAGATAGGCTTTCAGTTCGTCGTCAAGCCTTAGGAAAGTCACGGAAGCGCCTGCCATATCTATGGATGTCATATAGTTGCCGACCAAGGTCTTGTAAATCTTTATGCCGGCTTTTTCCAATTCGTTGGTAACGGAATTGTTGAACAGGTAGAGTTCCTGTAACGGGGAGCCACCGAAACCGTTTATCAACAAAGCGATCTCTTCGCCGGCTTTCAAACCGAGGTCCTCGGCGATATCGGGAACGATCCTAGCCGCCAAAGCGTCCGCGGAGATAAGTTTTTCGCGTTTTCTGCCGGGTTCGCCGTGGATACCTACTCCGAATTCCATTTCGTCTTCGCCGATTTCGAAAGTCGGGGAGCCCGCCGCGGGTACGGTGCAGGAAGTCAGCGCGAATCCGAAGGAGCGGATATTGGCTATGACTTTTTCGGCAACGGCTTTTACTTCGGCAAGGGATTTTCCCTGCTCTGCCGCCGCGCCCGCGATCTTGTGGACGAAAACGGTGCCGGCAACGCCGCGCCTGCCTACGGTATACAGCGAATCTTTTACGGCGATATCGTCGTTGACATATACCGCGTCTACTTCGATGCCGTCTTCTTTTGCCAACGCGCCGGCGTTATTGAAGTTCATGCAGTCGCCGGAATAGTTTTTGACTATCATCAGCGTGCCTTTTTTGGACGCCGTCATCTTTAACGCGTTATAAACCTGGATCTGCGAGGGCGAAGCGAATATGTCGCCGCAAACGGCGGCGTCCAACATTCCGGTGCCTACGAATCCGGCGTGGGCGGGCTCGTGACCGGAACCGCCTCCGGAAATCAAAGTGACCTTATCGCGGTCGATGACTTTTTTCTTTACGACCTTATATTTTTCCACGAACTCCAATTCGGGGTGCGCTTTAGCCAGCCCGTGACACATATCGTACACGAAACTTTCGGCGGTGTTCATTATTTTTTTCATATCGAAATGTACCTCCTAAACAAAACTTGTGCCGAGGATCCCCCCGGCACAAGCGGAAAACTTAAATATTAGCAGCAGCAGCCGTCGGAATATTTCATTGCCGCGCCGATCTTGTCGGCGGCGATTATGGCTGCGGCGACGTCCTTCGCGGTGACTTTGAAGGGCATGAAGTGAACGGATTCATCGGGTATGCAGGCTTTTTCTGCAACTTCCGCCAATCTGTCGCCGATGTCTTCGACGCCGAGGTCGGCAAGGCATACCGGCAGACCTACCTGCAGGCAGAATCCGACGACTTCTTCGATTTCTTCCATCGGAGCGTTTTCAAGCACCAATTGGCACAGTGTTCCGAACGCGACTTTTTCGCCGTGGAAGTATTTGTGGGTTTCTTCCAGAACGGTCAGACCGTCGTGGATCGCGTGAGCGGCAGCCAGACCGCCGGATTCGAATCCGAGGCCGCTGAGCAGGATGTTGGCTTCGACGATGTTTTCCAAAGCGGGGGTAACGACTTTGGATTCGCAAGCCAGCATGGCTTTGTAACCGTCTTCCAAAAGGGTCTGATAGCAAAGTTCCGCCAATGCGTAAGCGGTCTTCGTCCCCATAGCCAGGTTTTCGCCCTTTGCGCGGTTCGCGCCGCAAGGCAGACCGGCGTTGACGTTTCCGAACGATTTTTCGTTAGCTCTTGCCTCGAAGTAGGTGGACAGAGCGTCGCCCATACCGGAAACGAGGAACCTGACGGGAGCGTTGGCTATGACGGTCGTGTCGATCAGAATGACGGACGGGCTTTGTTTAAAATAAGCATAGTCGTCGAACGCGCCTTCCGGAGTGTACAAAACAGCGGAGTGCGAAGTCGGAGCGTCGGTAGCGGCTATGGTCGGGCAAATGATAAGAGCATTGCCTTCGGCGACGCATTTTGCGGTGTCGATGGCTTTGCCGCCGCCTAAACCTATCGTGCAGGAGCAACGGTTGTCCTTTGCTATTTTTTGCAATCTTGCCACTTCCTGGCGGGAGCATTCGCCGGTGAAATCGACTTTTACGAACTCGATTTTATATTTCGCGGCGGTAGCGTCCAGCTTCGCCTGTACTCTGGCGGAGTCGTCCTTATGCGCGATCAAAAGCGCTTTTTTACCGAAAGTCTTTACGAAATAACCGAGGTTCAGAAGTTCGTCTTCGCCTTGAACGTATTTAGTGGGGCAAATAAATGCTTTTCTCATTACACATCTCCTTTGATGTTATTTTTTTAATATGAATCTATTATAATACCAATTAATACCGCCGTCAATACTCATTTTCCAAATTTTACTGTCCGAAAACGACAAACCGCCCCGATAGAGGCGGCTTTTTTTGCAAAAATCACGTCGATAAGCTATGGAGCTATTCTCCCTTTTTCAACACGGCGGCGTATCCGCCTTCGCCGTATTGGATACAGCGCGATACCCTGGATAATGTGGCGGACGATATGTCGGTTTCGGTTATGACCTGGGCATAGGTCTTGCCTTCCAATAAAAGCTTCGCCGCCCTGACGCGCTGCGCCATCTGTTCCAGCTCCTTTGCCGTGCACAGATCGTTTAAAAATCTTTCCGAATCGGCGACGTTGTCTACGGCAACGAACGCCTCGTAAAGTTCTTTCATCATCTCTTCGGATATGTGATTCATCTTTATACAGTCTCCGCGCTTTTCCTTAAGAATGCGATCGTCTTTTCAGACTTCGGGTTCCCGAAAACCTCTTCCGGGGTACCCTCTTCTTCTATTATGCCGTTTGCCATAAAAATGACCTTGTCCGCGACGCCGCGTGCGAATTCCATTTCGTGAGTGACGACTATCATCGTTCTGTCCGACGATTTCAATCCTTTGATCACCTTTAAAACCTCGCCCGTGAGTTCGGGATCCAACGCGCTGGTGGGTTCGTCGAAACAGAGTATGTCCGGTTCCAACGCAAGCGCCCTTGCAATAGCCACCCTCTGGCATTGACCGCCCGACAGTTCGCACGGATACGCCGTTTGCCTGTCGCCCAGCCCTACCCGTTCCAACAGCTTTATCGCGCGATCGGTCATTACTTTTCCGATCTCGTTATCGAACAA
>CALVXZ010000090.1 GCA_944371785.1 uncultured Clostridia bacterium | reverse complement strand
TCGAAGCGGCTTAGGAAAACGTTCGATTTGAAACAACCGCATAAAAGTTTCGGGGCGGCGCGCCGCCCCGAAAAAGGCGTTCCGATGAAAAAGAAAGAGATGAAAATTCTGATAATCACTGCCGTTATTATTGCGGCAGTGCTTGTCGTATGCGCCGCGGCGGCGGTTACGGCAGGCGCCGTTTTCAACGCCGAATTGGCGGCGGCGGCTTTTTTGTCGGAACGCGGGCTGTCCGGCTCCGACGCCGAAAGACTTGCGGAATGCCTGAACGGAATCTTCCGTTCGCAGGGGAAGCCGGACGCCGAAGATCTGTTTGAAGCCGCCTGCATACTCGATTCGTCGGGCGACGGAGTTTTTTCTGGCTTGTACGAAGCTTATAAAAGTCCGCCTTCGATCGGAAACGTGTTTACCGCCGTCAAATACATTCCTGCCGCAAGGACGCTGTCCGAAATCGAATTTCCCGAAGAATGGGAAACCGAATCCGTTATAACGGAAGCCCAAATACTTTCGACATTAAAGCAATTCGACGTCTTGCCCGCGGCGGTCGCGGCGGGCGGAAGGGAGGCTTTGACCGAGGCGGTAAACGTTTTGTCCGAGATATCTGACGCCGAGGACGTGCTTGCCGAAGTGCCCTTCAGGGATATGATAGACGCGTTGGAATACTTAACTAGGCTGACTCGGGATATGGATTTTGCCGGGCTGTATTTTCTGGACGTATCGATCTGCCCCGGGTTTACGGACGCCAATGCGGACGGGTTGCGCGCGTTGCACAAATTCCTGCAGGGGTTCGACAAACGCGCCTTTTCGGATATAATGCTGTATATGCCCGACCGCGCGGCGACTTTCGTAAAATTCGCAAACGAATTGAGGAAAACCGACATAGACGCGCTGGCGCTTCTTGCCGGGAATCTGTACCGCAGCCTGGATATATTCGGAGCGGCGGAGACGGAGGGAACGCCTTCGGCGCAAGAGGCGGCGGCGTTCATAACCGAATGTTCTGCGTGGGATCCCGATCGCCTGGGCGAAGAAGAACGCGAAAAAATCAAAAAGTTTTTCGCGGCTATTCAGGGGCAAACCGATTGAAAAATTTTTTGAATAATGGTATTATCGTATTGACGCATTGAAAGTATATTCCGTAACAGGAGAGGAAGAGTATATGTCCGAAGTTAAATTTTTCGAAACTCCGCTGACGCGGTTCGCCGGCACGATAGCCGATATCACCGGAGTGGCGGCTCCCGAATTTTCGCCTGCCGAAAGGGTGGAAGAGATAAAGGCTTTGGTGGCTGAAAAGGCGGGAAAACCCACCGTGGACAAAGCCGTGATATACAATCCCGACGCTTTGGGGGCGTGGTTTATCGACAAATACGTCGATATGTTTAAACCGATGACCGAAAGGAGCCTTCTGCGCGTAGACTACCTGACTTCTTTTCCTCCCAAGACCCCCGTATGTTTCGGGACTATGTTTACGGGCGCGACGCCGGAACAGCACGGCATTCACGAATACGTAAAGCCGCATCTTACGATAGATTCGCTGTTCGACAGGTGGGCTGCCGCCGGCAAAAAGACGGCTATGGTATCCGTCGCGGGGCAGAGCATCCCCCGTCTGTTCCAAGGCAGGGACATAGATTATTTCCTGTATAAATCCGACCGCGCCGTCATCGAAAAAGCGGTGGAACTGATAAAGAGCGGCGAATACGACGTCATAGAAGTATACGTTATGGAATACGATACCGTGATGCATATGACGCATCCCAAATCGATTTTCGCAAAAGCCGCCGCCCGCCGTCACGTCGAAGGCTACGTCAAACTTTACGAAGCCGTTTCCGAAGCGTACAAAGGGCAGAGCACGTTCCTGGCGTTTGCGCCCGACCACGGCGTACACCGCGAAAAGTATCTGTTGGGGAACCACGGAAAGAACATTCCGGAGGACATGAACCTCAGCCATTTTTATACCGTCATATAAAATGAAAAGCGGCGCGCCCGGAAAGGGGGCTGCCGCGGTTTTGAATGGGCATACCGCGCGTACCGTAAAGGTGCGCGCTTTCCGTTTTAAGCCGACGGGTTCGGGCGGCTTTTTCCGATCCGCCGGCGGTGGTCTGGCCGGCGCGGCGATCAAAGGGATTTATTTTATTGTAATTATACGCGGATTGATGTATACTGTATATAAGCTTTTTATGCGCGGCGCGGACGTGCGCGCAACGCGGAGGGCAAAGCACAAGGAGCAAAATGACCAAAATATTCAAACTTTCAAACGGCATGACGTTGGTTTTAAACGAAATGCAATCTACTTTAAGCGTCGCCACGGGCGTATTCGTCAGCTGCGGATCCGATTACGAAACGGAGGCTCAATCGGGGATATCGCATTTTATCGAGCATATGTTGTTCAAAGGCACCGAAAAGCGCACCGCGTTCGATATCGCCTGCGAAGCCGAATCGATGGGCGCGCAGATGAACGCGTTCACCGCCAGGCAGATGACCTGTTTTTATACCGTTTCCACGGCGGAACACGCCGCGGAGTGTATGGACATTCTGTCCGACATATTCTTCAATTCCACATTCCCGGAGGACGAACTCGAACGCGAAAAGGGTGTAGTCATAGAGGAAATCCACAGGAGTCTGGACGATCCCGAGGACGTGTGCTTCGACAATCTCAGCGGCGCGATGTTCGGCGACCAACCCAAGGGCAGACCTATCCTGGGCAGCATTGAAACGGTACGTTCCTTCGATCCGCGAACGCTGAAAGAATATATGCATAAACATTATTCCGCGAGGGCGACGGTGCTTTCGGTCGCGGGAAGGATATCCGAGGCGGAGGCTTTAAAACTTGCCGAGGAAAAATTCGCTTCCAAGTTCAAAGCTCCCGGAGAAGCGGCGGTACTGCCCGAAGGGCGCAGGATATATTCTTCCGTAAGCGCCGAAAAGCCGATAGAACAATCGGTGATAGCGTTTGCTTTCGACGGATACAGGTACTCCGACGAAAAGAACGTGGCGCTGAAACTCGCCGCCGGAGTGTTCGGGGGCGGAATGTCGTCGCGCCTGTTCCAAAGCGTGCGCGAGAAGAAAGGGCTTGCTTACGAAGTTTACGCGCTTTCCGGCGCCGGAAAAGACGGCGGAGCTTTCGAAATCTTTGTCGGGACCAATCCCGAAGGCGCCGAAGACGCCGTTCGGACTATAGGAGAGGAGCTTCGGCTTCTGGCGGAAAAAGGCGTGACCGCCGAGGAATTGAAACGCGCCAAGGAACAAGCTAAAACTGCAATGGTGTTGGGCGCCGAGTCGGCGGCTTCCGTGATGCGGAGCGCCGGGCGCGCAATGATCCTGGGAGAAGAAGCCTACGATCTGGACAAAGCGTTGGCGGAAGTCGAAGCGGTGACCGAAGACGACGTCGCCGCCGTTGTGGCGGAATGCCTCGGTTCCGACAGGTTCGCGGCGTCCTACGTCGGCAGGAAGCTCCCGTGCGACATAAAAGAGCTTTTGTTGAAAGCTCGGGAGGCAAAATGAAAATATCCCGTATAAACAGGCGCACAGCCTCTTACATAGTGTTGGGAACGACGGCGATTTTCGTCATTCTGACCTTTTTTACGGCTACACGAGAGTTTTTGTACGGCATATTCGGATATGCGATATACGCATATCTTCCCGCGGCTCTGCTGACGGGCATAATGCTGTATATCGGAAAAAAGATCGCTTTGCCCAAATCGAAGGCGGCTTTATATATAGCGTTGTTCTTTTCGGCTCTGCTTACGTTGCACGTCGCGCTGTCGAAAGACCTGGTTGGCGAAGCCAACTATCTTACCGCGACTTACGCCGGGCACACCGTCGGCGGCGCGCTGATAGGACTGCCTGCGGCTCTGCTGCATCTGATATTCCCGAACTATTCGTTTATGTTGGTGGTGTCGCTGATAATTACCGCGGCACTGCTGTTCGCGGCGATATTCCCGTTCGTCAGGGATCTGGGCAGCGGAAAAGGCTTTGCAAAACGCGCAAAACCCGACGAAAAGCAACAGCTTCCCGACCGATCCGAGGAACGGTTCGCCGAAAGCGCTCCGCGCCGCGAAGAAATCTATTCAAAGCCCGAACCTGCCGGCTCCGCGGATTCCGACGTCGTGAACGTCACCGGAATGAGCGACGAGGAGTTTATCTCCGGATACCGCACTTCGACCGGCTCCCGTTCGCAGGCGGAGAGCATCCTCTTTGAAAAGGAAACGGATGAGGAAAAACAAAACCGTTTCGGAAAGGCGTTCAATATCCGCCCGTATACAAAACAGGGTATGATAGAAATGGGATCGATGTCGGACGGCGGCATCCTTTTCAATAAAGTAGTGGAAGAAAAGAAGGAAGAACCGGCTCCGCCTCCGCAGCCCGAACCGCCGAAGAGCGCGTTCGACGTGTTGTACAGCGCGGCTCCGAAAACCGAAGACCTCACTTCGTATAAAGAACCTCAGCCCTCGCTGCGCCCGGCAAATCCCGTAATGCCCAAAAAACGCTACGATCAGTACGGTTACGAAATAACCGACGAGGCGGAACAGACGTCGGCTCCGACTTATACGGCGCC
>CALVXZ010000089.1 GCA_944371785.1 uncultured Clostridia bacterium | reverse complement strand
TTTTCTGTATACTTTAAAATACATGGTAACATAGCACGCCGTCGAAGCTATAAAGCTGGATATCGGTTCCGCCAGGAACACCCCTTTCACGCCTATAGACGGGATCAACGGCAGAGTGCACGCCAAAGGGATAACGATAATCACCTTTCTGAGGGTAGAAAAGAAAATGGCTTCCTTGCTCTTTCCGACGGCGACAAAGGTATACTGCCCCGAAAATTGCAACGCCGCCAAAAACAGTCCGAAAAAGTAGATGTTCAAAGCCGGCACGCCGACGGCGATCAATTCCGGGTCGGGAGTGAACGCGCGCATAACGTATTCGGGGATAATAAGTATTATCGCCCACACTATCATCGTAAACGCCAGGGACACGACGGTCAGGAAGCGGACGGCTTCGCGGACGCGGTCGTTCCGTTTCGCGCCGAAGTTGTAACCTATTACCGGCTGAGCTCCGCCGGCTATGCCTTGCAGCGGCGTATAGACTATCTCCCTTACGGAATTGACGATCGTCATTACGCCGATATAGATATCTCCGAAGCCTGCCAAAGTTACGTTATTGATGATTTGGACGGCGCCGGTAGAAGCGTTCATCACGAACGCGCTTAGCCCCAAAGCCACGATCCGTTTTAAATGTCCGAAGTTGATCCTGATATTTTTCGGGCGCAGGCGTATGATCGCTTTTTTGGAAAACAGGAACCCTAACGCCCAAATTGAGGACGCCGTTTGCGATATTACGGTAGCGACGGCGGCGCCCTTCACACCCATTTGCATAACGAAAATGAACACGGGATCCAACGCGATATTCAACAGCGCGCCGATCAGCACCGTCAGCATTCCCGTCTTTGCGAAGCCTTGGGAATTGATAAAGAAGTTCATGCTCAGCGCAAGCATCTGAAAGATAGTACCTATCAGGTAAATGACCAGGTAATCCTTTGCGTAGCCGATTGTATCGGCGCCGGCGCCCACCAAATACAAGACGTCTTCGGCAAAAATTTCGAACACCGCCGTCAGCACGGCGCCCGTTATCAGCACCATTAAAAACGAAGTGCCCAGGATCCCTTCGGCGCGTTCGCGTTCGTGAGCGCCGCGCGCTATCGAACACAACGAAGCTCCGCCCATACCGAACATATTTGCGAAGCCGGTTATGATAGTGATGATAGGCAGAGCCAACCCCACGCCGGACAGCGCGTTTGTGGAATCCGCCGCCAGGTGACCGATATAGATACGGTCGACGACGTTATATAAAACGTTGATCAGCTGCGCCACCGTCAGAGGTATCGCAAGTTTTACGATACTCTTTTTTACGGAGCCTACCGAAAAATCGTTTTTATTTTCAAACTCGGCAACACTGTTATCCATATTACAATTTATGTATTATAGAATAATCGTTTCCAAATTACAAGCAATAGTCTGATTTTACGTTGCGATAAAAAAACAGAAAAGCCCCGAAAATCGAGGCTTTGCCGTCAATTAAAAGCAGTTTATTTCCACAATCCGTCCGCGCCCGACGTGTAAATCCCGCCTTGCGTCAAATCTTCCGTGCCTTCCGCCAACCTTATCATTCCGGTTTCCCCTATCGCCTCTACATTGGCAGCGTTATATTGATCGGAAGCATACAACATTGCATAAGCCTTTTCGGAAGCGCCATAGTGAATAATATATTCAGTCTGTATATTCGGCATTTCGTAGATATTGAACGGCGCAATTTTTTCACTATAGACATTGTAATGAATAGAATTCATTAATTTGATAAGGAATCTGTTGCTCTCGAGGTGTTTCTTCACCGATTAAAGAATATTTCGGTATTATAATTACATCGCTATTTATGTTGCTAATAGTTAATGAAGCCCGAACGTTTGACCCACCGTTAAAAATTGATATAATTGAAGTAATTTTATAATCCAAATCTGCCTGATTGCCTTCTGCAAGTTCGAAAACCGGCTTTATCAAATCATACAATTTATTCCTTGTCTGAATTTTAAGCGTATCACGCGCGAAAATCCGATAAAAATATAACTGTAAGTAACTTTATATGCGATCTTTCGCCGATTCGCCCGACATTTTAAACCGTCGGAACCGAAACCGCCCGAACCGCACGGTAAAAATATAAGTCGGTACGGAAAATAAAAAAATTGCCGAAAACGCTTTACAATATTTGTTTCCGTATATATAATAAATAAGCATTTTATGCAAATAACCCTTGCTCCTGCGGGAGCCATAAGTCCAAAAGGAGGTATCTATGAACAAGTATCAGCTTTTATTCATCATCGATAACGATATCGAAGACGAAGCCAAAGACGCCGTCATCGACAAGTTTTCGAATCTGATCGCGGAACTTGGCGGCACTGTCGGTATGCTTGACAAATGGGGCACAAGGAAGTATGCCTATCCCATTAACTTCAAGAACGAAGGCTACTACGTTTTGATGCAGTTCGAAGCCGCTCCCGGCGTCCCCGCCGAGATCGACAGACAGATGAGAATCAACGATAACGTCGTTCGTCAGCTCATCACCAAGCTTGCCTAAGGAGGAATTATGAACAAGTGTATATTGATCGGCAACCTGACCAGGGATCCCGAATTGAAGTACACCCCTAACGGCATTTCCGTTTGCCGCTTTACTTTGGCGGTGAACCGCCGCAACTACGGCAACCGCGACGGCGGCCAGCAAACCGACTTTCTGCCGGTGACCTGTTGGAGAAATACCGCCGAAACTTGCGCGCGTATTCTGAAAAAAGGCAGCAGAGTCGCTGTCAGCGGCTCGATACAGACGGGCTCTTACGACGCTCAGGACGGTTCCAAACGCTACACCACGGAAATCGTCGCCGACGAAGTCAACTTCCTGTTTACCAAAACGGACGACAATCGCGACGTACAGGATCTTCCCGAGGTGAAAGGCGTCAAGACCGACGACGCTCGCCCCGTCCAAATAGAGGAAGACGACGATCTTCCCTTCTAATAAAGGAGATTTGAAATGACTACCAACAATCCTCAGACAAAGGAAAATAAAGAAGCACCCAGGAGCCCCCGTCCCGCAAAACGCGCTCCGAAAAAGAAAGTCTGCTACTTCTGCCAGACCAAAACCGACGATATCGATTATATCGCTTTGGTAAAGGAAATGGAGAAAAACTCCGAAAAAACCGGTAAGGACGGCGAAAAACGCACCCGTTTCGTAACCGAAAAAGGTAAGATCCTGCCGCGCAGAATGTCCGGTACTTGCGTAAAACACCAACGCGCTTTGGCACAAGCCATCAAAAGAGCAAGGTTTATGGCGCTTTTGCCGTACAAAGCCGACTAATTGCCCTTTTAAAAATCACGGTTAACAAAGACCCGTGCCTCGCGCACGGGTTCTTTTTTGCCCGAAACGGAGCATTATCGCCGTCAATAGCCGCGTATTTATGGACTTTATGTTCCTGCCGTGCTATCATTTATCTATGGATGACAAACAGAACGCGACCGCGCCCGTTTCCGATACCGACGCCGCGGCAAAAGCCGAAGCCGCAAAAAAGGCAAAAGCCGCGGAGGCGAAAAAGCGCGCGCTGAAAATTCAACGCGACCGCGAAAAAAGCAAGTACTTCGAATTCTACGACGACGTGAAACACGACCGCAACAAGGAATGGTAGGATCCGAAACGAAAAAAGGGCTTTCCGGCAACGCCTTGAAATACATAGCTTTGGCGGCTATGACCGTCGATCACGTCGCAACGGCGTTCCTCACGGGCGTGCCTGCGGCGTATATCCCGATGCGCGTCATCGGCAAACTGACTATGCCGATTATGTGCTGTATGCTTGCCGAAGGCTACCGCTACAGCCGCAGTCTGCCCAAATATTACCTGCGGCTCTTCGTCTTTGCCGTAATTTCCATAGTCCCCTATTCTTTGGTCGTACACGACACCCTGTTTTGTTATACCGATTTCAACTTCCTGTTTACATTGCTGTTCGCGCTTGCCGCGATCAATATCTACGATAAAATAAAAAACAAGATCCCCGCGCTTCTGGCGGCAATGGTCCCCGTCGCCTGCAGCTTCTTTTGCGATTGGGGCGTCACCGCGCCGCTGTTCGCGCTGGCTTTTTTCATCGCCGGCAAAGACCCTTATAAACGCTTTGCGATGTCCAACGCGATCGCCTTGGCGTACATAATCGTCACCTTGTTTACCGAATCGTTTTCAACCGTGCTGACTTCGTTGGGATTGCTGCTTGCGCCGATACTGCTCTGCTTCTATTCCGGCAGCCGCGGCAGCCGTTCGCCGCTGAATAAATGGCTGTTCTATGTTTACTACCCCCTCCACCTTGCGGTTTTGGCGCTGATACGCTTCTGCGTCGTCTGACCGCCGGGATCAACGGTTTTTTGCCGTCCGAACCGCTCCTCCGTGCTTTTTAAACGGCTCCTTGTTGACAATCCTATTCTTTCCATATATAATACTTTTTATATAGATCAATGTCGGAGGGAGTTTCTGATGAACGTTGAAATGCGTAAGGTCAAGTTTTCTGAATATTTTAAAAACCGTATCAAAGATATCCCTTTTACGATAATGTGTTCTTTGTATATGGCTTTTTGCGTAGGCTGTATGATCTATTCTTCCATAAACCTGGGAGTTCGCGACGGCTTGCTGGCGGTCGTATATATGATCTTTATCCCTGCCGTATTCGTGTTCGAGTACCTGATCGGTTTCCGCATCGGTTATATCCTGACCGTATTGATAATATTCAGCGCTTGCGGAGGATTGTTGGGTTCTTCCTATAACATCTACATGATCCTGCCTTGGTTCGACGGCTTGCTGCACGGCGTTTCCGGAGTGCTGTTCTTCGCCGCAGGGTTTATGCTGGCGGAAGTTTTCTTCGGAAAAGACAACGTCAACAAACACTTCTTCGGAAAATTGGCTTTCGGGATATTCTTCAGCACCACCGTCGGTGTGGCATGGGAATTCTTCGAATACCTTATCAGCGAAACAATGGGCTTCGATATGTTGGAAGACGCCATGGTCACCGACATTCAATCGTA
>CALVXZ010000088.1 GCA_944371785.1 uncultured Clostridia bacterium | reverse complement strand
ACGGAACCGTGTTAGTACAATATGCTATAGGGAAAACCGCGAACACATTCGAGATCCCCGACAGCGTGACGAGCATAAGGTATTCTGCGTTCGAAGGTTGCACGGGCTTGACGTCTATAACGATCCCCGACAGCGTGACGAGCATAGGATTTGGTGCGTTCGTTGGTTGCATTGGTTTGACGTCGGTCACGTTTGAAGAAACGGCGGGATGGTTTGTAAGCAGGGATTCCTCGGCAACAAGCGGAACAGACATATCCGCCGGCAGACTGTCCGATAAATCCACCGCGGCAGAATACCTTACGGACACGTATTACGATTATTATTGGAAACGCAATGCGTAAACCGGTTTAATCATGTAAAAAATGAGGCAGTGAGCCTCGGAACCGAAAAACATAATCGTTCAGATACGGATAGCGCGAGGATATTCCCCGCGCTATTTGTCGATCACCTTGAAAGACCATTTGGAACATTGTATCGTAAACGCCGTCAAAGAAAACGACGAAACGGCTATTGAACAGCTGAAGACGGCAATAGATAAACTGCTATGAAATCCGATTCCGTCGGATACGGTATTATGCTTGCGTTACTAGCGGCGGCTTTGTATGCCGTAAATTCGCCGATTTCCAAAATATTGTTGGATTATATGCCGCCCACGCTTATGGCAGGGTTTTTATATGTAGGCGCGGGCGTAGGAATTACGATCATCGCTTTGATCCGGAAAATCAGAAAGACAGAGCATATCGAAATGAAATTGACAAAACGGGATCTGCCTTATACCGTGGCGATGATTCTGTTGGATATAGCCGCTCCCGTGTGCCTGTTGTTCGGATTGAAATCGACTACGGCGGCAAACGCTTCGCTTCTGAATAACTTCGAAATAGTCGCGACGGCAATTATAGCGTTGGTCATTTTTAAAGAAAAAATCAGCTTCCGCTTGTGGCTGGGCATTCTGTTCGTGACTCTTTCTTGCGCGTTGCTGTCCTTCGAAGATATATCGAGTTTGCAATTTTCCTACGGCTCGCTGTTAATATTGCTTGCCTGCGTCTGCTGGGGCTTTGAAAACAACTGCACAAGGAAGATATCGTCGAAAGATCCGCTACAGATAGTCTTACTGAAGGGGATATTTTCGGGGCTGGGTTCGGTCGCGATCGGATTGTGTATAGGGGAAAGGGTCACCGTTTTGTGGAGCGTGTTCGCCGTCCTGGGAGTCGGATTTGTCGCTTACGGATTGAGTATTTTTTTCTATGTTTACGCACAGAGGATATTGGGAGCGGCGCGCACAAGCGCATATTACGCAGTCGCGCCGTTCATAGGTACATTGTTATCTTTTGCGTTTTTCCCTGAAATGCCCGATCATACTTATTTCATCGCGTTGGGGTTGATGATCATAGGCGCATGGCTGTCGTCGCGGGACAAACCGATATTCCGGAAAAAATAAAAACGACGGTATCAAAAAAAGGCTCTCCGAAATGTTTCCCGTCTAAATACAACGCAAAGGAAAAAGGCGTTGGCGGGAACCGGAGAGCACTTTTAAATAATAGCACGCGGAGTTTTCTTTGTAAATAATAAGAGCCCATTTTACTTTATTTTCCATATCCGTTCCGACGCGCGCAATACCCCGCATTAGTTTCCGATACGCCGCAAATTTTGAGGTTTCGCGCTGCCGCTAAGTCGTTTTTCCGAATTTTGGTAATTTGGTTTTTGTGTTGACTTTCCGCATCGTCAATGTTACAATATAGTCCCGGAATGCGAACAAATGTTCGTAAATATTTGTCGGTAAACTGCATATAAATCGCTGTTTTCGATATAATAATTGCGACAGGCAGTCTGATTGGGGCGGGAAAAGACGGCTTACGGCGGCAAGGTATGAAACAAAAGACGTATATGTGCATAGACATGAAATCCTTTTACGCTTCCGTGGAGTGTGTGGAAAGGGGAATAAATCCGATGGAAGGGTGCCTGGTCGTGGCGGACGAAAGCCGCGGAGAGGGTACGATTTGCCTTGCGGTTTCTCCGAAGATGAAAGCCTTGGGCGTGAAAAACAGGTGCCGGCTTTTCGAGATCCCGAAGAACCTCAAGTATATAATCGCTCCGCCGAGAATGCGGAAATATATCGATTACGCGGCGGAGATATATTCGCTGTATTTGAATTTTATATCGAAAGAGGACATTTACGTTTATTCCATCGACGAATCTTTTCTGGACGTGACGGAGTACCTGCAATTATACGGAAAGACCCCCGGAGAGTTTGCAAAGATGCTGATAGAGGAGGTGGCTTCGAAGATAGGCGTACCGTCTACCGCCGGGATAGGCAGCAATCTGTATCTGGCGAAGATAGCGTTGGATATTACCGCGAAACGCTCTCCCGACAGGATCGGACAATTGGACGAAGATGAATTCAAACGCACGTTATGGGATCACAGACCTCTGACCGATTTTTGGGGAATTGCGCGCGGAACGGCAAACCGTTTGGCTAAATACGGCATTTACACCATGCGCGGCATAGCCGAATGCCCCGAAAGGATACTTTATAAGGAGTTCGGAATCAACGCGGAGCTGATGATAGATCATGCTTTCGGCAGAGAATCCTGCACTATGCGCGACATCAAAAACTATTCCCCGAAAAACCGATCCGTATCGTCTTCGCAGATACTTTTCGAGGATTACAGCCGCGAAAAAGCGGCGGTGGTATTGGAGGAAATGACCAGGGCTACGGCTTTGGAGCTGATGAAGCGCAGATTGATAGCGCGCAGAGTATCCGTGGGCGTAGGGTATTCGTCTGCGCAAAACGAGCCTACGGGCGGTTCGGTCAAATTGCCCAATGCGACGTCGGTTTTCGAATATATTCTGCCTTACGTAATGAAAATTTATCAGAAAACCACCGTTCGCGGCGTTCCGATACGCAGGCTGTCGCTGTCGTTCGAAAGTCTTTCGGACGAATGCGCCGAAGGCTATGATTTCTTTACCGATCCCGAAGAAGCCGCAAAATTGAAGCGTTTGGGACAGACCACATTGGAAATACAGACCAAATTCGGGAAAAATTCGCTGTTTACCGCAACCGATCTGCAGGAGGGAGCCACTCAGTTGGAACGAAATAAGCTGATAGGAGGGCACGCCGGAGGTGAATAGAGAAGATCGCGCGAAACAATTTGCGCCGTTCGACGCTTTGACCGGGCTCCGCGAGGCTTTGAAGAAAAAGGAGCGCGAACACGAGCTGCAACCGAAAAAAGAGCTTTCGGAGGAAGAAACGGCGGCTATAAACGAGGTGATGAACGCGTTGGGAAAAGGGGACGTCGTGCGCGTGACGCGCTTTTTAAACGGGCGCTACATCGTTATCGAGGACGCGCTTGCCTCGATCGACGCTGCTTCCCGTAAACTGACGGTCGGGAAGACGGCGATCCCGTTTTCGGAGATAACCGCGCTGGGAAAAAAGCAGGATTATACCGATATGTAAAAATGCGCATATAAACACGCTTATAAACGGCTGCCGACAGCGTTTCGATTTTTTGTATTGATAGTCTGCGCATACGATGATATGATGATATAATATAAAGAGGAGTCGCTTATGAAAATTATAATAGCAGGCGCAGGTATAGGCGGATTGAGATTTGCGGCGAAAGCCGCGGCAAGCGGACACGACGTTGAAGTTTACGAACGTTCAGCGAATTTAAGCTCTATGCGGTTCGATTGGCACGACGACGTTTGCCGGGAGGCTTTTTCGGGTACGGGCATAGAAGTGCCGAAGGGCAGTTTCCCGAAAAAGAATTGGAGCTTTGTCGCGCCGGACGGCAGGATACGCAGAATGTACGAATCGGAATCCGAAGCCGATCTGTCGGTAAGACGCGATTTATTGAACGAAGAATTGGCGACCGCCGCCGTAAACTCCGGAGCGAAGCTGCATTTCGGGTACGAAATCGAGGCTGCGATCGTTGAAAACGGCAGGGTGCGCGGAGTCGTAGCCGGTACTAAAAAGATGTATGCGGATCTGGTGGTGGATTCCACGGGCGCGGAATCGTGTCTGAAAAAGGGTATCGGTATCGATACCCCAGAAAAGGACGAAATTTTCTTTGCTTACCGCGCTTTTTACGAAAAAAACGGCACAGCTCCCGCCGCGGAGCATACAAATAAAGTGTATTTGAAGCACCTTGGCGAAAACGGTATCTCCTGGGCGATACAGGACGGCTACAGCGTGGACGTTCTGATAGGCAGATTGGGCGGTTTGGAAAGGGCGACTTTGGAAAACGCGCTCTCCGCGCTGAAAGCTGACAACCCGACGATAGGGAACAGGATACTCGTCGGAGGCGGAATTTACGAGATACCCGTCAGATATCCTGCCTGCAAAATGGTCGCCGACGGCTATGCCGCGATAGGCGACGCGGCGTTTATGACCATACCGATGCTGGGCAGCGGTATCGCGACTTCGATAGCCGCCGCGGATATGCTGGGCGATTGCCTGAACGCGGCTGCGAAAAAAGGATTGGACGCCGAGGCGACAGCCTCCGCGAAAAATCTGTGGAATTACGAAGTCGCCTTCTTTACCCGTATCGGCGCGGCTCATGCCGGAGTGGATCTGATGAAACGTTCGGTACTGAAAATGTCCGACGAAGATCTGTCCTGGATGTTGGCTTCGAAGGTTTTGACGAACGACGATATCTGCCTTTTGGCAAAGGGCAGACCGATTTACGTGTCGCCGATCTCTGCCCTCAGAAAAGTCGCCGTAGGAATCAAAAAACTGCCCACGCTTTTGAAAGTAAACGCTATGTTGATGCGCAGTCATCGGGCGATCCGAATTGCCGCCGCGATACCGCGTACATACGCCGAGGACAAAACGGAAAAGTGGTCCGAAAAGCTGCGCAAAATCGTTTCGGGAGGCTGAAAACGGGTGAATTTCGCCGTTAGCACGACTTTAATCAATCAAAAAACCGTGTGTAACGGCGAAAAAGCGTCGCAATCCGCCCAAAATACGGCGCAGCCGAATTCAGACAAATCATTTTTAAAAAATTTCATAAAAAAGAGTTTACAAACGCAGATATATTTAGTATAATAGCAAAGCAATCGAATGCGGGAGTGACTCAGTGGTAGAGTGTCACCTTGCCAAGGTGAAAGTCGCGGGTCCGAATCCCGTCTCCCGCTCC
>CALVXZ010000087.1 GCA_944371785.1 uncultured Clostridia bacterium | reverse complement strand
CGGCTTGAACGCAATTCGTTAACGCGATCAAATTATCGGCGCACGGTTTAAATAATTCATTCGCCGATTAATTTATTCTGTCTGAATGCGTTTCTGTGCTTTTTTGAATTATTTATCTTACGTTCGTCTCTTCCGTTGCCGCATGCCGCCTTCTCCATACGATATTTAAAGTAAAGCAATATAATATGTTGTATTTTGCGAATAGATATGCTATAATATTATTATGCCGAAGTTAAGTTACTACGAATTGCAAAATCAGGAAAAATATCAGAAATTTAACGAAGTTTTGGAACAGCTCCCCTTTTTCTGCAACGAATATTTTACCGGTGTCGATATGCGCACTTCGGTTCTGACTAAATTAAATTACGCTACGGACTTTGCGATTTTTTTCGATTTTTTGGTTCATAAGATTCCTGGGTTTATCGGAAAAAGCGTGCAGGATATCACGTTAAAAGATCTGGATAATTACATAGATTCATCCGTTATCGAATATTTTTTAAGATACCTGTCCTATTACAGTTTTCACGGCAAACCCTGCCGCAACGGCGAAAAAGCCAAAGCAAGAAAATTGAGTTCGATTAGGTCGATGTTCAAATACTTTTATAATAAGGATAAGCTGAAAGAAAACGTCGCCAGCAAAGTTTCGATGCCGAAGCTTCACGAAAAAGCCATAATACGATTGAACAACGACGAGGTCGACGAGGTCCTGGACACCGTGGAAAGCGAAGACAAATTCGGTTCCGAATTCCGCGACAAATATAATCTGAACGCACGCGACAGAGATATCGCCATTATGACTTTGCTGTTGGGAACGGGAATCAGGGTCAGCGAATGCGTCGGCATAAACGTAGACGATCTGGATATGAAAAATATGGCTTTCAAAGTCACCAGGAAAGGCGGCAACGTCGCCGTACTGTATTTTTCCGAAGAGGTCAGAGACGCTATAGAAAATTACCTTAAATGGCGATACGAACGCCTGAAAAACGCCGGACTCGCCGAGGAAACGGAGGCTTTGTTTATTTCCCTGCAGAACAAACGGATCACCGTCAGAGCCGTGGAAAATCTGGTAAAAAAATATACGGGATTGGTAAATCCTTTGAAATCGGTATCTCCGCACAAGCTCAGATCGACTTTCGGAACCGCGCTGTACCGAGAAACAAAGGACATATATATGGTGGCTGAGGTTTTGGGTCACCGCGACGTCAACACCACAAAAAAACACTACGCCGCCCTTGACGAGGACATAAAACGCGAGGCCTCCAACAAGGTTACGCTAAGGAAAAAATCCTGAAATTATTTTGATTTTACCCCCTATCGCGTAATATTTATTGTTCGAGTATTCTAATTTAAATTTGTTTTAAGAAAATTTGCGAAAATTTGTTCGTAAATTTTTCGTTAATATGTTGCGGTTTATGACTTATCGTGTTATAATTTGACTGAAGCATATTATATTTTAATTCCTTGGGTTTACAGTACCCGGAATATATACTATAATAAAGTCGGAGTTAAGATTATGACCAAAACCGTCGAACTTAATACCAAACTGCAATCGATCAAAGATTTTATTTCGGAAACGGTGGCGGCGCGGGGTTATCCCCCTACGATGCGCGAAATTTCCACCAGGTTCGGGATAAAAAGCACTTCCAGCGTTTCTTATTACCTGAAAAAGTTGGAAGACGCCGGCGAATTGAAGATCAACAGCAGATTAAGCCGCGGAATAGAATTGAAGGATAAAAAACTTCCCTCATCGCGGTTGCAATCGGTGCCTATGGTCGGTCGCGTCACCGCCGGATCTCCGAGGCTTGCTTTCGACGAATACGAGGACGTTTATTCTTTGCCGGAAGAGCTTTTCGATCTTAGAGGCGACATTTTTATGCTGACGGTCGAAGGCTCCAGCATGATCGAAGCCGGAATAAACGACGGCGATAAGATCCTGGTGAAAAAGCAGACTTACGCCGAGGACGGGCAGATCGTCGTAGCTTTGGTAGAAGACGAATGCGCCACCGTAAAGCGCCTGAAAATCAGAAACGGAAAGGCATATTTACATCCAGAAAATCATGCAATGAGCGATCTTTACCCGGAAAACCTGCAGATTTTGGGGATCGTTGTAGGTCTGATCAGAACTCAAATAAGTTAAGGAAGTCGTTAAATGGACACAGTCAATACCGAACTGATTCGCGGACACGTCGACACGATAATTTTAAATTCGTTGGTAGAACGCGACCGCTACGGTTATGAGATCCTGGATATTATTTCGAATCTCAGCGAAGGCAGATACGAAATCAAACAACCTACGCTGTATTCCTGCCTGAAGCGTTTGGAAAAGCAAGGTTTTATCAGTTCGTATTTCGGAGACGAAACTCAAGGCGGAAGACGTCGCTATTATACTCTGACCGAAAAAGGCAGAGATACTCTGGAACAGGATCAAAGGGAATGGGAATTTTCCAGAACGATAATCAATAAGCTGCTAAGCGACAAGGAAATCGATCTGAAAACCGTCGAAGCTCCGTTCGACCCAAGCGAATTGCGTCCGCTTACCCGCCGCGTCAGAGCTTACGACGCACAGGACGGCGTTCTGCCGACGGAATTAAAGCCAGAGGAAATCAACGAATCTTCGTTAAAGGATCAAAGCGAAACTCAGGCGCTGGAATTGAAGATCACAATAGACGATCTGCGCGAAAAAGATAACGAAAGCGCAATATCCGTCGCAAATCCGACAGCAGTTCAGACGTCGGAAGATTCCGAAAAAGCTTCTGCCGCCGTGGAAAAGGCTCCCGAACAACCTGCCGAAACGGTTTCCGCTCCGAAACCACCCGTCGTTGATATGGAAACTCTCCGAAAGCAAACGGAGGCAAGCCGATTCCTGAAGATCGGCGAATTCGCGGAACCTAAACTGCTTATCCCGGAAGAAGGCGGCGTCACCGCGGTTTCTTTAAATTCCGAAGCAGAGCGTCAATATTCCGCACCGGAACAAGCGCCGGAGCAAAACTCGGCCGCACAAACCGCGCGCCGCGACGAAGATCAGATACGGAACGGTTTCGAGGAAGCCCCTCCAAGGAGTCCCGAAAAGCCCCTGCCTCCCACGCCCGGTCAATATTACATACCGCGTGAAGGCAAACCTGAACCCGAAATCAATTATCGTGAGGCATTAAGCGCCGTTTACGAAAGCGCAGAGCACGCTCACAACACCACGGAGGTATTCGACACCAATCCCGATCCGTCTGAAGGACACGCTATGTTGTTCGGAGATCTGCGGCAGAAATTGATGGACGAAGGTTACCGCCTGCGTTCTTACAGCAAATCGAATACCGCCAACTACTATTACATGAAGTTTATTTTCAGTAATCAATTATTGAAAATAACCGGATTTTTAAGCTATATTTGGGTCGGGATAATTTCGTTGATAATTTATATCCTAGGAAAGACCGGCGCGATGCAGATCGGCGATTCAGTTGCGCTTTCTGTCGCATTGGTCGGATTGCTGATCCCCGTCGTCACCACTTCGATATGGGCGACGAACCCCAAAAAGCGCGTCAAAGCGTCCTTTAATTCCGGCGCGGCGCTGATATATTCTGCAATCGCATTCGTTATCATATCCGCGGTAGTCGCCGTCATCTGCCTGCTTGCCGGAGTAGACTTTTCCACCGGAATTCCGTTTATTCCGATGATAATCGCAACTATTATCCCGGCATTTGCCGTTATTTACGTTCTGTTGTACCGCAGCGGCAATTATCATTTGAAATAAAAAGTTTAAAAACGTGAACCATTAAACCAAAAAGCCCGTACAAAACGGGCTTTTTGAATTGCAAAAAATTGAATTTGAAATTAATAATACGTATTTTCTATCAGCGGTTTTCCGCACCGTCTTCGTTTTCGGCTACGTTTGTAAACGCGGAGATCTCGTTCCGCGCGACTTCGTCGCAGCGGTTATTGTATTCGACGTCGGAATGCCCTTTTACCTTTACGAATTCGACTTCGTGTGCGGAGACCTGCCTGAAAAGTTCCTCCCAAAGATCTCTGTTTTTTATGTCCTGAGTCGAATTTACCGACTTTTTCCAACCGTTATTTTTCCACTTCGTTATCCAATTTTCGTTGAACGCGCGCACAACGTAAGCGGAATCCGAAAACAATTCGACTTTGCAACGCGTATTAAGCTGTTTCAGCCCCTCTATCACTGCGGTAAGCTCCATACGGTTATTGGTCGTCGACGCCTCGCCGCCGGAAACGACTTTTTCGTGTCCTTTATATATGAGGATCGCACACCAACCGCCCGGTCCGGGATTGTAACTGCAGGCGCCGTCGGTATAAATTTCCACCTTTTTCATAGCTTTTCGGATAAAGCCTTGGATTTTTCGCGGCAAGCTTTGACGGCAGCCGAAACCAAACCGAACAAATCTCCGTTTTTAAAGACTTCTACGGCTTCGATCGTGGTTCCGCCTTTCGAGCAGACTCTTTCGGTCAAGGTATCCAGGTCGTAATCCGCCGCGGCGGCGTATGCTGCGCTGCCTTCGACGGTCATCAGAGCCAATTTTTTACTGTCCTCCGCAGAAAGTCCTCCTTCGATGCCGGCTTTTGTCAGCGCGTTTATAAACATATATACATACGCCGGACCCGATCCGGATATCGAGGTAACCGCGTCGAAATTACATTCGGGAGTTTCGATAAATACGCCCATTGCGGAAAGGATCTTTTCGATAAAGGTTTTATATTCTTCTTTTACTCTGTCGAAACAGACCGCCGAAGCGCCTTTACCTACCGAACAAGGAGTATTGGGCATAATCCTGGCAACGCCCGTACTTTCGGGCAGCATCGTGCGCAGTGTGGCGATTTTTACCCCTGCCATTATCGAAACCAGGCAATCGGCTTTTACTTCCGCGGCGGAAATGATCTCACGGTAATTTTGAGGCTTTACCGCCAGAACGACGATTTCGCAGGATTTCAGCACTTCTTCAGCGGAAGCTGCAATATTAATTCCCTTTTCGGAAAAAGCGTTGCGCTTTTCCGCAACGGCGTCGTAAGCCGCTACTTCCGCAGGTTTAACGACGTTCGCGCCGATAGCGCGATCCAAGATCGCGCCGCCCATAACGCCTAATCCTATAAAACCCAACTTAAACAACATATTTAAACCTCTTTTCGGTAAAACGATTGACTTTGATCCGTCGTTTTAGTATAATCATAATCACCTAGGGGAGTGGCTCAATTGGTAGAGCAGCGGTCTCCAAAACCGCCGGTTGCGTGTTCGAGTCGCGTCTCCCCTGC
>CALVXZ010000086.1 GCA_944371785.1 uncultured Clostridia bacterium | reverse complement strand
GCGGGTCCTCACGTCCAGGACGATATGTTCTATCCGGAGATCATCGATCCCAACACTTTGGAAAGGCTCCCCGACGGACAGCGCGGCGAATTGGTGTTCACCACGATCGACAAAACGGGAATGCCGTTGATCAGATACAGAACGAGAGATATCTGCTCCATAATCTCCGAACCCTGCAAATGCGGCAGGACCACCGTCCGTTTGGGCAGGATCACCGGCAGGACGGACGATATGCTGATAATCAGGGGCGTAAACGTCTTCCCGTCGCAGATAGAATCGGTTCTGATAAAAGATAAGCGCGTAAGTCCGCATTATCATATCACGATAGACCGTATAAACAACCTCGACGTGATGAGCATAGAAGTAGAATTGCAAAGGAACGTAGCCTTCGACGAGATCCAGGAGATCGAAGCGTTGCAAAAGAAACTCACCGCGGATATAGCTTCGGCGATCGGCGTTTCCGCCAAAGTCAAATTGGTTCAAAGCGGCACCGTTCCGAGAAGCGAAGGCAAAGCCGTATTCGTCACCGACAACAGGAAAATTTAGGGAGGTCTTGAAATGTTAGTCAACCAAATAGCCGTTTTTTTGGAAAACAGAAAGGGCAGGATCTGCGAATTTTCGCGCGTACTGAAAGAAGCCGACGTCAATATCCAGGCTATGAGCATTGCCGACACAATGGAATACGGCATTCTGCGTGCGATAACCGACAACAACGATAAAGCCATCGAAGTATTGAAAGCCAACGGATTCAACGTGGCTTCCACCGATCTGGTCGGATTCAAGGTGGACGACAAACCCGGCGAGATGTACAAGGTGCTCCGCATCCTGGACGAACACAAGATAAACATCGCCTACCTTTATTCCTTTGCCAGAGCCGGCGCGGCGAAATCGGTAATTCTTCTGAAAGTCGACGACAACGACGAAACGATGAAAATATTGAAAGAAAGCGGTATCAATCTGATAGACGACAACGTGCTGTGATATCGGCTTTGCGTTTCCGCCCGTCGGTTCGGGCGGAAACTTTTTAATAAAGATTAATCAAACGCGCAGTCCGCGGCATATTCTGTAATATCCTTATTTTACGGTAGGTGTCGTTTGGGATTGGATGCGATCGTCGACGTCAATAAAATTCGTGAAAACGCCGAAAAAATACGGAAGGCTGCCGCAGGGAAAAGGCTGACTCTGATGGTGAAAGCCGACGCCTATAACCACGGCGCTGCCGTCGTGGCGGCGGTCACGAAAGACGTTGCCGACGCTTTCGGCGTGGCGACTTCGGAAGAAGCCGCCGCATTGAAAAACGCGGGGATCTCCGTTCCGATCACGGTGTATTCGCCTTCTCCGGACGACATAGCCGCCGTGGCGGAAAAGGGTTTCGTGCCCGTCGTGCATTCCGCAGAGTGTATGGAAGCGTTGAAAGGCTGTCCGGGCGCGACGGTCGATATAAAGATCGATACGACTATGAACCGATTCGGTTTCCGCGGCGAAAAAGCCGTGGAACAGGCGGCGGAGGCGGCACGGGATATCGGGTTGAACGTACGCACATTGTTGACGCATATCCCCGATCCATCCTTTCAGAGTGAAAGCGCAGGGATCTTCGAATGCCGCAAAAGAACTTTCGAACGCGTTTACGGCAGAAAACTGCCGGGCGAGTACGCGGCTTCCGACGGAATGTTGAACGGCGCCGGCGGCGACGGGTACAGGATCGGAAGGCTGTTATACGAAGGCGCGATGAAAGTCTACGGCAGAGTGCTGTCGAAGGGCTTTCTGAAAAAAGGGGAACACGCCGGTTACGGCGGAGTGTACACCGCGGACGAAGATACCGGAACGGCAGTCGTTTCGGGCGGTTACTACGACGGAGTGCGAAGGGATTATCGCGGCGCCGAAGTAACTTTCGGCGGCAGGGTAATGTGCGTCGCCGCAGTTTGTATGGACGTTACGATAGTGGCGCACGCGCCCGAAGAATTGAAAGTCGGCGACAGTGTGACTGTCTTCGACGGGCATTCGCCTATGGGCGGAAGCGACGCGAACATATACGAAATACTGACCTCGTTTAAAGGAAGAACCAAAAGGAAATACCTTTCGAATGGACAAATCTACACAGAGGAAGAATATATCCGCGCGCTTTTCGGAAGCGTTTGACAGAGAGGCGGCTTCGAAACGCATTTTTGATTTTGCGATATCCGAACGCGCGTTTTCGGAAGCCCGAAACGTATATATCTTCTTATCCACGACGAAAGAACCCGATACCGATCCCGTCATAGAATTCGCCGTCGAACACGGTAAAAACGTGTTTTGTCCGAAAGTAGACGGGGAACGGATGAGCTTTCATCCTTACCGTCCGGGCGAATTTTCACGCGGAGCTTTCGGGATCAGGGAACCGCTGTCCGATCTTTCCGCGCCGCCGCCCGACGTCGTGTTCGTGCCGTTGGTGGCATTCGACGAACGGATGAACAGATTGGGACACGGAAAGGGCTATTACGACAGGTTTCTTGCGGATACCGACGTTCCGAAATTGGGATTGGCGTTCTCGTTCCAAATGCTTCCGAAAGTGGCTTCGGACGATAACGACGTTCCTTTGGATGCGGTGATCACGGAATCGGCGATATACAGAAAATAATTTAACGGTGATAAAATAATGCGAATAATAGCGGGTAAATACAGAGGGGCGGCGTTGTTTTCCCCGAAAGACAGATCGGTCAGACCGACTACGGACAGGGTAAAAGAGAGCATTTTTAACCTGATATCGGCAGACATAGAAGGCGCGGAAGTTTTGGATCTTTTCGCGGGATCGGGGGCGTTGGGGATAGAATCGCTGTCGCGCGGCGCGGCAGGCGCCGTTTTTTCGGATCTGTCCGCCGAGTCTTTGAAAATATGTATCGCCAACCTGGAAAAGATCGGAGAAAATTCCGATTGTCTGCGCGGAGATTTTAACGACGTTTTGAAAAAATTGGCGGCTAAGGGCAGGCAGTTCGATCTGATATTTATGGATCCGCCGTATAAAAAGGGGCTTGCCGCCAAAGCCGTGGAGGCGGTAAACGAAACCGGAGTCTTGAAAAAGGACGGCAAGATAATCGTCGAACGCGCCAGGGAAGATTCCGAAACCGAACTTCCCGACGGTTACAGGATAATTCTTTCCAGGGCATACGGAGCATCCGTCGTGGAAATAATCGGCAGACGCACCGCCTGCGCCGTGACGGGGACTTTCGACCCGTTTACTTTGGGACACGAATATCTGGTGGAGCGCGCTGCGGAGCTTTTCGACGTCGTGCACGTCGTCTTTTTGGTAAATCCCGAAAAGAAGCCCTCGATGCCTTTGGAAAAGCGTATGAAACTTGCGAAGATCGCGCTGAGAAAAATGCCGTTCGAGGTGCGTATAGATTCGTATGAGGGATTGGCTATTGACTACTGCCGCAGAAATAAGATAAAATATATAGTAAGAGGGCTGAGGAACGCGGCAGATTTCGGATACGAATCGGAAATGGCGGAATGGAATTACCGAAACGGCGGAGTTACCACTTTGTTCGCCGTCGCCAAGGACGCGGACATTTCGTCCACCGAGGTCAGAAAAAGGCTGTCGGAACATTCCGATATAGGCGGATTGGTTGACGACGATATAGCGCCGTTGCTGTAGGGCCGGAAGCAAATGTTAAGTAAGGAAACCGTATACGGTGCGGCGGATCTGCCGTTCCGTCGTGCGGAATAAACGTACGTTCAGATAAAATCGGAGGACGGACAGATGGATGAAATAGAAGAATTGCTGCAGCAAATCGAAAGAGAATTGGCAAACGGGAAACACCCGATATTCGGCGGCGGAGTCACCGTCGACGCCGAAGCCATTTACGCCGCCGTGGACGGCATTCGTGCCGCGGTGCCCGGCGCGGTGAGAGAAGCCAAGATCATACTGCGCGATTCCGAAAAACGCATGGAAGCAGAATCCAACAGGGCGCGCGACATAATCAAAAAAGCCGAACAGCGCGCCGACGAATTGCTGAACGAACACGCCATCGTCCAAAAAGCCAGGGAGGAAGCCGAACTGATCCGACGTCAGGCGGACGCTTACGTCGCGAAGGTCAATGCTGACGCCAGGAACGAATTGGTGAACCTGTTGGAACAATCGGACGACGCTTTGATGAAAAGTCTTAAACTGATACGTTCCGCGCTGAATAACCTGAAATAGAGGATCGGAGATTTCCGATTTCGACAGCGTTTTCCGAATGCCCGTCGCCGACGGGCGTTTTGTTTGCCAAAAAGAATAGGCTGGCGCGAACATAAAACGCCGTTTTAAAGATTATGTTATTATGTGGCAAGATCGAATAAAAGAAACTTGATCGTCGGGGCTATGTTCCTGGGCGCGTGCACGGCTATGCTGATAAAGCCCGAACCCTACCTGGACGCGGCGGAAAAAGGGTTCGATCTGTTTTTGTATAACGTGTTGCCGTCGTTGGTGCCGTTCGCGTTCATCAGCTCTTTCCTGAACTTTTCGGGGGGCGCGGAAGCGTTGTTCGCGCTATTGAAAAAACCTTCGAAAATATTGTTCGCCGGCTCCGGTTCGGCAGGATACGCGTTTTCACTAAGTCTGATATCCGGGTATCCTATCGGCGCGAAAACGGTTACCGAATTGTACGGTTGCGGCTGTCTGAACAAAAGCGACGTATCGAAGGCGGCGGCGTTTACTTCGACTTGCGGACCGCTGTTTATATTGGGCACGGTGGGCGTGAAATTCATAGGGGAAGGTCCGGCGTGGATAATCCTTGCCGCTCACGTTGCGGCGACGGTTTTGAACGGTATGACGTTCGGGCGCGGAGCCGGATCAAACGATATCGGATTGACTGCCGAACAGAATATTTTTTCGGCATTTTCGAAAGCGCTTTCCGCGACGGTAAACGCCGCGCTCAGCGTAGCGGCGTGTATGATCGTTTTCAACGTCGCCGCCGCGCTGTTCCGGGAGATCGGCGCGATATCCGCCTTCGGGTACGTTCTGGAAAAGACGGGTATCCCTTCGGGAGGAGGGGAGGCTTTTGCCGCCGGTCTTATAGAAATGACTATGGGCAGCAAGATGCTGTCCGAAACGCTTCCCGTGAATTTGTCTGCGCCGCTGATAACTTTTCTGGTGACTTTCGGGGGATGCTCCGTACATATGCAGTCGATGTATTTTTTAAACGACGCAGGATTGAAATATTCCCGTTTTTTCACGTTGAAACTTTCCCAATCGATACTTGCTTATGCAATCTCGTCTTTGATATTCGCTTTTGCTGTTTAATAAAGGTATATAAAATTACGCTTAATGAATTTTCATTGCCCGTTAATTTTTTCCGCATAAAAAAAGTTTGTACGGGCGACAAACTCTTTTTTAAAACTTACTATTTGCGATCTATAAACGC
>CALVXZ010000085.1 GCA_944371785.1 uncultured Clostridia bacterium | reverse complement strand
TAGCTTTTACCGTGCCCGTTTGTACGGTTGCCGGAAAGGCTACTTTAAGGATATTGGCAGGAGAAAGTGCGGAGGAATCGAAATGAAATACAAACTTATCGTAACCATAGTCAACAGCGGCTATTCCACCACGGTGATGGACGCCGCCAGAGAGGCGGGAGCCACGGGCGGAACGGTGATACATTCTTCCGGAGCGGGCGCACACGAAGCCGAAAAACTTTTCGGTATAGCCGTTTCCCCCGAAAAAGAAACGATTTTAATTTTATCCGCCGAAAGCGACGCAGAAAACATAATGCGTGCTATAATAAAAAAGGCGGGGCTGAATACGTTGGGAGCGGGGTTGGTGTTTGCGCTGAACGCCGACAACGTAATGGGCGTTGCTTTCGGAATAAACGGTTCCGACAGCCCGACGGAGGAAAGACAATGATAGGATATATAGTAGGTGCGGCATTTTTGGTATTGGCGGCGGTCAGCGTCGTGTGGGGGGCTTTCGTCGTCATAAAGCTGGTGCGCCTGAACGGCAGGTTCAAAAACGCGATAGTCTTGATACCGCTTTATAAAAAATACAAATGGCAGTGGGTGATGCCGTTTTTGATGGGCGGCTGCCTGATAGCCGACATAGTCTATCTTTCGCTGTCTGATTCCGCCGCCGATTATATGGTCGGCGCCGCGCTGATAGTGATAATCGTTATGCTTTCCGTGATAATGGCGATGATGATGCTGACCAAATGCGCCGTGCTGGACGCCGGGATCGTCGTGCCTTACCGTTTTATCGAATGGACGGAGCTTTACGATTATAAGATCGAAGGCACCACCATATTCTTTATGGGCAACGCCGAAGGCTTCGATACTTTAGGCGCAGCCACTACGAAACTGACTTTCGACGAAGCCAATTCGGACAAATTACAGTTTATATTAGACAGACACAAAAACCGTTGATACCGATATCAGCTGAACGGAGGAGGACGTTATGCAGGACGACAAAAACACTGAAATTTTAAACGAAGCAACCGAAGAAAAAACCGAAGAAAAAGGCGACGGATCCTCGGCGCCCGTTACGGAACTCAAAGAAACGGCAAAGGATGGCAGGGCATTGAAAGAAGCCGTCTTCAAATACATCGCGATGGTGCTCCTGATCGGAAGCTTCATTTACTTTACGGTGTACGGCTTCCTTTCAAACCCGTTCCTGCCGTCGGGCACCGCGTCCGAAATAGGATTGAAATACCCCACCGCTTTTAAATTCTGGGGGTTTACCACTTCCCTGGCTCTGACGGTGAATTTGGTATATACATATTTGCACAAGGGCTTTAAATACCGCTGGGTGCGGATAACGGGCTATGTATGTATGGGGCTTGGCGTTGCCTGCCTGATGACCTGCGTGCATATTCCTTCCACCAGAGAGCCCGGACTTCAGATGTACGCCCATTGGTCCACGGCGTTGCTGTTCGCGCTGTTTTTTGCGGCGGCAATCATATTGCATCTGCTCTTCCCCGATAAGCCCAACAAAAAGTACAAGATCGCTTTGATGTGCTTCGGCGGTCTGCTGCTGGCAATAGTTATAGCCTTGGTGGCGGCGGGAAAGAACGGATTCATCGAATCGCTGCCGATGTGGATGGCGTATATCATAGTGTTTTTGGACAACTTTACCCCCGCGTTGGAGGAAAAATAATATGAAAACCATAATAAATTCCGATTGGACGATACGGACGGGAAGTCTCGAAGCCGTTGCAAAAACGCCTTTCACCGATTATTCCGCTTTATTGGCGGCAGCGCTTATCCCCGACCCTTATGTGGGCGACAACGAAAAGAAATCGTTCTGGATATCCGAAACGGATACCGTCTGCCGCACCTGTTTCGACTACGACGGCAGGCTCGACGGCGCTTTCCTGGTTTTGGAGGGAGTGGATACCGTTTTCAAAGCCGTGCTGAACGGTATCGATATAGGAGCCGGCGAGAACGCTTTCATAGCCTACAGATTCCCCGTGACGGGCGCTCTGAAAAGGGGTAAAAACAATCTGGAAATAATCATCACAGCCCCAAAGGCGGCGGCGCGCGCCGAGATGAAAAGGATCAATTCCGGATCCACACCCGGCGTTACGGAGATAACTTTTTTAAGGAAGCCGCAATATCAGTTCGGTTGGGATTGGGGTCCCGAAATTCCCGTTTCGGGAATCTACGGCTCCGTTTACATAGATACTGACGAAGTCCGCGTCACCGATATGGAAATAGGGCAGAGTTTTGAAAAAAACTTTGTCACGTTAAACGTGAAAGCCGCCTTCGAAGGCGCGCCCGACGGCTATGTGCTGACGCTGACCGCGCCCGACGGGAAGGTATCCGAAAAGAGGGGTATTCCCGGCGCGGAAACGGATCTGGAAAGAGAATTCACGATATCCGATCCCTGCATATGGGAAACTGCGGACGTGTCGGGGAAAAAGACCCAGCCGCTTTACACGGTCAAACTGACTTTGACGAAAGGGGACGAGGAATATTCCGTTAAAAAGAGGATCGGGTTAAGGCGTATCCGTCTGATAAGGGACAAACTGCCCGACGGCAGCGACTTCTGCTTTGAATTGAACGGCAGACGTATTTTTGCCAAGGGCGCGAATTGGATACCTGCCGACGCTATGCCCGACAGGATAGACGAGAACGTGTTCAGATATCATCTGCAATCCGCGGTGAACGCCGGTTTCAATATGATTCGCGTTTGGGGCGGCGGCTTTTACGAAAGCGACAAATTTTACGATATCTGCGACGAATTGGGGATCCTGGTGTGGCAGGATTTTGCCGTAGCGTGCAGACCCTGCCCGTTTTACGACGAAAAATATCTGAAAAATATCCTTTCGGAAGTGGAATTCAACGTAAAACGCCTCAGGCATCACGCTTCGTTGGCGTTGTGGTGCGGCAACAACGAATTGGAAGATATGTCGATAAATTGGATCACCAGCCGCAAATACATCGATTGCACTTACGAATTTTTCTACAAGATACTTCCGGAGGAGCTGTCCCGCCTCGGCACCGGCGCTTCGTACATTCCGGGATCTCCGATAGGAGCGGATTACCAGAAGGGAGTAAAAGCCGATAACGTAGGCGATACGCACCTGTGGGCGGTATGGCACGGATTGCAGGACATAGAATATTACCGCACCAGGAAAACGCGTTTTTGCAGCGAATTCGGATTTGAAAGCTTCCCCGACGTACGCACCGTAAGATATTACGCCGGCGAAAAGGAAAAGAATTTGTTTTCCGACGTTATGAAAATTCATCAGAAATGCGCGTTGGGGAACGAAAAGACGGTCTATTATACTTCGTCGCTGTTCAAAACCCCCGCAAAATTCGAAGACAAGATATACTTCAGCCAGCTGGCGCAAGCCGAATCGATCCGCGAAGCGACGGAAGCGTGGCGGCGTTCGGAGCGCACCTGGGGCGCGTTGTATTGGCAGCTGAACGATTGCTGGCCGGTCGCAAGCTGGTCGTCGATAGATTATTTCGGGCGTTTCAAGGCTCTGCAGTATGCCGCGAAACGGTTCAACGCGCCCTTTGCCGTCAGCGCGGAGGTCGGTGAAAACTGCGTTTCGCTATTCCTTCTGAACGATTATCCTTGCGCAAAACGCGGCAGGATAAGATTTACGATTTGTAATTTTACCGGGGAGGTCGCCGCGGAAAAGATCCTGGACGCGGAAGCCGCGCCCGGCAGCAGAAGTAAAATTGCCGAGATACCGTTCGAATTTACGCCGAGACAGAAAAAAACCTTGTTCTATGCGGCGGAGCTTACCGACGAAACGGGAGCCTGCGTTTCACGCGTTTCCAAGCCTCTGTTGAGGGACAGGTACTGCGCTTTCCCGAAGCCCGATTACGAATCCGAAGTCGTCGTGAAAGACGGCAAGACCCATATATTCGTCGCCGCGAAGAATTACCTGAGGCTTGCCGAAGTTTTTTCGGACGCGGACACGTTGCCGTATTCCGATAACTTTACCGACATTCTGCCGGGAGAGAAAAAGGAATTCGTGCTGAACGGAGTCTATCCCGACGCCGAATTCAAAGTTCGCAGCGTCGGTTCGGTAAAGACCGTCGGGAATGCCTTGACGGAAGCCGTCAAACGGGCGAAGATATTCTTGAATCCCGTCAACTTCTTTTCCTGGCTATATTACAGGACTGCCAAATTCGAATACAAAGAACAATAGGAGGAATAAATCGTGACAGATAAACAACGACTGAATCTATATACTTCCGTCGTCCCTTCCAGGGTGCAGGCAGGTATACAGCGCAACGGCTTCAACGCCTTTATCCATTACGGACTGAACACCTTCGCGAATAAGGAATGGAGCGACGGTACCCTAAGCCCGGAAATTTTCAATCCTGCGAATCAGGATACCGAACAATGGGTTAAGGTGCTCAAATTCGCGGGATTCGGCGGGATCGTGTTTACCGCCAAACACCACGACGGGTTTTGCCTGTGGCAGACTGCCACTACCGATTATTCGATAGCCGCTTCGCCGTATAAGGACGGCAAGGGCGACGTCATGGCGGAGCTGAGGGACGCCTGCAAAAAGCACGGAATGCGCCTTGGGATATATCTTTCTCCGTGGGACAGACATTCGGAAAAATACGGAACGCCCGAATACGACGATTATTATGTGGCGCAGCTGACGGAGTTGTTGACAAATTACGGCGAGATATTCGAGGTATGGTTGGACGGGGCATGCGAAGCCGAAAACGACGGAAAGCCCAAGCAAAAATACGATTTCGAACGCTACTATTCCGTTATCAGGGAGCTGCAACCCAACGCGGTGATCGCGAATTGCGGACCCGACGTCAGATGGGCAGGGAACGAGGACGGCATTGCCAAGGAAGGCGAATGGTCCGTCATACCGCAGATAGATTTTGCAACGGGACAGATAGTATCCGCACGCACGGACGGCGCGACGGCGGAAAAAGTCGCCGTATACGATATGGATTTAGGTAATCGGGAATCGTTGGAAAGCTATAACGACTTTATCTGGTGCCCAGCTGAAGTCGACGTATCCATTCGTCCGGGTTGGTTCTATCATAAAAATCAGGACGCGTTCGTCAGAAGCGTTAATAATTTGACTTATTTGTACTATACCGTTTGGGGCGGAAACTCGATACTGTTACTGAACGTGCCGCCGGACGTCACGGGACGCATAAACGACAGGGACGTCGAAAAGCTGGTGCGCTTCCGCGACAGGATAGACGCGGCTTTTTCAAAGCCGGTGCCGATAGACGGAGCTACCGCTCCGGAACACGAGGCGGGCAACAAGATAAAAAACATCACCAGGTACGGCTACGACAAAAAGAGTTTTGCCGCCTTGAGCTATTACACTCCCGCGGAGGAGGCGGAAAGCTACGAGATCACTTTGAAGCTTGCCAAAACCGCCAACGTGGATAAGGTCAGGCTGGTTGAGAACTTGGCGTTTTCCTAGCGCATAGAAAGTTTCCGTATAGAGGCTAAGAACAAAGCCGGCG
>CALVXZ010000084.1 GCA_944371785.1 uncultured Clostridia bacterium | reverse complement strand
AAAAGGCTAAAGAGCTGCGGCTGAATATCGTAAAAACAGCCAATTTCGCGGGCTCCGGTCACGTCGGCGGGTCGTTAAGTTGCGCCGATGTGCTGGCGGCGTTGTATTTCAAATATTTGAACGTCAACCCCGAAGACCCCGCTATGTTCGACCGTGACAGATTTATTTTAAGTAAAGGTCATTGCGCTTTGGCTTACGTCCCCTGCCTGGCTATGGCGGGCTTTGTACCGATGGAATCGTTGGAACACTTCAACCACTACGAATCCCCGTACGGAATGCACCCGGACAGCAAAAAAGTCCGCGGATGCGACGCGTCGACGGGTTCTTTGGGACACGGACTGCCGATGGGCGTGGGAATGGCTTTGGGATTGAGGTACCAGAAAACCGACGCCAAAGTCGTCGTGCTGATGGGCGACGGAGAACAAAACGAAGGCTCCGTCTGGGAAGCCGCGATGGCTGCCCACCATTTCAAACTTAAAAACCTCATCGCGATAGTCGACCGCAACAAGATGATGATCGACGGAAAGACCGAAGACGTTATGGGCATAGAACCCATCGACAAAAAATACGAAGCCTTCGGATTCGAAGTCATCACCTGCAACGGCAACGACATGAACGAAGTCGACGCCGCGCTGGCGAAAGCGTGGAGTAACGACACCGACAAGCCCGTTTGCATAATTTCCCAGACCGAAAAAGGTTTCGGTGTAAAGAAATTCCAAGGTAACGTCAAATGGCATTACGGCGCAATGAATTCCGATCTGTTCAAAGAAGCCGTCGCCGATATCGAGGCAATGGATTAAAGGAGGATAGATAAATGGCTGAAGGCACTACTTGGACAACTTACGACGCCAATAAAATGACGTCAAAGGAAATATACGGCAAAGTCCTGGCGGAGCTGGGCGAAACCAACGACAAAATAGTCGGCGTTACCGCCGACCTCGCGAAATCTACCAATATCGGTAACTTCGGCGACAGATTCCCGGACAGATTGTTCAACGTGGGTATCGCCGAACAAAACCTGTTCGGCGTAGCCGCAGGGCTGGCAAAGACGGGGCTGATACCGTTTGCGTCCACATTCGCGATATTCGCCTGCCTGCGCGGCGGCGAACAGGTCAGGACCGACATCGCCTATCAGAATCTTCCCGTAAAGATCATCGCCACCCACGGCGGATTAAGCTTCGGTCCCGCGGGAACCACCCACCATTGCACGGAAGACTACGCCATAATGCGCGCGATCGCCAATATGACGGTGGTCATCCCTGCCGACGGATTCGAAACGGCAAAAGCCGTCCGCGCGTGCATAGACGTACCCGGACCTTTCTATATGAGGGTCGGCAGAGGCTTCGAACCGCCGCTCCACGACGACGAGAACTTCGAATTCACCATCGGTAAAGCGATGCAGCTGCACGAAGGCAGCGACCTGACGATAATTGCCTGCGGCACTCCCGTTTTGCAGGCGCTGGAAGCCGCGAAAGACCTTGCTCAGGAAGGAATTTCCGTCAGAGTCATCAATATGCACACGTTAAAGCCCATCGACAAGGAAGCCGTAATGAACGCCGTTATGGACACCAGGCGCATCCTGACCGTCGAAGAACACAACGTTATCGGCGGATTGGGCGACGCGGTCGCCGCCGTCATAGCCGAATCCGGAAAGGGCTGTGCGTTTACGAAGCTGGGCATACCGGACGAATATTCCGTCATCGGATATCCCGAAGATCTGTACGCAAGGTATAAACTGGACGCTACCGGCATAGCCGAAACCGTCAAGGAACTTCTCGGCAAGGAAATCGAAGCCGACGAAGATTGGACGGACGAAGACTAGGAGGTAAAAATGAGCAATATCGCTTCCAAAGAGGAGGTTTTGGCTGCCGAAATGTATTTCCGCGCCGCCTTCCCCGTAATGAAAATACCGCTGACGGAGGATCCGAAACAGGTCGCGGCTTTCGAAAAAGTCAACGCCGTCGTGCAGTTTACCGCCGCCGACGACGAACATCCGATGGCTTGCCACATAGTCTTTCTGACCGCGGAAAAAGCCGCCGAATACACCGCGGCTGCCCGCGAAAAGGATCCGGACGCCAAAGAAACCCCGCGTTTCAAGGTCTACCAGGGCGAATACGATTTCAGATACGAAGGCGTAGAGTTCGTGAACCTCGGATTCAAATCGATAAAAAGCCTTCTGGGCGTATTCAAGGGCAATTCTCCGTTGGAAATGCTGGGAATAGTAGCTCCGCTGCTGAAAAACATCTTTAAAAAGTCTACGCTGAAGTTCCTTTTCCTGATGCTGACCCTGACAAAGATGATGCCCAACAACAATCCGGGCGTCGACGAACCGTGGGAACAGTATCTGAAGGTCAAAATGTCGCTGTATATGATAACCACGGCAATGTCGCAAGCCAACAAATTGGGTTGGGAGCCGCTGTCGCGTTGGATGGAAAAACAGACCGACAGGATCTACCAATTCAAAGTAGGCGCGACCCATGACGCTTTGGGCAAGGAAATTTATCCCCCGATCTCGGCGTATCTGCGCGTAAAAGCCGGTAAATCGAAAGCCGGACGCGGAGAATATACCAGAAAACGCCCCTTCGTGCTGTTCGATTTCCCGAATCCCGACGGATGCCTTGCCGTACTGTCCGGCAGGTACGAATTCGTCGAAGCCGCCACGAAAGGATGTATCACCGTCGTCGGCGCCGGGGATTCATACGCGGTGCAGTTCAATAACCTGATGACCCAGCTGCAGAATATGCTGATACCTTCAAAATTCGTAAAATGATCCGGTCGATCGACCGATCATACGAAACAGTACCGCAAATAGAAAAAGTCCGTACACGGCGTGTACGGACTTTGTTTTTTTATCCTTTTCCCGTTGACGGAAAAGCTATGGCGTCCCGTTAATCCAAAACGATTTTGAAAGTCTTTATCTCGAAAGGTTTGAACGCTACGCCTTTCAGCGAGGACGCCCCTATCGGGTTTTCCAACAGATCGGTTTCATAGACTTCGCCTTTGAATTCAGTCCGGATATCGGCGGTCCTGGCGGTGCCGGAATCTTCGTAAGCCCTGACGATCACGCCCTTGCCGTCTTCGGAGCGTTTGACGGTTTCTATGACTATATGTGTATCCGAGGATACGAAAACCGAGGGTATTTCGAGGTCGCATTCGACGATCGTCGGACGGTTGTTATACAGGTACGCCTCCTTTTGAATAGCGGCGGCGTTGTAATCCGACGAATGCGGATATATCGCATAGCAGATATTGTGAACGCCCTTGTCCGCGTCGGGGGCAGGGAACATCGGGCTCCTCAGCAGGTTCAGTGAGATCAGACCTTCCTTTACTCTCCAACCGTATTTGGAATCGGTGATTATGCCGAATCCGGAATCTTCGCCGACGTCTATCCATTTATGGGCGGCAATTTCGAACTGCGCTTTTTCTATCTTCGTGACGTCCTTCGTGCTGCGTTTTATATTGCCCATCTGTATGTCGCAGGTGACCTTATCGGAAAATACCGCCGGGCGGAAATCTGCGCGAAGCATCTTGTGCGTTTCCTGCCAATCCACGGTAGTCACGAAATCGATCAGAGGTTTGCCGAGAGTCAAAACGACTTTCTGTATTATCTTGGAACGGTTGTAACGGTACACGTTCTCCCTGACTACCGAACAATCGGTAACCATTGTCGAATAGGATACCAATTTGAATTCCGCAGGCGCGTGTTTTGTGTAATTGATACTGATGTCCCACGCGTTGTAATACAGCCTCTTGTCGCGGTAGACGTTCAGTTTGTTCAGATACCTGGAACAGAATTCCTTGCCCGTTTTCTTGTCGATAAGGCTAAGTATGTTCCCGTAAGGATCGAAAGTGACTTTGAACAGTTCCGATTCGATGAAATCGTCGCCCGCCTTCAGTTTGCCGGGCTCTCCCTTCCACGGCGTCAGCTTTGCCGCGGAGTACGGCTGAAGGTTCATTCTGTACCATTTGTCCTTATACATCACGGGGCGGTCCGTAGGATACGACGTCCAATTTATCGCCGACAGACCTTCGCCGCCGTTCATGGCGCGAATGGCTTCTTTTCTGAGTTCTTTCAGCTCCTCCAACATCTTTTCGTAGCGTGCGACCGATTCGGTATAGACCCTGGCTATCGATGAGCCCGGAATTATATCGTGGAATTGGTACAACAACACCTCTTTCCATATCTCGTCCAATTTTTCCTTCGGGTAAGCCATACCCTTTTTCTCGGCGAGCATACACAAAAATTCGGTGTTGTGCAACGCGAATTCGATGCGCCTGTTCAACAATTTGTTCTTTGCCTGGCTGGTGTAGGTGCCCTGGTGCTTTTCAAGGTACAGTTCGCCTTTATGGCGTACCAGCTTGTCCTCGTCGGTTTTCAGCTTATCGAAAAAGTCGATGGCTTGTGAGTTTTTAACTTCGGGAAGCCCCGCCATTTTCTTTGCGCGGTTGACCATTTCGATATGACCTTCGCCGGGACCGCCGCCGCCGTCGCCTACGCCGAACAGCACCGCGAAATAATTCAGCTTGTCCTTTTCGGGATAATTTTTCAGGCAGTTCGTATACGTCCAAGCGTTGCCTTCGGAATTGTAGGTTTCGTCGGGCGGCATATGCACTATCACCGACGAATCGTCTATCCCTTCCCACACGAACGCGCGGTGAGGGAATTTGTTGTGTTCGTTCCAACTCAATTTAATGGTAAGGAAGTAATCGATACCGCATTTTTTCAGAAGCTGCGGCATATTCCCCGAAAAACCGAACACGTCGGGGAGCCAGCACATACGCATATCCTTGCCGAATTTTTCCTTCCAATAGCGTTTGCCGTACAGGTTCTGACGAATTATGCTTTCGCCGGAGGGGACGTTGGTGTCGCATTCGACCCACATTCCGCCCTGTACTTCAAGCTGTCCGGAAGCGACTTTGGCTTTCAGCTTTTCGAAAAGCTCCGGATACCGTTTTTCTATCCATTCGAATTGCTGCGGCTGCGAAGCGCCGAAGATGTATTCGGGATATTTATCCATATTGTACAATTGGTTTACGAAAGTTCTTACGGCTTTCCTCTGCGTTTCGCGTATCGGCCACAGCCACGCAAGGTCCAGGTGCGCGTGTCCGGTAGCATACGCCGTAAAAGGCAATTTTTCGCCGTTAGCCATTTCCTTTTCCAGGATCTCGGAAGCGGCGCGCGTGTCGCCTTCTTTCAGAGTTTTTCTGATGGCTTCCTTTACGGCTTTGCCGATGCTCTTTTCCTTCGGATCGCCGCTTTGGGTAACCGATTCCTGGAATAAGAGAGCCAGAACGTCATAATAAACCTTTTTTATCTCGTCGTTGCAAATTACTATGTCCGCCTGTTTCAGCTTCGCGGTCCTGTTGACGTCGGTGGGTTTATGGTTGTTTCCGGCGTCCATAAAATAATCGATCTCCTCGCCGCCTTCGGCGCAATCCGTCAATTCGAAATAGCGTTTACCGATATGAGGCTGAGCAAAATCGATGAAAGCTCCGATATCGGAAATGCCCTTTATCGGCTGCCCTGCCGCGTCGTAAATACAGCCCTCGCCGCCGTCGCCTATCAGTAACGC
>CALVXZ010000083.1 GCA_944371785.1 uncultured Clostridia bacterium | reverse complement strand
ACGATTTTAATTTAAAGTTCGGTAAAACTTAACGTTTTTTCAACAGAATCGTCTGTGGGCGCGGTTCCGCAAAGGCGTGCCGAACGTTTTTTAAAACGCGCCTTCAGGGACCGTCATCCCCCTTCGGAGCAAAGCGACTTCAGTATAATCGTCTGTGGGCGCGGCTTTGGAAAAGCCGAGATTTTTGTCGAAAAAAAGGTGCCGCTTTTGTTTTGCGGCACCTTTTGCGGTTAAGATTAAAGCTTATCGAAGTTCGATTTCGAAATGTTCTCCGCCTTTCAAGGTGAAATTGACATAGACGGAATAGATCTTTCCGTCGTTGTATTTCCTTATAGCGAATTCGACGTCGGTAAGATTGACGGTCTGCAAATATGTTTCGTCCGTGCCTCCGAGCCATTTTTCGGATTGATCGAGGTTCGTGCGTTCGGGCAGCTGATACAGAGAATGGTTCATACTCTGATCGCCGGTCAAATTGACGAACATTTCCAATTCGCTGCCGGCGTTCATAGTGTTGAATTCGAGTATATAATCGACGCTTTCGGCTCCTTCGGGTACGATTATCCACGCAGTATTGGTTGCTTTGTCGTAATAATAGACTTCGTGAATGCGGTACGGCGAGATTGTGACGGCAGTATTATCGCAGTCGGCGGTAATAGAACAGGCGTCGTCAACGGCACTCATATCGTATTCGGTGGAAATATTGTAGCTGTCAATATAGGAATATGCTTCGAAGGTATCCGCCAATAATTCATCGGAACAGTATTCGACTGGCATTTTTTCCAAAGCGTATCCTGCCTGCGCGTCGGTGATCTCGATTTCGGTACCGTTTATGTCTATCTTACCCGTCATATACTGACCGTAGGGATCTTTCAATCTTATGACGGCTTTTCCGATTCCGTCAAAATAAATATCCTCGTCTTCGGGACGCGTGATTTCGATGATGCTACCGGAGTTCCCGTTGAACAGCAAACGCTGTTTAGAGTATCTGTCGGTATGGACGGTGATCTCGTTGGAGAGCGCCATCACGTTGCTGTTGACGGAAATATTGTATTGGTTCCTTGCGACGTTGATATATTCGAAAAAACCGGATACAAGTTCGTTCGAACTGTCGATAAACTGTTCGCCCATATCGTTTTGGAACTGATACTTTCCGTTTACGGGTCCGCTAAGAATTATTCCGAAACCGTCGGCTTTTTGCAATTCGGAATAAGTCGTTTTATAGGTATAACCGTCCTCGGTCGCCTCCGACAGCTTAGTGTCGTCGCTTAAAATCATCTCCTCCAAAATACCGTCTTCTTCGCCGGCAAGCACAAAGTTGAAACTTATGTCTGCTTCTTCGGCGGAAAAGTTGATTTCGGCTGTTCCCGTAATGTCCGAAATAGTCAGCTTACCTACGACGGTATAACCGTTTTCGATCATAGCCGCAGAGTCAACGGAACCGGTAACTTTCAAAGAGACCTTTGCGTTTTTCGCGGTGGCAGTCAGCGTTGCGGGGTCGTACTTATTGGCGATTGCCACGTCAAAAGTTGCCGATTCGCCGCCGTTCACCGAACCGAAATATTCTTCGGTAGTTCCCGTTTTGTAAAGTTTGGCTATTTCGTTGTTTATGTTATTGAAATAACCTTGTTCGTCGCCGGTGGGGTCACAAGCCGCCGTTACCGCCACCAACGCGACGGCAACAATCACCAATGCGCCTATTAAAAGTAGTTTTTTCATATTAACCTCCTGAGTTTACTGAGTTAAAAAACAGTTCATTTTATAATGACTTTATAATTAGATAGCCTGCGACAATCAACCCGACAAAAGTCAGCAAAGCTATCAGAAAAGCCGCAAAGTTATATCCGCGCTCCTCCGCCCTGAACATACCGCCGCCGGCGATGAAAATCAAGGCAAGCTGTCCTATAAATCCGTACAGCACCGAAAAAATGGCCAGCGCGCCGGAAACTATCAGACCCAAAATCCCGAGTATAACGGAAGAATCCTTTATCACGCCCACGCAATAGTATGCGCACCAACCGAATGCGAGTCCCAAAGCCATGGCAAGGATGTTTAAAAAAGCATAAAGCAGCCGTTTCTTTCCGTCGGCAGACACCATATCGGAAATGTGTCTGATTATATTCAACAAACTTTTCATATTGCCTCCCTGTCATCGATAAGCAAGTTATGCGGACAGGATACCTGCCCGATTTAGTTTATTGTATCATATAAAAATTATAAAAGCAATATGTAAAAATTTCGTCCGGTATTGCCCGTTTTCCACAAAAAAATACTCGGCAATATGCCTATCGCACGCTTTGGTATCCAACGCGTTTAAAAGCCCCGTTTCTTCGGACGGAGAATGCTTTGTCCGATAGATACCGGAGCGGAAATTTCAAAAAAAAAGCCGCCGGTTTATACCGGCGGCGAATAAATCCATTATAAAACCTTTGCCAAAAATTCTTTTAGTCTTTGCGACTTTGGGTTCCTGAAAACCTCTTCCGGGGTACCCTGTTCCGCAATTTTTCCCGAATCCATAAAAAGCACCCTGCTGCCGACTTCGCGCGCGAATCCCATTTCGTGAGTGACGATAACCATAGTCATACCGTCGTCGGCAAGCTCCTTTATAAGGTCCAGCACCTCGCCTACCATTTCGGGATCCAACGCGCTGGTGGGTTCGTCGAACAACATCACCTTCGGATTCATCGCCAGAGCCCTGGCGATGGCTATGCGCTGTTTTTGACCGCCCGACAACGTCGACGGATAAGCGTCCGCTTTGTCCGGCAAGCCTATGCGTTTCAACAGACGCTCCGCCGTTTGGTTCGCGGCGTCTTTGATAGCCTTGGCGCTCATTTCCTTAGGCGGTGCGGCGGTAAACTTGCAGATATCCGTCGTGTGACTCAGCGCGCGTTCCGCCTTTTCCAGCTTCGTAGTCAGACAGATGTGCTTTTTCGTAAGCTCCGGATCGTAAGTGATAAAGTTCTTGCCCTCGCGTTCTACTGTGGTTTTGGTCTTTTCCCAAGCCTCGCTGAGGGGTTCCAATTCTTTTTTTATTTCCTCTATCTGCCCGGCAAGTTTTTTGCGCTTCGCGGCGCGGCGTTCATTGATCACTTTGCCGAAAATATCGACGCATTTGTTATAGAACGGTTCGATGAACTTCGCGCGGCGGTATTTGGATATGTCTTTCAACGCCGTTTTTACGGGCGCAAGGGTTATGTTCTGTTTGACAGTAAGGTTGTTGAATAAATTGAATTGTTGAAAAACCATACCCATTTTTCTGCGGTGGTCGTTTATGTCGACTTTGACGTCCGCCAAATCGACTCCGTCGAAAAACACTTTCCCCGAAGTCGGGTCTTCCAGGACGTTCAGGCACCTTAAAAACGTGGATTTGCCGCCGCCGGAAGGTCCGATTATGACGACTTTTTCGCCGTCGCGGATAGTTTCGGAAATATCGTCCAAAACCAGAAGATCCCCGAATTTTTTGGTAAGATTCTTTACTTCTATCAACGGAGCGTCGCTCTTTGATACTTGTACGGTATCGCTCATGGATCAAGCAACCTCCTTTTTCCCGAATAATTTCTTTCTGACGCTGACCTTTTTGTAGTTGCCGCGATCGCTCTTAGACAGCGACTTTTCAAGAATTTTCAGTATGAACGTCAGTATGAATACGACTATAAGATACAACACGGCGGCTATTATCAGCGGAGGGAATATATCGAACGTACGGGATTGGATAATGGAAGGGATTTTCCCGAGATCGTATACTCCTACATAACCGATAACCGCGGTTTCTTTTACTAGCGTTATAAATTCGTTAAACAGCGGAGGCAAAGTATTGCGTACAGCCTGCGGCGTTACGACGCTGGACATAGTCTGCGCCGTGCTTAATCCGAGAGATCTGCCGGCCTCCATCTGCCCGTCGTCAACGCTTTCAAAACCGGCGCGCACAATCTCCGCGACATAAGCGCCCGAATTTATACCGAAAGTCAGTCCGCCTATCAGCATACTGCCGCCGCTTTCCCATACGACGTCGCCGATTTTGATATCGATCGGTACGGATACGAACACGACCAGATACATTATAAACATCTGCAAGACCACGGGCGTGCCGCGCACAAAAGTAATGTATGCGTTTGCGACTGCGGACAGCGCTTTTAACTTTCCCGTCTTTTTATGTACATAATTTATCAGCGCCAGCAAAATCCCGATCGTTATGCCTACCAAGCACGCAAGCGCCGCAACGATCAGCGTCGTTTCCAATCCTTCAAGGTAAAGTTTCCAACGGTCGAACAGGATAAAAGCGTTATAGAACCTGTCCCCGAGCGACGTAGCCGCCAAAAAATCTAACGTCATTTGCGATCCTCTAAGCGCGCAAGCTGCCCCGTAAAGGGACAGCCGCGCAAAAATATTCTTTTACTCTTCTTATAATTAAACGTTCCAGGAAAGTTTAAGACCTTCCGGAGCAACGGGAGCTTCGCCGCCGTTCTTTTCATAATTGTCAACAGCAGTAAAATAATCGGTGTACGCGGCGATGTTTCCGTTTGCCAGCCATTCGTTGATAACATTGTTTATGGTGTCAACAAGTTCCGCGGGTGCATCTTTTTTGAGTGCTATGCCGAAGTCTTCTTGCAGAAGATCGGCGGCATCTTTAATTACCAATTGATCTCCGCCCTGAGTAGCTATAAGCGATTGAGCAGGCAGCTTATCCATCAAAATAGCGTCAATACGTCCGTTTACAAGTTCTACATAGGCAAGCGCGTAGGTTTGGTATTTTTGAACCGTTGCGCCGGCAGCGGTAACGGTAACGTCGTTTTCGCCGTCCTTATAGGTATAACCGCCATTAGCCGCGTCGGAAGCGTAGGAAATGATCTCATCGCCGCTGGTTCCCTGCTGAACGCCTACTTTCTTTCCGGCGAGGTCGGCAACGGAATCATACGCCACGTCTTCCGCGGAGATGATGACGAGAGTGGAGCTGGCATATACGTTGCTGAAATCGACGCTCTGTTTGCGTTCGTCGCTAATGGTCATACCGGCGGCGCCGACTGCATAACCGTCGGATTCGGCTACATATTGAGTAATAAAGTCAAACGCAACGTCCTTAATTTCCAAGGTCCTGCCCATTCTTTCGGCGACTTCGCTCATGATAGCCACGTCAACGCCTTTGATAGCGCCGTCAGCACCTACGAATTCATAGGGAGCGAAACCCGCTTCGGTATACATAACGATTTTGTCGTTATCATCGTTGCAAGCCGTAAGCGCAAACGCTCCGACCGCCAACAATGCGACTGCCAAAATGATGCTTAAAATTTTTTTCATTTAAAATTCTCCTCTTTTTGCCGTAAGGCAATTTGAATTTACTTCAATTTAATCATTATAAATTATCCGTTTATAAATTGCAAGAAAATACGTTCCATATTTTATGAATAAATTTGCATTTTCATTGCATAAAATGCAACGCGTTTCCGCCTGTCGCGGCTGCCGCCGGGGAATCGGTACGGTCGGGCTTTCGCCCGTCCGACGGAGTAAATTTTTTTAAAAAAACGGTATTTTGTCCGCTTAAAAAGTTGCGCGCGCTTTTTCTCGGTGATATAATTTTCTGCATGAAAAAAATTAAGAGATTACCCGCTGAGATGTGGGACAGAATGCAATTTTTGTTCCGTAATTATTATGACCGCACAATGCATGCGACATTTTATTATGACGGCGAATTGGACGTGG
>CALVXZ010000082.1 GCA_944371785.1 uncultured Clostridia bacterium | reverse complement strand
CGTGAAGGAAGACCACGAAACGCAGAAATTCCGCGAAGCCGCCGAAGGCGTCAGAAAGACCCAGGTAGCCGCTGAAAGGCTGTTGGCGTACGGTCAGCCCGTTATGCAGCTGGTGATGTTCCTGTGCCTGGTTGCCGTGGTATGGTTGGCCGGCAGGGAGATAATCCTGGCTACGGGCACAATGACAATGGGGGATCTGGCATCGTTCATAACCTACGTCAATCAGATATTGATGTCGCTGCTGATGGTGGCGATGATATTCGTAAACCTCGTTCTTAGCAGCGCTTCCGCCGCCAGGGTATCCGAGGTTTTAAAGGAAAAACCCGAAATCACCGACGAAACGGCGGTCACGGACGAAGCTCCCGAAAACGGTTCAGTGGTATTCAAAGACGTCGCTTTCAGGTACAAGGAAGGCGAAAAGAACGTGATCGACGGGTTGAACCTGACGATTGCTTCCGGGGAAACGGTGGGTATCGTGGGCGGAACGGGCTCTGCAAAGAGCACTCTGGTACAGCTGATCCCGAGGCTTTACGACGTCACCGAAGGAGAAATAGAGGTGGGCGGTCTGCCCGTAAAAAGCTATACGATCAAAAATCTGCGCGGCGCCGTAAGTATGGTGCTTCAAAAGAACGTGCTGTTCAGCGGCACGATACGCGAAAACCTGAAATGGGGGGACGAACAGGCTACCGACCAGGAATTGGCGGCGGCGTGCAAAGCCGCTTCGGCGGATTTCGTCGAAAGCTTCCCTAAAGGTCTGGATACCGACCTCGGGCAGGGCGGAGTCAACCTCTCCGGCGGTCAGAAACAGCGTCTTTGCATAGCAAGGGCGATCCTGAAAAAGCCGAAGATAATGATATTGGACGATTCGACTTCCGCCGTGGATACTGCAACGGACAGGAATATCCGCAGGGAATTGAAGGAAAAATTGTCGGGAATGACGGTAATAATAATCGCACAGCGCATTTCTTCCGTAAAGGACGCCGACAAGATCCTGGTCATGGACAACGGGAAAATCATCGGCGAAGGCAGCCATTCGCAACTGTACCGAAGCTGTCCCGAATACAGGAATATCTGCGCCTTGCAGAACGTGGCGGCGGAGGACGAGCTATGAAAAACAACAATCTGCGCCCCGAAAAACCGTTAAAGACTTTCGTTTCGCTGTTCCGTTTTACGAAAAAATACGTCGGGCATATGATCGGCGCGCTGTTCGGAGCGTTTCTGAACGTCGGATGTATGCTGGGCGGAACGGTGCTGCTAAGACAGCTTCTGGAAATAATCGAAGAATCCCTGCTGACGGGAATGGCGACGTCGGATCTGATGCAGCTGCTGACGGAAAACGCGCTGATCATGATTTCCATATACGTTTTGGGAGCGTTGGGCGGTATGCTGAGTATGCGCCTGCTGTTGACGGTGTCGACGGGTACTTTGTATACGATCCGCACTCAGATGTTCGAAAAAATGGAAAAACTGCCCGTTTCCTATTTCGACCGCCGCACTCACGGCGAGATAATGAGTCAATACACCGCCGATACCGACGCTTTAAGGGAGATGATATCCAACGGTATCCCGAATATAATCTCCTCCGCGCTGACTCTGATAGGGGTTTTGTCGCTGATGTTCGTATTCAGTCCGCTGCTGACGTTGTTCGCTTTGGGAATGCTTGCGGTAATGCTTGTCGCCGTTATCCTGATAGCGGGCAAGGGCTCCGTCCACTTCCTCAGCCAGCAGGCAGGCATCGCAAAAGCCAACGGGTATATAGAAGAATACGTCGAAGGTCAGAAAGTCGTACAGGTTTTCTGCCACGAGCAAAAGACAAAGGAAGGTTTCAGAAAGCTGAACGAATCCTTGTGCCGTTCGGAAACTGCGGCGCAGACCTATGCGCAGATAATGATGCCCATTATGGGCAACCTTTCCTACCTGAACTACGTCGTCACCGCGATCGCCGGAGCTTTGCTTGCCGGTGCCGGACATTTGGAAGGCGGCGCACCGCTGTTGATCTCGTTTTTGACGCTTTCAAGGCAGTTTTCGATGCCTTTAACGCAGATATCCCAACAATTCAACGGCATAATGACCGCTCTTGCCGGTACCGAAAGGATAATGAAGCTGATAGAAACCGAGCCCGAAGGCAATTCCGGGTACGTCACCTTGGTGAACTCCGAAAAGAATCCGGACGGCAGTATTTCGGAATCCGAAGAACGCACGGGCGCCTGGGCGTGGAAACATTATCATAAAGCCACCGACACCACGACGTACACGGAATGGAAAGGCAAGATAGAATTTGAGCGCGTAAACTTTGCCTACGAACCCGATAAACCCGTGTTGCACGACGTTTCGTTTGTCGCGGAACCGGGCAGCAAAATAGCCCTGGTGGGCTCTACGGGCGCGGGAAAGACGACCATAACCAACCTTCTGAACAGGTTCTACGAAGTGGAGGACGGCAAGATCCGCTATGACGATATCAACATAAGGAAGATAGTCAAACAGGATCTGCGCAGATCTATGGCGATGGTTTTACAGGACGTGCATTTGTTTACCGGCAGCGTCCGCGACAACATCCGATACGGGCGCGAAGGCGCCGACGACGCGGCGATCGAAGCCGCCGCGCGGCTTGCCAACGCCGACGATTTCATACGCTCTCTGCCCGAAGGCTACGACACCGTGCTGACCGGGGACGGCGCCAGCCTGTCGCAGGGACAGCGGCAATTGCTGTCGATAGCGCGCGCGGCGGTAGCCGATCCTCCCGTTCTGATTTTGGACGAAGCCACTTCTTCGATAGACACCGCAACTGAAAAACTCATCGAAAAAGGTATGGACAGCCTTATGAAAGGGCGCACCGTGTTTATCATCGCACACAGGTTATCCACCGTCCGTAACGCCGACGTCATATTGGTGATAGAAGGCGGCGAGATAATAGAACGCGGTTCCCACGAGCAATTGTTGGAAAAACGCGGCAGGTATTACGATTTATATACCGGGGCTTTTGAATTAAGTTGACTTTCGAGGTCAATTAATGTATACTTGAACCGCAAATAACCGGAGGAACAATATTTATGTACTTAAGGCAAGGTAAAATTATGAGATTCTTTATCCTCATTGCCGTTCTGGCATTGGCGGTATCTTTGATGAGCGTGGCGGCGTGCGGCGAATCGGACGATAATACTTCCGGCACCATCCGTCCGGCAGGGGATACTTCCTATAAGATCGTTTTCGACGCAGGCGACGGCGTTCGGGCTCCCGATCCCATCGTGCTGACCGGCTCCGCATCGCTAGTGCTTCCCGAAAACCTGTCCCGTCCCGGATACAGCTTCGAAGGTTGGTATGTGGACGAAGACTACGAAACTTCGCTCCGCGATTTTTTGATGAACAATGCGATTTCCGAAGATATAACGGCTTATGCGAAGTGGGAGGCGATAGAATATCGGCTGACCGCGGCGGTAAGCAACGGAAATGCCGGTGAAATTATCTTCGACGGCAAGGCAGCCGAAGTTCATACCGCGCTTTTCAATTACGGCGACAGGTTCTCCCTGGAGGCGGTAAGCCGCCCCGAAAAAGCCGAATATTACACCTTTATCGGCTGGTACGACGCCGACGGCAACCAGGTGCAGGGTTCTATGGACTACGAATTCACGGCAGGCGCGGCGGATATCGATCTGGAAGCACGCTGGCGCGGAGCTCAGCTGAAGATCTTTTTCCATAACGAAGAAGCCGTTAACGACGGCGATAAAGTTTCCGAAGTGACCGATTTCCGTTACGGAGATACGTTTACATACGTTCCCGACTTTGCCGACGATTCGGTGTTCGAAGGTTGGAGCTACGTCAAAACGGGCGGCGCGCCGGCAACCGACGGCGACGGGAAATTCGTAAGCTTCGAACCCGACGAGGAATACCTGGATCATTCCGTAGAACAGGGGATAGCTTACGAACTGCATTTGTTCGCGCAATGGAGCATTGCGGAAACCGATTTGGAATACGGCAAGGTGGACGGCGGATATTCCGTAAACGGTTGGAAGGATGCGGAATACGAAGAAGGCTCCGCCCCCGAAAGCCTCCGTATCCCCGGTTCGTTTTCGGGACACAGGATAGTGTCCGTATCCGGACACGCTTTTGAAAATTACGAAGGTTCCGTATTCGTGCCCGGTTCCGTGACGGATATTGCGGAAAACGCCTTCGGGTCGGGGACGAAGGTCTATTTCGACGCCGACGTCGATTACGGCTCCGTCGCAGGTGTTTTGGACGGTATCGGCTCCGAAAACATATATTTCAATCTGCTGTCGGGACTAAAAGCCAAAGCCGAATATCCCGACACTTTCAATTATCCCGTTTACGTTGAAAGCGCAGAAGGAATTTTCGATACCGATATCGGATCGAAGGAAGAATTTATAGAGGTTTACCGTTATTGCTGGCTGTACAACGTCGGATCGATGAACCTGAACGGCAACAGTAATGGCGGCGGTACTTACGTCGAATTCGATTTTTCCGGATCGGGACTTGCTCCGGATAAGATATTACGTACCGTTTTGGGCGTGGTCAGAGGGCATAGAACCGAAAGCGGATGGGTCAACGAAGCCATCGAGGAGATCGGTTTGAAGAGCAATACCGCTCCGCAGTACGCTTACATCTACCAACCCGAAACCGCCTACAAGCTGACGATAATGTTCAAGGACCTTTCAGAAAGCAATATCGATTATTCGTATGTGGCTTCCGAAGGCACTTATGAAATAATGCAGCAGCAATCCTCCGCCGCGTTTGCCGGAGAAGTATCGGATCCTTATCAGAGGAGTCTGCCGATAGATTCTTTGCCCGAATACGTCGTGTATAACTCCGAACAGTTGGTTTACGCCGTGGAAAACGGCTTCAAACCCAGGTTCGGCACGCTTTCTGCGGACGCTCTGCAACACGAAAAAGACGCTTTGGCTTCGGCAAAGATATCCTGGAACAAAGCAAGGGAAATACTTTATTCGATAAACTCCGCCGGCGACAGCGACTTTGAAAAGCTGCTGAACATACACGATTATATCGCGCTGAACGTGATATACGACAGCGAACTGTTGGAACTCAGCGAAAAGAGTTCCGCCGCCGCGCTTTCGGGTTACCGCGGATTCAACCTGGAGGGCGTGTTGATAGATAAGCTCGCGGTGTGCGACGGCATCACCAAAGCCTTTATGCTTATGGCAAGGATGGAAGGCGTCGATTGCGTCAGAATCACCGGAAAGAACGCCGAAGGCATAGGACACGCCTGGAATAAAGTCAAATTGGGGAATACCTGGTATAACGTCGACGTCACCGGCGACGATATCCCGACTTCGGGAATATCCGGCGCGTCCTGCGCCGTGGAAGTGCTGACGCACGATAAATTCCTGGTTTCCGACGATTATCTGTGTTCGAAAGGTTACCGCGAGGACGATTACGGATATGTAGAAGCCTCCGGTAACTACGATTTCTATGATTTCGTAACGCCCGAAGCGTTGCAGGGTATCGAAAATTCGGACGGCGATCTGTCCGTTTCCGACAAGGCGGAGATGAACGCAGTGCTGCTTGCCGCAATAGCCGAGGCGAAAAAGATCTTCGTTGCCGATCCCGACGCGGATTACGTTACCTTCGATATTTATTGGGATTCCGATTCGATGCTGACTTCGACGGTTGACCTGAATTATCAATACATATCGCTCAGCGGAAAAACGGAAAACAGTTCTAAAGGCGCATACGCCATAGTTATATCCAAAGAAAGCATGTCGGAATTCGTATTCTGA
>CALVXZ010000081.1 GCA_944371785.1 uncultured Clostridia bacterium | reverse complement strand
GACGAAGAAACCGACGGCACAGCCGACGAGGACGTTGCCGCTCCCGAAACCGTAAAGGTGGGAGTAGAAGATCTGGCAATGAGTTTCGTCGCGTTATTCGTAGATTCCATAGACGCCGGCGAATACTATATGTACAACGAATTTTATGCCGACATTGAAAACGCCGATACGGTGACGATGATAGCTTCCTACGCGATGCCCGTTTTGCTGATCCTGGGGGCTGTGACGGCGTTGATATTCTTTATCCGCGCGTTGGTCGCGCTGTTTACCTCAAAGCGCAGAAAACTGTTCGTGCTCAGTTCCGTGTTGATGTTGGTATTCACGCTGCTGTCCGCGGTATGCGCTTATCTGATGACGGCAGGCACCGATTTTTCGTATGTGATGAGTTTCCTGACGATGGACGGCACTCTGCCGTTGCAGTTGGGGTTCGGAATCATAATTTTGGCGGTTCTGTCGCTGTTGAGTCTGATAATGAGTTTCTTTGCTTTCAGGAAAAGCAGGAAACTATCCTGAACATATTTTGAAAATTAACGGAGGACACAGATATGTCTAGAAAGAAAAAAGAAGCCGAAGCCAGGGCGAGAGCCGAAGCCGAAGCCAGGGCGAGAGCCGAAGCCGCTCCCAAAAGAGGCAAGCCCGGTTGGTACAAAGTGTCTAACGGTCCGGTGCCCGTAGCGCGTCCTGCCGATTTCATACAGCTTACGCCCATCGTACAGCCGATTCCGTTGGTGCCGTATTCGACCCAACTGCAGCCGCTTGCGATGTACGACGATTCGGATCCGGAAGGGTACGACGAGGAGTATTGATTTCGGATACCGCAATCCCGAAGTCGGGCTACCTGTATTCGGTTTCCGCCGAAACGGGACAAAAATTACGTCCGGTTTTCGCGTGCGGAGCGGCATAAACTGCAACTTTGCAATGTGAACAAAGGCGGAAAATTCGCCGAAAATTTGGCAAAAAAAATTCGGGAAAAGTATTGAAATATGCTTTCGCCTATGGTAAACTAAAAATACTATTTGTAATTGTTTATAATTATAAATAGAATGCGGAGGGCTAAATGGCTTCTGTAAAGAGCGCAAACAACGCAAAACAAAGATCCGTGAAACCGCAGGTCGCGGCGCCCAGACCGGCAATGAATCCTGCCGGCGGCGTAAGGTATCTGAAACCTTATGCCGTGCGCTATAATGCGGGCGTTACGGGTATGCCGCGCGGCGCTCGTCCGGCTCCCCGTAAACAGGCGCCCCCGCCTCCCGTTCAGAAGAACAGGAAAAAAGAACGCGACTATTTTTTTATTATGCGCAGGGGCGTGTGCTTCCTTATGTTGCTGCTTGCGGTGGTTTGGATAGCCGTGATAGCCATGAACTATCTGTCGATAATGCCGCAATATTCTTCGTTCCTGGTTGCGCCCGATCTGACTCCTTTGGACAAAAGGTTGGATACTCCTACCGGCGAATTTGATGAAAACGACAACGAGATCGTCATTCCTTACGAAGATACCAGCGTTTACATCAGTTTTATCGACCCGATTTTCGGTGCGTTGAAATCGTTGTTCGGACTGTCCATGACGGACGAATCCGGAAACAGCATGTCGCCGTTTTACGATTCGTTTGCTCCGGCGATAGCGGGTGAGGAAAACACCGACGCCGATACCGACGCCGATACCGATACCGAAACCGGCGGAGAAACCGACGAGGAAACCGACGGAGAACAGACCGCCGAAGCCGCCGAGATCGACGAGGAAGCCGAAACCGACGGCGAAACCGACGGCGAAACCGACGGCGAAACGGACGGAGAAACGGACGGAGAAACCGATGGCGAAACGGACGGCGAAACGGACGGCGAAACGGACGGCGAAACGGACGGCGAAACGGACGGCGAGACCGACGGGGAACAGACGACGGAAGATACCGGAATCGTATTCGGATACGTCGAAGCCAACACCGATATCGACGCCGAGGCAAGGGCCCAGGATTCCATGGGTTCCATAGCATCGATGGCGTTCAATTATGCGCCGATAGTATTGGTAGCCGGTGCGGTCTTCGCTTTGATAATCGTCATCCTTTCGTTCCTGTCGCTGTTCGGCAGAAGGATATTCAAAGGATTCGGATTGATGTCGATAGTGATGCTGCTGGCGGGGCTTGCGATGTTTGTCGCGGGGCTTGCGGCGATGGGCAACTATATGGGCAATCCGTCCATAGGCGAAGACGGCGTGGTCACAAGCGTGTTGGATTTCAGCCAGCTGATGAACTTTGCGTTCGGCATATTCCAAGGCGCTCCGGCAACCGCGCTGGATCCCGCGACGGACGTAATGCCGCTGACGTTGGTGTCCGGATACGGTATGTTGATAATATTGGTGGTGCCTGTAGTTATATTGCTGCTCAGCATCTTTGCCAGAAAGAAAGTGCCTTACAGCATTTTTGATAAATAATCGAATTACTTGGTAGGAGGTTACCGTTATGTCCAAAAAGAAAAAACAACAAGAAGCCGAAAGACTCAGGGCTGAACAGGAAGCCCGTGCGGCAAAGGCGGCGGCTAAGCCTCGCGTTGTTTTTCGTGTAATGAACAATTGTGCGCCCGTGCCCGTTGCGGCTCCGGCAGATATGATTCAATTGACTCCGGTAGTTCAACCGATACCGGTTGTACCCTACAGCACTCAGATGCAACCGCTGGCTCAATTTGACGACGCGGACGAATATGGTGAGGAATATAGTGACGAATATTAATATTGAACGCGTATACGCGCGACAATATAGTATTAACTAAAGTGGCTAAAAATTTTGAGGAGGATACAAAAATGGCAAAGAAAAGCAAGAACAACAAGGCTTTGGTCGAGGAAGTAGCTCCCGCTGAAGAAGCTCAGGAAAAGAAACCGGCACAGCCCGTTTCCACTCCCGCGAAAGTGGTGCAACTGACCCCAATCATCCAGCCCATAGCGTTCGTTCCGTACTCCACGCAGGAACAGGAACTGTATATGGAAGGACCGGAAGAAGAAGCCGAAGCTCCCATTCCGCAGGAAGAGGAAGTCGTTGTACCCAAGAAAAAGGTCAGCGCCGCGGCGATATTCCTTTCGATTTTCAGCTTGCTGATAATCGCGGTGTACGTCATCGGTAAATTCGTGGACGTTGAGGGATACCTGGCTTGCGTAGGCGGCGTTTCGGGATTGGACGTTACCTTGAATTATATCGAAGCGCAGGAATGGACCGATATCGTTCCGATTCTGGTCACCGTGATCCCGGTATGCGCCGTGTTGGTACTGATCAGCTCCCTGATCCGTATAATGCACAAAGGTGCTTGCGTATTTGCGATGATATTCAGCCTTATCGGCATCGCCGCTTCTCTCGCAGCCATATTGATGTTGGCGCTTGACGACGCGAACGACAGCGAAGTCGGTTACGGACTGTATGCGATCGCGGCTCTGTCGCTGATCAACATGCTGATCGCTTTCCTGGCAAAGAGAGAGCCCAAAAAAGCGGCGGCGGAAGAATAATTTAAAGATAAAAGATCGGATGCCGTTTTGTTGCGGCGTCCGGAAAAAAGTAAGTAGTAGTCTGTAGACCCGACAGGGTCGGAGGAGGACAACATGATCCGTAGAAGGAGAAGAAGACAAATCTTTGCAGCCGTCGAGGACGATATTTCCAGAGTACCGAGAGGCGCTCAGTTCGAACAGCCTCAGGCAGGGCCGTTCCCGCAGGCGCAAGCGCCGGCAGGCATCATACAGATGCCCAATTGCGGAAATTTACCTGTCGTTGGCAACGGTATGCCGATGGGATTGCCCAGATATACTTCGGTAGACGAATACGGCAGAACGTTTAATCCTTTGGTCACCTACGGACCGCAGACTCACAGCGCGCCGGTGCCGGTAGCCAAAGCTCCCGACATCTGCCAGATGAACCCGATCATTTCCCCGGTCGCATTCATCCCTTATGCGGGACAGCACCAGGAAATGTATCAAGTCGTCGATGAACAGCAGAGGTAAACGCCGATGGATAATAAGCTAAATCAAACGCCCCAAACTCCCGCCCAGGAAGCAGGAAGATGGGTGCCGGTAGACAGAAACAGTTTGGGATTTGACGTTCCGCCCATTCCTAACGGGCAACCGGTACAAGGACCCGACGGATCTTTGTATTGCGTCGGCAACTCCCAAAGCCAATTGCAATCCATTCCGTCCAACTCGATGAATGCAGTGCCTACGCCTTCGAGTATCGTTCAGATGCCGCCGATCGTACAGCCGATAGCTTTGGTTCCGTATACTTCGCAGAATCAACCGCTGTTGCAATACGATCCGTATTCGCGTCCCGTCGATCCGCCGCCGCAATCCAAGACTCCTTTCTATATCAGAAAGCCTTATATGGGTCTCAGCGCGGCTTTGATCGTAGTCGCAGTGATCGCGACGCTTCTGATGATATTGCTGTCGGCTTTCGAAGGCAACGCGATAGGCGTTCGCTCCGAGCAACATCAGTTTGTGGGATACGAATTGCTTGCAGGCGCCATCGACATTCTGAAATTCGACGTGTTCAATATAACGGGAAGCGCGGGCGAATATTATGCCGGCGTGATAGGAAACACCGGGATCAACGGTCTGCAAACGATCTTCGCTTATGCTCTGCCGTTCCTGACCTGGATAATGACTGTCGGCTTCGTATGCCTGGCTGTAAAATATCTGGTCAAATTGGCGCGTAAGAGATCTCCCAGATGCGTTTCCGTTGCCGCGATCATTGAATTTTTGCTGTTCATAGTCTTTGCGGTAGGCGCGTTGTTCATTTCCGCGGGAGAAAACGGCGGTAACGTAAACGTAGAAGGTTTCTTCTATATCGACGACGAAAATCCTGCATCCATTATGTTAAGTTGGGGTTGGTTGATTCCTTGGATCTTGTCTTTTCTTATGATAATACTGCCTTTGTTCGCCAGAAAGAATGCCTATATGGTCGATAAATCGAAGGTAGACGACGTGCACATTATAAACTGACCTCCGTCGCCGCCTTTCGGCGCGGCGATGACGATTTAAAACTATGAAAAAAGTCCGTTCTTAAACGGGCTTTTTTTTATGCTCCGCCGCGCCCATGGAAAGCGCGATCCGGGAAAGGCATTTAAAAAGCGCGTGCGCCGCGGAAAGCCTCGACGCGGAAAACTTATTCCGGAAAAGGAGCGGCGCCGAAGGGGTATGTTAATAATTTTCTTGAAAAAAGCGCAGGATTGTAGTACAATAAGAATAAGCCCGTAACGGGCTGACCAAATAAGACATAGAGGAGAATATATATAATGTTCGAAAAAGTGCAAGCGTTGATATCCGAATTGATGGGGCTGGATAAATCGAAGATAACCGAACAAGCCGATTTTATAGTCGATCTGAAAGCCGACAGCCTGGACATAGTACAGATGCTGATAGCCATGGAAAACGAATTCGGCGTCGAATTCGGCGACGACGAGATGCACAACATCAAAACCGTCGGCGACGTAGTGGATTATCTGAAAAAACACGTAAAATAACGAATCGGGCTACTTTCACTGCGCGGAGAGTAGCCCGAACCGTTCGGTTCGGGGAAAAGACGCCGCATTGATTTCCGGGATCCGACGCCGCTGACGGACTAAACGCCGTTTTCCGGGGAACGTGGGCGGCTGCGCCGGTAAAAACCGACGCGTAAAATTGACGAAAAAAGTGTAAGTTTTCGGCGGAAAACGGTTGACAACCCGGCGATTAGGTGATATAGTGTAAAAGCACCTTTATAGGAGGGTGTCATTTTTTTGAATGCAAAATCGTCGACTTACGGCGGAAGGGAAGGTAAGCTGATATGGCTGACAACAAAAAGAACGAAAAAATTACTTTGGCGTGCACCGAGTGCAAACAACGCAATTACGACACGACAAAGAACAAGAAGAACACTCCCGACAGGATCGA
>CALVXZ010000080.1 GCA_944371785.1 uncultured Clostridia bacterium | reverse complement strand
TTTTACCGCGGCTTTTTACTCCGGATTGCGTCGCCGAACCTGCTTTCGCCGCATAAAAAACGCAACGGACGGCGTTACGCTTATTGCTTTTGAAATCCGTCTTGCCGCGAACCTTAGTTCAGGCGGCAGGATAACGGCGGAAATAATAACGGCTACGATATTACAGTCTGAATATCTTCTGGATCAGTCTGAGTTCGCCCAGAACAAGTATGGTTTCGTTTTCTTCGAACACTGTGTCCGAAGTAATATTCAGATTTATCGAGCCTTCCTTTTTGATACCCATTATGTTTACGTTGAATTTTCTGCGGATGTCTATCTGTCCGACGCTCTTGCCTATCCAATTCTGCGGGACCTTGATTTCAAAGATGGCGTGTTCGGAATCGATCTCTATATAATCGGTGATGTTGTCCGAGGTATATCTGATAGCGACCCATTGTGCCAGCTGTTTTTCGGGGTAAATGACTTCGTCGGCGCCGTTACGCAACAACAGTCTCGCCTGACCGTCCCTTTCTGCCCTGGAAACGACGACTTTCGCACCCATTTCTTTCAGATAACAGGTGGTTTCCAACGAAGCCTGGAAATCGCCGCTGATCGTAACTATACAAACGTCGAAATTGGAAACTCCCAGCGTAGATAAGAATTCTTCGCTGGAGGCGTCGCCTATCAAAGCGTTCGTGACCAATGACGAAATACTGTTTACCCTGTCCTCGTTATGGTCTATCGCCATGACCTGGTGACCCATCGCCACCAGATTTTCGGCTATATGCCTGCCGAATCTGCCCAATCCTATCAACAATATCGATTTGGTTTTCATACAAAGTTCTCCTTCAGCCTATGGAAATGTTTTCGGCGGAAAATTTGGAAAGCGGCTTCTTTCTGATACCGAACAAGGCAAAGAACAAAGTCAGCCCTCCCACTCTTCCGAAAAACATCAAAAGCATCAATATCAATTTCGACGCAACGTGTAATTGCGGAGTTATCCCGAGCGACAGCCCGACCGTACCTATCGCGGAAGCCGTTTCGTACATACAGGGCAATAACGACAGCCCTTCGACTTTACTGATTATCAAAGCTCCCAAAAGGAACAGAGTGACGTACATAATGAAAATGGCTATCGCACTTTTGACGGCTTCGTTGCCCACTCTTCTGCGCAGAAGCTCGGTTTCGTCCTTTTTTTTGAAAAGCGATATGATGGTTGCAAACAGCACCGCCAGCGTCGAAGTTTTCATGCCGCCCGCCGTGGATCCGGACGATCCGCCGACCAACATCAATATTATCATAGTCAGCAGTCCGACCTGGCTGATCGCGTTCAGGTTTACGGTATTGAACCCGGCGGTTCTCGGCGTGACCGTCTGGAATATCGAAGCCAATATCCTTTCCCCAAGCTCCATATCCTGAAATTCGAAAAAGAAAAAGTATATCGAAGGCACTACCAACAATATCGCCGTGACCAACAGAGCCACCTTGCTTTGCAAAGAGTATTTGCTGATCCTGAATTTATGTTCCGCGACGTCGCGCCACACCATAAAGCCGATACCGCCTATGATAATCAAAGCGCAGATCGTAAGGTTGATGACGGGATCGGAAACGTAACCGGTCAAAGAAGAGAATTCCCCTGTTTTGGTTCCCATAATATCGAATCCGGCATTACAAAAAGCGGAAACCGAATGGAATATCGCCATCCATATACCTTCCGCGCCGTAATCGATTACAAAGACCGGCAACATTATCAAAGCGCCTATCAGCTCCACCAAAAATATGCCTTTCAGGATAAATCCCATATAACTGATGATGCCGCCGATACTGTGCGAAGAAACTGCGTCCTGCATCGTACCGCGCGCCACCAGCCCTAATTTTCTGCCGGACAGCATAAAAAACGCGGCGACCATTGTAACCACGCCCATTCCTCCTATCTGGATCAACAGCAGGATGACTATCTGTCCGAAAACCGACCAATGTATAGCCGTGTCGTATACCACCAGCCCCGTCACGCAAACGGCGGAAGTAGACGTAAACAGCGTGTTGATAAAAGGCGTCCATTCCCCGCCTTTAGAGGATATAGGAAACATCAGCAATATCGCGCCCAATAAAATTATCGCTATAAATCCCAAAGTTATGATCTGGAACGAAGATAATTTTATTGTGAATTTCCTTTTCATATTACCTCCGATATTTCACACTATCGTTATAACAGATAACGCATTAAGATTTCGTTAAGACCGCGAAAGCAACGGTAACCGCCGAAAAAACGATATTGATTTTCGCGCATAACCGCAATTTCAGGTCATAAATCTTACCTGAATTTTTCGCTGTGTTTACAAAAAAAGCGTTCATACCAATTTATACCCCACTCCGACTTCGGTCATGATATATTCGGGTTCGGCGGGATTCAGCTCTATCTTTCTGCGGATATTCGCCATATTCACCCGCAAAGCCTGGTTATCCGAAACATAAGGACCCCACACTTCTTTTATTATATATGAATGAGTCAGAACTTTTTCATGATTACGCGAAAGCAACGCCAATATCTTGTACTCTATCGGAGTCAGGTGGACCTCTTCTCCGCGTACGGTGACCTGCCTTTTTTCGTAATCCAGAGTCAGATCCCTTAACACGAACACCTTTTCCTGTCCGCCCGAAGTACGGATATGCCGCATCGCCAGCCTTATCCGCGCCAGCAATTCGTCGGTTCCGAAAGGTTTGGTTATGTAATCGTCCGCGCCCGAATCCAATGCGTTGACCTTTTCCGCCTCCTCGTTCCTTGCCGAAACGACTATTATCGGCATTTCGGAAAACTTCCTTATCGCCTTCAGCACTTCCGTGCCGTCGATATCCGGCAAACCCAGATCCAGCAAAACCGCGTCGGGCATATACGAAGAAGCCATAGACACGCCTTCTTCGCCTCCCGAAGCCTGCAGGACGCCGTAACCGTTATGCTCTAAAACGGCGGCGATAAAATTTCTGATGCTTTTTTCGTCCTCTATCACCAGAACCGAAGGTTTTATCATTTCGTTTCCTCCAAAGGCAGGATGATTTCGAATTCGGCTCCTCCCGTCGCCTTGTTCCCCGCCGTGATGCGTCCGCCGTGCGCTTTTACGATGGTGTAGCACAGCGACAGCCCTATCCCCATTCCTTTTTTGCCGTCGGGAGCGTTCCCGGTAACGTCCGCGCCCTTTCCGCTTACGGCGTCTATCACCGATGCGTCTATTCCTTTTCCGCTGTCGGATACGCCGATAACGGCGTTGCCGCCGCTCTTACGCAGACAGACCTCTATCGGCGCTTTCGATTCGGAATATTTGACGGCGTTGTCCAACAGGTTGATGATGACCTGTTCTATCAGCATTCCGTCCATCGGCACCAATATCAATTCTTCCGGAACGCTCACTTTTATATCGTTATACCCCGATCTGGTCTTTACTTTGTATACCGCCTGCGCGATGATCTCCTCCGCCGCTTCGGACTGTTTCTTCAAAACGACGTCGGCTCCGTTCAGCTTTGTCACCAACAGCAGGTTTTCGACCATTCGTATCAGCCATCCGCTGTCTTCGCAGATGTCGCGCGCCAATTCTTTTACGGTGCCCGGATCCAGATCCTCGCCGACGATCGTGGAAGCCGACCCGTATATGGCGGTCAGCGGCGTCCTGAGATCGTGGGATACGGAACGCAGCAGATTGCTCCTGGTCTTTTCCCTTTCCATGGAAACCAAAGCCTCTTTCCTGTCGTTAAGCATAATCTGTTTTTCCATCGCCAAAGCAAATTGAGCTATCGCCATTTTCATAAACGTGCGTTCTTCTTCGTCCGGTTCTTCGGCGGCGGCGCCGTCTGCGCCGAAAATCCCGACTACCGCAAGGACTTTATCGTCAGCCGCTACGGGAAGGTAATAGGAAGCTATACCGGAATTGATTTTTGTAAATCTGCCTGCGGTCACGCCCTTTTCAAAGACGTAATTCACGGTTTCTTCCGTTACGTCGGCTGGCGCCGCAAAAGGCGCGGTGTAAACCACGGCGTTCAGTTTCAGCCTTGTGCGGAAATATTCGGTAAACAGCGAAACTATTTCGTCAAACCTTTGCAACCGTATTATGTTCCGCGACAAAAAGTGCAGATCTTCCAAATGTTTTTCACGTTTTATCGCGTGAGCGGAACGGATGATTATCCTGGACGTCACCATACCCATCACAACGGATACCGCAAACATAGTGATCAGGATAAAGATATAATCGGTATCCATCAGGTGGAACGTATAATACGGTTCGACGAACAGAAAATCGAATAAAAGCACGCAAATTACGGAAGACGCTATCGAATAAACGTATCCGCCCGTAAACAGCGAAATCAGAATTACCGTCAACGCGTATATCAAAATAAAGTTTGTTTCGCTGACGCCCAGCGCCCACAGCGCGAAACATATTCCCGTAGCCGCCGCCAAAAGTAAAAGCGTTTTTAATACGTCCGCCCATTTAAACCTGAATTTGGCTTTCGGGGTTCTGACGCGCGGCGCGCCGCCCGTATCGGGAACGATGTGGACTTCTATATTTTCCGACAGAGTGATGATCTGTTCTTCCAGGCTCTTTTCGAAGTAGCTTTTCAGGGTTTTTCTGTTGCGGCTTTTTCCGATAACTATATCGGTGATATTCGCCTGCCTGGCATATTCGACTACGGACGAAGCGATATCCAGACCCTCTACCTGGACGAACTCGCCTCCCAACCTCTTTGCCAAAGCGATGTTGCCTTTTAAAGATTCGTTCGCCGCCGCGCCCAATTTCAGAGTATCCGGCGTTTCGACATACAACGCCACCCATCCTGAATCGAAAGCGCGCGCCATCCGCGCCGTCCTTTCTATGATCTTTGCGGAAGAAGGAGACGCGCTGACGCACACCAGAAATCCGATTTGTTTATTGTCAGTATCCATTTCTTTTGTCCGTATTAAACCGCCGACTCGGCGCAAGTCGGAAAACGCCGCTCCGCCGCTTAAAAGATTATATCAAAAAAACCCCGGGCAAGTCAAACAAAGGACCGCCGAAGCGGTCTTTTGTCAAAACTTAGGTATCAATCCGGACGATCGGAAAGAATCAGTTTACCTTGACGTTATGGAAGAAAGTCTGATCCATACCGTCGATATCGGCTTTATAGACCACCTTATAGGTGCCCGACGCGTTAAAAGCTCCGTTAGTCAACACCGATGCGGTAACGTCCTCGCCTTCGGCATTACTGCCATTTTAAGTTTTATTTTATAGTTGTCATCTAAATAATGATTAAACTTGCTTAACCAACCCAAAATAATCTCTTGCAAAAAATAATACGAACCTTGGATTTTCTTGGTTCGTATTATTCCGGTCTGGTGCCGAAGGCGGGACTTGAACCCGCACGAGGTCATCCCTCAGCGGATTTTGAGTCCGCCGCGTCTGCCATTCCACCACTTCGGCAAATTCAGTTCTTATCAATATTAACACATCGAAAACCAAATTGCAAGATTTTTTAACGGCTTATTTCGATTTTCGCGCCGAAAATTTGTCCCGTACGCGGAATTGCGGATGTTTTGCCGCGGAATTTGAATTAAATCGAATTATTATAGTTTAAATGCCGCGAATTTCCGATCCGAAATCGGGTCTGTCCTCCCCCTTCGCAGGAAAAAGGACGGCAGCAATACCGTCCCTTTCCCGAAATCAAAAAATACGACTTGGAGGTGTAATTTTATCGATTTATCGGTTACGGCTTCGCCGCGGGTTCGGAATGCCCGATCGCCGGTTTTGCCGTATGTTTTTTCTTTGCGGAGCATTCGGCGGCGTACGGACAGCCGGCACAGCCGGAGCATCCGCCTTTTCCGCGCTTTTTCGCGACTATCGCGGAGATCGCAACTCCCGTAACGATTGCCGCCGCAGCCACTATTATTACTATTTCGATCGCGCCCATTTAAGACCTCTTTTTGAAAGATAATTTGGGAAGACGCAGGTTTTGCAGTTTACCTTTGTTGTACAGAACGATCAGCACGAT
>CALVXZ010000079.1 GCA_944371785.1 uncultured Clostridia bacterium | reverse complement strand
TGCTTCTTCGTTTTCTCGTCAGCCAGGATCTTTATTACTTTCATTGCCCTTTCGACGGGCGCAAACATTAACGGCATATCTCTCCTTTAACATATTCCGCCTTCGGCAAAAATATGAAATTAAATTCACATTTGTCAAAATTATAATTCCTGCGCATTCCGTTGTCAAGTAAAATATGAAAGATTTTTCACATTTTTTGAATTGCCTTTTTTTTAAATCGGATATATAATAGTTCTATAAATAAACAGGCGGCGAAAATATGGCAAAGACCGTTCGCGAACCCAGGCAGGTTCGCTCCATAGAAAAGAAAAACAGGATCATCCGCGCAGGCTACGAACTGTTTTCGGATATCGGGTATCACAACGCGAACACTGCGTTGATAGCTAAACGCGCGGGAGTGTCTACGGGCATAGTTTACGGCTATTTCCGCGACAAAAAGGATATACTGCGCGAAGTCACGGCGATTTATATGGATAAGATCACGCAACCGGTATTCGAACTGTTTTCGGAGCTGACCTCCCCTGCGGACGCCGCCGCAAGTATTCCCGCGGTAGTGGATATAGTTTTGAAAGCGCATAAAGAAAATTCCGGAATACACGAAGCCCTGCATTCCCTGACGCATACCGACCCCGATATCAACGCGGCTTTCATCAAATTGGAAGACGACATCACGTTGAAAATCGCCGCAAGGCTGACGGAATTGGGCGTTTTGAACGAAGACGCCAACGAAAAAGTACATTTTGCAATGGATATCCTGCAATCCTTCGCTCACGAATACGTTTACGACCATCACGAATACATCGATTACGACAGGCTGAAATTTCTGGTCATACGCACTCTGACGGCTCTGATGGGGATCCCTCACGGCAAACCGACCGAGTGACTATAACGATACTTCGTTGACTTTTTTCCGGGCTTAAATTATAATATCGGTATGAAAAAGTATACGGAGGCGGGTATACCGCAGTTTTTGCAATATCTGGCGGAGCCGGAGATCCCCGAAAGCGAATTTACGACGGCTTATGCGGAGGACACGGGCGCTCCTCTGAAATGGACGAGGGACGTTCCCGTAGCCAAAAAAGCTTTTGCAGTAAAACGCGAAACGGCAAAATTGAGGGATTCCAACGATTATACCGCAAGACGCATAGCGTTGATGAAACAACGTAACGAGCTCCAACGCAAAAAAATCGAAAAAGCCCGTGATATGCGCGAAATCTTGTCCGAAAATCAGCCGCTGATAAAAGAAGCTCAACGCACGTCGGCGCTGGCGCAGGACGAAAACGTTTTGAACGCGGAATACCGCAGGATCTCCCGTAACAAACAATAAACGTAACGCGAAATTTATAAGGTCTATACCGAAGAGGTTATATGAAATTATCCGAAATATCCAAAAAAAGCGTGTGCTGGTCCTTTGAAATTTTTCCTCCGAAACCGACTTCCGACGTTTCCGTAATGGAAAAAACGATAGCCGAACTTGCCGCGCTGAAACCCGATTTCATATCGGTCACCTGCTCCGCAGGCGGCTCCGGGAACTCCAGAACGGCGGAAGTGGCCGGTCTGTTGAAAAACAAATACGGCGTGGAGCCCATCGCACACATAACCTGCATCAACTCCGACAAAGCCGAAATTGCCGCCGAATTGGATAAGCTGTCCGGAATGGGCATCGAAAACGTGCTTGCGTTACGCGGCGACAGAATCCCCGGCGCGGATAACGGAGCTTTTCGCCACGCCAACGAATTGGTGGATTTCATCAAAAGCAGGAAACCCGATTTCGATATCGCCGGCGCGTGCTATCCCGAAACTCATCCCGAAAGCCCGTCCGTCGAATCGGATATGGAATATCTGAAATTGAAAGTCGATTCGGGGGTCACTCACCTGATCACACAGCTGTTTTTCGACAACGAGGATTTTTTCCGTTTTAAAGAGCGTTGTTTGAAACACGGCATCGAAGTGCCCGTTCACGCGGGCATCATGCCTTTGGTCAAAAAAAGCAACGTCGACAGGATAATCGCGCTTTCGGGTGCCAAAATACCGAATAAGGTTTCCCGAATGATAGCAAAATATGCCGACGACCCCGAATCGTTGATGCAGGCGGGAATGGCTTACGCCACCGATCAGGCATCCGATCTTATCGCCGGCGGCGCGGAAGGCGTGCACGTCTACGTTATGAACAACGCGCGCGTCGCAAAGACGATCACCGAAAATCTGTCGTCGATACTTTTTTAAAATGCAAATCCCGGAGGACGAAATTTTAAGGTATCTCGGGGTAAGGATACCGGACGAAAATGCCCGTCGATCGGCGCGGAAAGCCGCCGAAGAAGTTTCGTGCGCGGCAGAGCCGAAAGGCGTTTACAAAAAGTTCGCTTACTCCGACGGGGTACTGACGGATATTGATTACCGTTTGCCGGGAAAGGATATAGTCCGCCACCTGGGCGGAGCCAAAGAAGTCATCGTTATGGCGGTCACTTTGGGACTGAAAGTCGATTTCGAAACGTCGCGGTTGGGGAAAATTTCCGCCGGCCGCGCCGTTATGTTCGACGCGGCGGCTTCCGCCGCGGCGGAAGCCTTTGCCGACGAATTCACCGACCGTATCGCTGCGGAGATCGGCTCCCCTGTCGGGGACAGATTTTCACCCGGCTACGGCGATCTGCCGATAACCGTTCAGCGCGACGTGCAAATGATGCTCTCGGCAGACAGAAAAATCGGGCTTTCGGTAGATAAGGATTACACTCTGATACCGTTGAAATCCATCACCGCCATTGCCCCCGTCGGCGCGGAGCGTTGTAAAAAGCACGATTGCAAAAAGTGCAATAAAACAGATTGCGCTTTCAGAAAGGAGTGATTTTATGGATTTTTTAGATAAACTTAAAGAAAGCGTGGTGATCTTCGACGGCGCATTCGGCACCGAATTGGTGCGCAGAGGCGTCCGTACCGGAGTAGTGCCGGAGCTTATAAATCTGGAAAATCCGGAGGCGGTCACCGCGATACATTCCGATTACGTTGCCGCAGGCGCCGACGTCATCAGCACGAATACTTTCGGCGCGAACTCGGTAAAAGCCGGCGAAAACTCCGAAAAAATAATCAAAGCCGCCGTAAGGCTTGCAAGATCGGCGTCAAACGGCGCATACGTCGCCCTTGACCTGGGTCCCACGGGGCTGATGTCCGAACCGATGGGCTCCGCCCGTTTCGACGATTTTTACGAAATTTACAAGTCGGCCGTGCTCGCCGGCGAAAGTGCAGATCTTATCCTCATAGAAACGATGTCGGATCTGACCGAGGCCAGAGCCGCGGCTTTGGCTGCGAAAGAAAACAGCTCCCTTCCCGTTATCGTTTCGATGACGTTTGACGATAATATGCGAACTTTTACGGGTGTTTCCGTGGAATCGTTTATATATTCGATGTATTCCATAGCCGACGTTCTGGGCGTGAATTGTTCTCTCGGACCGAAACAGCTGCTGCCGATAGTAAAACGTATCACGGAAATTTGTCCGAAACCCGTCATCGTGCAAGCCAACGCCGGGCTTCCTGACGCCGCAGGAAATTATAACGTCGGCGCGGAAGAATTTGCGCGCTACGCCGAATCGTTCCGCCGCTTGGGAGCTTCCGTCATAGGCGGCTGCTGCGGCACCACAAGCGAACATATAGCGGCGATCGCGTCGCGATTGGACAGAACTTTGACGCCCCGTTCCGCTGTCGTCCCTCCCGTGGTATGCTCCGCGTCGCGGTGCGTGCCGCTGGACGGCGTCAGAATAGTCGGCGAACGCATAAACCCCACCGGCAAAAAAGCCGTCAAAGCCGCGCTGAGCTCCGGAGATTACGGCTATATAGCCGCCCAAGCCATCGAACAGGCGGAAGCCGGATCCGACATATTGGACGTCAACGCCGGAGTGCCCGGTATCGACGAAGGCGCGGCAATAGTCAAACTGATAAACCTTCTGGAAGGGGTAACGGAACTGCCGCTGCAGATCGATTCTTCCGATCCGACAGTGTTGGAAAAGGCGTTAAGGCGTTACAACGGACGCGCGATAATCAATTCCGTTTCGGGAGAACAGCGTTCCTTGGACGCGGTGCTGCCTCTCGTTAAAAAGTACGGAAGTATGGTGATCGGGCTGACAATAGACGAAAACGGGATACCCAAAACCGCTGAAAGCAGAATCCGCATCGCCGAAAAGATTATCCGCGAGGCGGCAAAATATTCGATACCGGCGTCATCTTTGATCATAGACGCGCTGACGCTTACGGCAGGCGCCGAACAGGATCAGGCAAAGGAAACTCTGCGCGCGATAACCGAGATCAAAAAACGCTTCGGCGTAAAAACCGTGCTGGGCGTTTCCAATATTTCATTCGGACTCCCCCGCCGTCAGATAATCAATACGGCGTTTTTGTCCGCCGCTCTGTGGGCGGGATTGGATCTTGCGATAATAAACCCGAACGTCCCCGAAAACATTCAATGCATAGACGCTTTCAAAGTGCTGAGCATGCAGGACGAAGGCGCGAAAACGTATTCGAAAAAATATTCTGCCGAAGCCCCCGGCGCCGCTTCTGCCGCCGCTCCTGCGGAGGAACACGACAAAGATTTGGCGTATCTTATCAAAAAAGGCTTGCCGGGCACGGAAGCGGAAACCGAAAAACTGTTGGATTCGGGCGTTCCGGCGTCCGCCGTCATTGACGAATATCTTATAAAAGCGTTGAACGACGTCGGCGCAGATTACGAATCAGGAAAGATATTCCTTCCGGGGCTTATTCAGGCGGCGGAAGCCGCCAAAGGCGCGTTCAATGCGATAAAAAAGCGCATGTCGAAGGAAGGCCTCCCCTCCCGAGGCACGATCGTAATGGCAACCGTAAAAGGCGACGTACACGATATCGGTAAAAACATAGCCGCTACGGTTTTGGAAAATTACGGTTTCGAAGTCGTCGATCTGGGGAAAAACGTCGAACCCGAATCGGTGGTAAACGCCGTGAAAGCATCCGACGCAAAGTTGGTCGGTCTGTCCGCATTGATGACTACTACCGTAAAGAATATGCGCGACACCATAGCGTTGCTGAAAGCCGAATGCCCGGGCGTATCGGTTATGGTCGGAGGCGCGGTGCTGACTGCCGAATACGCCGCGGAAATAGGCGCCGATTATTACTGCCCCGACGCAGCTTCCGACGTCAGGATCGCCGAAGAAATTTATAAAAAAGCATAACAGCGGCTTGCCGTAAACGAAGACAAGCTGTATAATAACTTTAATTTAACAGAATCCGGGATCGGCTAAACGCAGCCGTCAACAGGGAAAGCGCGGTGAAAATCCGCCGCAACAGCCATTGCCGTGACCTAAGGGAAGTCGGATATCCTGCCCGGATCGTAAAGTCGTTTCCGGGCAAACGGGGAACGCAAAGCACACGCTTTCCGCCCGCAAAGGGTCTGCCTCCGTTTGTCTAATATACATACGGAGGTCTTTTTATGAAAAAGCTTTCAGTTACAGTCGCGGCAATATTGTTGCTGACGCTGACGGCGTTTGCCCTGACCGCTTGCGCAGACGACGAAAACGTGTTCGCCGCCGGCGATTCGGTCACCGTTGCGATAGCCGGAGATCCCGATTTCGAAACGGTCATAGATCTGGAAGGCACGGAACGCGGAATAAATTTAACGCAGCTGTTGGATATAGCCGGTATCGAATACGAAATAGTCGACGGATTTCTGACATCGGTCGGTGATCTGGCACCGGAACCACCCGAATATATTTGTCTGTACACTTCCGTGGAAAGCGATTTCGATACTTCGCAATACGCGGTGACAATGACGTATAAAGAAGTTGAATTGGTGAATTCCGGTGTCGGCGCCGAAGAAATGACCGTTGTCGACGGCGCAATTATCTATATAGGAACCTGGTGATGCGCGAAGGCATAAGAAAGAGCACGATATCTATAGTGCATATTTCTGTAGCTGCAGCTACCATTTCAGCCGCAAAATTTGCGCTTATGGGTCTACCCAACATAGAGGCGGTCACATT
>CALVXZ010000078.1 GCA_944371785.1 uncultured Clostridia bacterium | reverse complement strand
ACCAAAAGACCATCTTTCGACATTCCCACGCTTGACTTTGTGGATTCTTTCAGACATCTGAACCTCTCCTTATGAAATTTGTGCTTCCGACTTATCGCCGGGGGGATTGACACTTTGCTTCCTCTGCGGTTGCAAAATTTGCTGCATTTTATCACTTTTTGCGCAATTATAGAAAATTTTCAACCTCAAAAACTGCTTTCGGGGCATATATTTCCATTATAATCGTGCATTCTAACATTCTACTAGCCCTTCGGGAGTTTTGTCAAGCAAAATTCATATAAAATTTAATAAATATATAAATACGCGCGTAGCGTATGCCGATATGCCCGCGCGGCGTACGCCGAAACGGCTGTTTACAAATACCGCCGTCGGCTTGAATTCCCGGCAAGAATCTATTATAATATAAAATATGCGGTTGGACAAGTATTTGAAAGTATCCAGAATAATCAAAAGACGCACCGTGGCGCAGGAAGCTTGCGATCTTTCCAGGGTCACGGTAAACGGCAAGCCGGCGAAGCCCGCAAAGGAAATAAAACCCGGCGATATCATAGGAGTCAGGTTCGGCGACAAGGAGGCGCGTTTCAAAGTGCTGATCGTTCCCGAAGGCAACGTCGGAAAAGCCGACGCCGATTCCCTTTACGAGGCGGCGGAATGAAATTCGACGTCATCATAGCCGCTTCCGGAGTTTCCGAACGCGCGGGAAGCGATAAATTGAAATTCGATCTGGGCGGAACGCCGCTGCTGTTCCGCACCGTGGCTGCTTTTTCGGCGCAGGAGCGCATAGAAACCGTCATTTTATGCGTAAGAAGCGGCGAAGAAGAGTTCGCGCATTCGGCTCTGCAAGCCGCAGGCGGCAAAAAACACGTCGTGGTCGTCGGAGGCGCAACGCGTTCCGAAACAGTGGCGAACGGATTGAAAGCCGCCGTATCCGAAGGAGTATTGGTACACGACGGGGCGCGTCCCTATCCTACCGCGAGCCTGATAGAATCGGTAATGGACGCCGTGGAAAGTTACCGTTCGGGAGTCCCCGTACTGAAGCTGAACGATTCCGTCAGGATCTTGTCTTCCGGAAAGCTTACGGGAGAATTTCCGCGTGAAAACCTGGTCGCCGTGCAAACTCCGCAAGGATATCTCCGAAAGGAGCTTCTGGAGGCGTATTCCGCCACAGAAGGCAGGGAATTTACCGACGAATCGGCGCGTTACGCCGCCGTATTCCCCGAAGGCGCGCACGCGGTCCCCGGCGAAGAACGCAACGCAAAAATCACTTCATACGGCGATTTCGCCGCTTTGAATTCCAGGATCGGAGTGGGTTACGACATCCACAGACTGATGCCGTTCGGAAAACTGATGCTTTGCGGTATCGAGATCGCCTCAGACGTCGGGGTCTTGGCGCATTCCGACGGTGACGCCGCCATCCACGCGCTGATAGACGCCCTGCTTTCCGCCGCCGGCGAAAGCGACATAGGCACTCTGTTCCCGGATAACGATCCGCGCTACGACGGAATTGATTCTTTCATACTTTTAACGGAAACTATGGAAATTTTGCGCAAAAAAAATCTTCGTCCGTCCTCCGTATCGATTATAATACGTCTGGAACGCCCGAAGCTTTGCGATTATATTCCCGTGATGAAGGTAAAACTTTCGTCGGTTTTAGGTATACCCGTAGAAAATATCGGCATCAGCGCGAAAACCGGCGAGGGTATGGACTCCGTGGGAAAAGGACTTGCCGTAGCCGCCGAAGCCGCCGTGCTGATCGGCTGACAGATCGATCGGTCGGACAAAGACGTTGCCCGGGATACTTTTCCCGGGCATTTTTTCAATCAGATACCTACGACTTCTATCTTTATTTTCGCGCCGATATCCTTATAGACTTTGACTTCGGCGTCGTATATCCCCAAAGTTTTGATCGAATCGCGGATAGTGATCTTCTTTTTGTCGATTTCGTATCCCATCGATTTCAGACCGTCCGCAACGTCCTGATTCGTGACGGAACCGTACATTTTCCCGTCCTCGCCGCAACGCATCTTTACTACGACGGTAGCGCCTTTCAACGATTTGGCGACCGCTTCGGCGGCGTCGCGTTCCTCTTTCAGCAGACGCTGTTCCCTGGCGACTTTTTGTTGTATCTCGTTCATTACCGCCTTTGTCGCCTCTACCGCGAGTTTTTTCGGCAACAGATAATTCCTGGCGTATCCGTCGTTCACCGTAACTATCTCGCCTTTCTTTCCGTGCCCTTGTATATTATCCAAAAGTATGACTTTCATATTGCCTCCGCGTATCCGTTTGTGTACTAGATTTTACCAAAAGACGTCGGTTTTGTCAAGAGCCGCCCGCCGCCGTATACCTTCATAAATTTTGCGCATACTTCCCGTAAGAGGTGAAATATGGAACAATTAAAATGCAAAACCGTAAATTGCAGGCATAATCTGAAAAGCCATTGTAACGCTGGCGTCATTGGTATGGACGAAAAAGGCCGCTGTATGACCAAAATGAAAAGATTGGGCGGAGCATTGGAACAAACCTTCGCCGAATTGGAAGCCGCCGACGATATGCTGTCCGACGCTCCGGCTATCGTACAATGCGACGCGGATTGCATATATAACCGCGACCGCCGCTGTACCGCCACGTCGATTCTGGTAAAAGACAAAATGTTCAAAACCGTCTGCGCCACGAAAATAAAATAGTATCCCCCTCGCCAAGCGCATTTTTACGAAAAAAGCCCATACGGAAAGTATGAGCTTTTTCGTAAACTCTTTAGAAATTCGATTTAATCTGTCTTATGCCGCAAAACGGAAAAGATAATTACTTGATTTCGACTTCTGCGCCTGCCGCTTTGAGTTTTTCGGCGATCTGATCGGCAACTTCCTTGCTGACGCCTTCTTTGATGGCCTTCGGGGTGCCTTCGACCATGGCTTTCGCGTCAACCAGCGAGATACCGGCAACGATTTCTCTGACTGCCTTGATGACGGCGATCTTGTTGCCGCCGGCGGAGGTCAGGACGACGTCGAATTCGGTCTTTTCTTCTTCGGCTGCCGCTGCGGGTGCCGCGCCGCCTGCTGCGGGAGCTGCTACTGCCGCGGCTGCGCTTACGCCAAACTCTTCTTCGAGAGCCTTAACGAGGTCGTTAAGCTCCAAAACTGTCAAAGTTTTTACTTCTTCTACGATTTTTGCTATATCTGCCATTGTTGGTTCTCCTTATTGATTTTAAATTTGTTAAGCATTAGCTTGTTTTTTCGCAATAGCGTCGATAGCTCTTGCGAACGCCGCGATAGGCGCTTGCAGCATACCCAGAAGCTGAGCGATGAGTCCTTCTTTCGAAGGCAGAGTCGCCAGGCGTTTTACGCCCTCTTCGTCCAGGAAAATGCCGTCAACCATACCGCATTTGACCTTCATCTTCTTAAAAGCGATGGCTTTGTCGTTGGCGATCTTTGCGGGCGCGGCAAGATTTTCGCCGCCGAATGCCACTGCCGTGGGTCCGTTCAACGCCTCGTCGAACTGAGTGTATCCCAATTCGTTCAAAGCTATCTTCAGAAGTCTGTTCTTGATAACAGCATATTTGACGTCGTTCTTGCGGAATTCGCTTCTGAGTTCGTTGTCTTGCGCCACATTGATGCCGCAATAATCGATCAGCACGAACGAAGAAGATTCCGTAACAAGTTTTTTGATGAGTTCAACCTGCTGTTTCTTTTGTTCCAGAATTGCGTTTGAAGCCATTTGTACCTCCTTATAGATTTATAGCCCCGTCGAAGAAACGGAGCTATACCTGAAAATCGGGGTAAACTTCATTTCTTCTGCGCACGCATTCCCGAAGGAATTTACGCCTTGGCACGCGCGGTCTCGGAAGGAACTTTTAGTTTATTGTAGCCCTTTCGGGCAGTTTTGTCAAACGATTTCGGAAATTATCCGATCACGCCTGTTTGTAGTTGACTTTGATGCCGGGGCCCATCGTCGAAGACAGCACTATGCTCTTCAGATAGGTTCCCTTCGCCGCCGCGGGACGCGCCTTGATGATGGCGTCCATCAGAACTGTCAGATTTTCTTTCAGTTTCTCGGAACCGAAAGACTTCTTTCCGATCGGGCAGTGAATGATCGCGGTCTTGTCGACTCTGTATTCGACTTTACCGGCTTTGATGTCGTGTACGGCTTTGGTGATGTCCATGGTGACCGTTCCGGATTTCGGAGTCGGCATCAAGCCCTTGGGTCCCAACAGCTTACCTAATCTACCTACCTGACCCATCATGTCGGGAGTCGTTACGCAGGTGTCGAAATCGAACCAGCCGCCTTGGATCTTCTGAATGATCTCTTCCGCGCCTACGATATCGGCTCCGGCGGCTTGCGCTTCGTCGGCTTTCGCGCCCTTGGCGATGACCAGAACTCTGACGGTCTTACCGGTGCCGTTCGGCAGTACGACTACGCCCCTGACCTGTTGGTCTGCGTGACGGGGGTCTACGCCCAGCTTAACGGAAATTTCGATGGTTTCGTCGAATTTGGCTTTTGCCGTCTGGATCGCAAGGTCGATAGCTTCGGCAGTTTCGTATGTCTTGCTCCTGTCGTAAAGTTTCAGGGAATCGGTGTAATGTTTACCTCTTTTCATTGTCGGACCTCCTTATTCCTCGACGGTGATACCCATGCTGCGGGCAGTACCGGCTATCATGCTCATTGCGGCTTCCAAAGAAGCGGCGTTCAAATCGGGCATCTTCATCTTTGCGATATCCTCGAGTTGAGCCTTCGTGAGCTTCGCCACCTTGTTGCGGTTCGGCGCGGCGCTGGCGGTTTCGATTCCGCACGCCTTTTTGATAAGCACCGGGGCGGGAGGAGTCTTCATGATGTAAGTGAAGGAACGGTCGGCGTAAATCGTGATGACCACGGGGATTACCAAACCTTCCTTGTCCTTCGTCTTATCGTTGAAGTCCTTTGTGAATTGGGGGATGTTGATACCGTGAGGTCCCAAAGTCGAACCTACGGGCGGTCCGGGCGTTGCCTTTCCCGCGGGTAATTGCAGCTTTACTACTGCGGTAACTTTCTTTGCCATAGAAGTATCCTCCTTCTATCAGGTTCTAACGGACGGCACATTGGGATTTTGCCGCCCTCCCATCGCATTGACTTTCGTTAATTCGAAAGTTTTTCTATCTGATTGAACTCCAGCTCCACCGGAGTCTGTCTGCCGAACATCTGTACGATGACCTTGACTTTCTGTTTGTCCGGATAGATCTCCTCTACCGTAGCAAGGAAGGTCTCCAACGGTCCGGATACGATCCTTACGTTGTCGCCGACTTCGATATGGAAATCCGCCGCGGTGATCTTTTCCAGCCCGATCCTCTTTACTTCGTCCGTCGTAAGCGGCAAAGCCTTGCCTTCGGGACCCACGAAGCCGCTGACTCCGCGGATCTGTCTGACGAAATATCCCAGATGCTCTGAATATATCAATTTAATATAGACGTAACCGGGGAACTTTTTGCGTTCCACGACCTTACGCTTGCCGTTCTTTTCGACTACGTCCTCTTCGGTAGGTATAACTATGTCGAAGATCTGGTCTTCCAGCCCGTGCAGAGCGATCATCGACTCCAGGTTCTTTTTTACCAGAGTTTCATACGCGGAATACGTCCGTATAACATACCATTTGGCAAGATCGGAATTAGCCATGCTGCCTCCCTATACCAACGCCGTATCGGCAGGTATATCCATCAACAGACGGAATAAAGCCAAAAGCCCCGAATCGAACGCGGTAATAACCACAAGGAAGAACAGTACGACCACTATGACCGTACCGAGGTTCGCCCATACGCCGGGATTGTTCTTCGTGCGGTTGAAAGGCGGCCATTCCACCTTCTTCAGCTCCGAGATCATCTCCCTGAACACTTTGGCTATGCGTTTGAAAACGTTAGGACGTGTTTCGCCCGGGCTCTTTTTCTTCGGTTGCTTGGATTGGGCGGACTGTTTAGGAGCTTTCTGCGCTTCCTGTTGCTTTTGGACGACGCTTTCGTCCAATTCGCCTCCCAATGCGACCTTGTCCTTAGCCATATAAGCCCCCTTTATTACTTCGTTTCTTTATGAACGGTGTGTTTTTTGCAGAATCTGCAGTATTTTTTCAGCTCGATCCTGTCGGGAGTGTTCTTTTTGTTCTTTGTCGTGTCGTAATTGCGCTGTTTGCACTCGGTGCA
>CALVXZ010000077.1 GCA_944371785.1 uncultured Clostridia bacterium | reverse complement strand
TACCCCGAAGTAATAGCCGTAGAATTGAAAGGCGCTCCTAAAAAGGGAGTAGGTCCTCAGGACGTGGCTTTGGCGATAATCGGCGCGGTGTTCCCGAACGGGTTCGTCAAGAACAAGGTGATGGAGTTCGTCGGCGAAGGTATCAAAAACCTCCCCATAGAATTCAGAAACGGTATCGACGTAATGACCACGGAAACGACTTGCCTGAGCTCCGTTTGGGAGACCGACGAGGAAGTCGAAAAGTATATGATAAAACACCTCAGGGGCGGCGATTACAAAAAACTCGCTCCGGAGGACGGCGCGTTGTACGACGGGTATATCTCGGTGGACCTTTCCGCGGTAGAGCCCATGATCGCGTTGCCGTTCCATCCTTCAAACGTATACAAGCTGAAGGATCTGATAGAAAATCCTTACGATATCCTTTCCGAATGCGAAAAGAAGGGCAGGGAACTTTTAAAGAACGATTCGTTTGACCTGACTTCGAAGATCGATGCCAAAGGCAGGATAACAGTCGATCAGGCGGTCATTGCCGGCTGCGCAGGCGGAACCTACGACAACATTTTCGCGGCTTCCAGGATCCTGAGGGGCGGCAATATCGGAAACGCTTTGAATTTCAGCGTCTATTGCGGTTCGCAGCCGATATATTCCGATCTTTCAAAAAAAGGAGTGTTGGCGGAGCTGACCGACGCAGGAGTAATAATAAAGACTTCGTTCTGCGGACCTTGTTTCGGTGCCGGCGACGTGCCCCAGAACAACGGTTTTTCGATACGTCACACCACCAGGAATTTCGAAAACCGCGAAGGTTCTAAACCCGGCGAAGGTCAGATAGCTTCGGTGGCGTTGATGGACGCAAGGAGCATTGCCGCCACGGCAAGAAACGGCGGAGTGCTGACCGCAGCTACGGACGTCGATTACGACGACGTCATTCCGGAAGCCGATTATTCGGCGGCGGCGTACCGTAACAGAGTTTATTTCGGATTCGGCAAAGCCGATGCGGAAGAAAACCTGGTGCTGGGACCCAACATCACGGATATACCGCAGATCCCCGTTTTAAAAGACAACCTGATAATGAAGGTGGCGGCGGTGATCTCCGATCCCGTTACCACGACGGACGAACTGATACCTTCCGGAGAAACTTCTTCCTACAGATCCAATCCTCTGCGCCTTGCGGAATTTACTCTGTCCAGGAAGGTGCCCGAATACGTTTCCCGCGCAAAGGCGGTAAAAGCCGCCGAAGCGGACGTGGAAAAAGGGAAAATCCCTTCCGGTTACGAACGCGCCTTCGAAATTTTGGGGTGCTCGCCCGAAAACGCCGAGATCGGTTCGGTGGTCTATGCGGTAAAACCCGGCGACGGCTCTGCGAGGGAACAGGCGGCTTCGTCGCAAAGAGTGTTGGGCGGCGTCGCCAACATCGCAAAGGAATATGCGACAAAACGCTATCGCTCCAACCTGATAAATTGGGGAATGTTCCCGTTCAGATACGACGGCGAACCCTCCGATTTCGCCGTAGGCGATCTGATCCTCGTAAAAGATCCCGCCGCCGCTTTGGAAAAGGGCGAAACGGAAGCCGTTTTGCTGTCCGGTTCCGTAAAAAAGACCGTTCGTCTTACCGTCGATCCTATGACGGAAGCCGAAAAAAAGATCGTTGCCGCAGGCTGTCTGATAAATTACAACAGGCTGACTATGGGAGGTGAAAAACAATGATATTCGATCCCGTTCACGAGTGTATGCCCGTAGAAAAAATGCGCGAACTGCAATTGGAAAGATTGCAAAAAGTCGTCGCTTACGCATACGAAAACGTGCCTTTTTATAAGAAAAAATACGACGAAGCCGGAGTAAAACCTTCCGACATAAAGACCCTGGAAGATATTTCCAAACTGCCATTTACCATAAAAAGCGATCTGCGCGACAATTACCCTTACGGGCTGTTGGCGGTAGACAAAACCAAATTGAAACGCATACACGCTTCTTCGGGAACTTCCGGAAAACCCACCGTGGTCTGTTATACCGATCACGATATGGAAGTGTGGTCCGATTGCTGCGCCCGTTTGGCGGCGGCGGCAGGGGTAAACGGGGACGATATAGTCCAGGTCTCTTTCGGATACGGGTTGTTTACCGGGGCGCTAGGAATGCACCAGGGCTGCGAAAAATTGGGCGCAGCCATAATCCCGGCTTCTTCCGGCAACACCGAAAGACAGGTAATGTTATTGAAGGACCTGGAAGCCACCGTGTTGGTGTGCACTCCGTCCTATGCGCTGTACATCGGCGAGATGATGGAAAAAATGGGTTATTCGAAAGACGATCTGAAACTCAGGATCGGTTTGTTCGGTTCGGAGGCGTCGACGGAGGAAATGCACCGCGAAATAGCCAGGAAATTGGGTATTTTCACCAATGACAACTACGGTTTGTCGGAATTGATAGGACCCGGGGTTTCCGGCGAATGCACCGAAAAATGCGGTATGCACATCAACGAAGACCACTTCTATCCCGAAGTACTGAACCCCGAAACTTTCGAACCCGTTCCCGACGGAACGTACGGCGAACTTGTGCTGACGTCTTTGACGAAAGAAGGTATGCCCGTGATCCGTTACAGGACAAAGGACATAACGGCTTTGGATCACAGCCCCTGTAAGTGCGGCAGGACCACGGTAAGAATGGCGAAGCTACGCGGTAGAACGGACGATATGCTGATAATCAGAGGCGTAAACGTCTTCCCGTCGCAGATCGAAGGCGTTCTGATGAATATGCCCGAAGTAGGCGGTCAATACGAAATAACCGTGTATCGCGAAGGATATATGGACAAATTGGAAGTCAGAGTCGAAGTCGCCGACGGCAGCTATCTGACCGACTTCAACAAATTGGAAGCGTTGCGCCAGAAGATAAAACACAATCTCAGGACGGTTTTGCAAATCGACGCCATAGTCAAATTGGTCGAACCGCTGTCGTTGAGACGCTACGAAGGCAAATCGAAACGCGTTACCGATCTCAGAAAATTATAATCTTCTAAAAAATACGGAAAAAAGGAAACATATATGAAAAAATTGATGCTTACAAACGAAGCGGTGGCGCGCGGCGCATGGGAAGCCGGAGTGAAAGTCATATCCTCTTATCCCGGAACGCCCTCCACCGAGATCACGGAGTTTGCCGCGAAGTACCCCGAAATGTACGTAGAATGGGCTCCCAACGAAAAAGTCGCCACGGAAGTCGCCGTAGGCGCCGCAGCCGCCGGCGTCAGATCGATGTGCTGTATGAAACACGTCGGAGTCAACGTCGCCGCCGACCCGCTGTTTACCGCCGCGTATACCGGCGTCAACGGAGGAATGGTTCTGGTGGTTGCAGACGACCCGGCGATGCATTCTTCGCAAAACGAACAGGATTCGCGTTTCTATGCAAGGAGCGCGCACGTCCCGATGCTGGAGCCTGCCGATTCCGCCGAAGCCAAGGAATATTTAAAGCGCGCTTTCGACCTTTCCGAAGAATACGACACCCCCGTAATGTTGCGTCTTACCACACGTTCGGCACACGCCCAAAGCTTTGTCGAATTGGGAGAAAGGAAGGAACGGGAACCCAAACCCTTCATAAAGGACGTCAAAAAGTGGGTAATGATGCCTGCAGCCGCCAGGGGCAGACATCTGAAAGTGGAAGAAAGAGAATTAAAACTCGCCGCCGCGGAGCTGCCCGAATTTTATTCCGTCGAGATGCGTTCGAAGAAAACGGGCATAGTGACTCTGGGCGCCGTTTATCAATATGTGAAAGAGGCCACCGACGCTTCGATATTTAAAGTCGGTATGGTATATCCTCTGCCCGTCGAAGCAATCCGCAAGTTTGCAGAGAGCGTCGACGAACTGATAGTGTGCGAGGAGTTGGAACCGTTTATCGAAAATCAGCTGAAAGCTCACGGCATAGCCTGCCGCGGCAAAGAGATCTTCGGATTGCAGGGCGAATTTTCGCCGGCGTTCATACGCGAAAAATTGTACGGAATAAAGGCTCCTGCGCCGACAGCCGGCGCGCCCGGCAGACCGCCCGTGATGTGCGCGGGATGTCCTCACAGGGGAGTTTTCTATGTGCTGAACAAACTGAAACTCAACGTTTCGGGCGATATCGGCTGTTACACTCTGGGAGCCAATCCTCCGCTGTCCGCAGTCGATCTTTGCGTATGTATGGGCGCAAGTATCGGTATGGCGCACGGCTTCGACAAGGCGGATTCGCCGCTGAAAAGAAAGACCGTCGCGGTTATCGGCGATTCGACTTTCGTGCATTCCGGGATCACGGGACTGATAAATCAGGTTTACAACAAGGGTACTTCCACCACCATAATCCTGGATAATTCGATCACCGGTATGACGGGGCACCAGGACAACCCGGCTACCGGAAAGACCATAACCGGCGAAGCTACCGCGAAATTGGATCTAGTAAAACTTTGTCAGGCTATCGGAGTAGGCTCCGTCAGAGTGGTGGACGCGTACGATCTTAACGAAGTCGAAAAGACGATAAAGGAAGAAATAGCTAGCGAAACCGTTTCCGTTATCATCGCAAGAAGGCCTTGCGCGCTGTTGACGAAGAGTTATCCGCCGGCTTTTTCGATCGACCGCGACAAGTGCGTAAAATGCCGTTCCTGCCTCAGGATAGGCTGCCCGGCGATAGAATTCATCGGCGGAAAAGTCAGGATCAACAAAGAACTTTGCGTGGCTTGCGGAGTATGTAAACAGCTTTGCCGCTTCGAAGCCATAAAGGAGGGCAAATAAATGAAACCGATGAACGTATTGATAGTGGGCGTAGGCGGTCAGGGCACTTTGCTTGCCAGCAGAGTTCTGGGAGCGATGGCAACGGTCATGGGCGCCGATTGTAAGTTAAGCGAAGTACACGGGATGAGCCAAAGAGGCGGTTCCGTGGTGACTCACGTCAGAATAGGTTCCGACGTCGCCGCCGCAATAGTCAGCCCCGGCGAAGCCGATTTCGTTTTGGCGTTTGAAAAGCTGGAAGCGCTACGCTTTTCGTATTACGTAAAGCCGGACGGGGTCATTTTGGTGAACGATCAGGAGATCATGCCGATGCCGGTAATTACCGGAGCGGAGGAATATCCTTCCGACATTTACGAAAAGATCGCCGCAAACGGGCATAAATATTTCAAAATCCCGGCATTGGAACTTGCGGAAAAAGCCGGCAATTCGAAGGCGGTAAACATAGTGCTGATAGGCGCGTTGGCCGCCATGAACGGGATACCTTACGAAACCGCGGAAGCCGCGGTCAAAGCCGCGGTACCGGCAAAATTTCTGGCGGTCAACCTGCTGGCGTTGGAGCTTGGATACAATTACAAAGCTTAAACCGAATCAACGGAGGAAACATAGATTATGCAATTTTATAACGAGCGCGTAGAGCGCATGAGCCGCGACGAAAAACACGCCCTGCAAAGCGAGCGTCTGAAAAAAGTAGTCAAGTTGGCATACGAACATTGTAAACCTTACCGTCAGAAGATGATAGACGCCGGCGTAACTCCCGACGACATCAATTCCATAGACGACATAGTCAAACTGCCGTTTACCACGAAACAGGACCTGCGTAACAACTATCCTTTCGGAATGTTTTCCGCGCCGATGGAAGACATAGTCAGGATCCACGCTTCGTCGGGCACCACCGGAAAACTGACGGTGGCGGGAACGACTCAACACGACCTGGACGATTGGGCGGAGGCTGTCGCAAGGGGTATGGTTTCCTGCGGAGTCACCAAAAAATCCATAGTCCACGTCGCTTACGGATACGGATTGTTCACGGGCGGTCTGGGCGCGCATGACGGCGCAACTCTGTTGGGCGCTTCCGTTGTCCCCGCCTCGGCAGGCAACACCGTCAGACAGCTTACTCTTATAAAGGATTTCCGGGCGGATACACTGTGCTGTACTCCTTCGTATGCGGTATATCTTGCCGACGAATTCAAAAAGGCAGGCATTTCCGTGGACGAACTCAATCTGAAACAGGGCTTTTTCGGCGCCGAACCGTGGAGCGAGGAAATGCGCGTTAAAATTCAGGAAGGCTTGGGGCTCAGAGCGTATGATATCTACGGACTAAGCGAAATTTCCGGACCCGGAGTAGCCTGCGAATGCGAATACCAGGCGGGTCCTCACGTCCAGGACGATATGTTCTATCCGGAGATCATCGATCCCAACACTTTGGAAAGGCTCCCCGACGG
>CALVXZ010000076.1 GCA_944371785.1 uncultured Clostridia bacterium | reverse complement strand
GTTCTGAACGGCGCGGTGCTGTCGGTAAAGGTTCCGGCGGACGCCGACGTTTATGTTGCGTACGATCTTGATTTAGCCGGCGACTTGTGGTCGATAAAAGGCGATTACGTAAAGGACGGAGTGCCTTATCTGAAATTGGACGATTCCACGAAAGAACTGTTTACGAACCGCGGATACGACGATCCCGTGGCGGACGGTACCGTCGGCGAATATTACCCGGCGTCCTGGAGGTTTGCCGGATATTCCGCCGACAGCGGCGAAGCTCAGTTCATATTCAGGATCGCCAACGCGGGGAATTTATCCGTGCGCGTAGAAAAGAACGGGGAGATCAACGAGGAAGATTACGTCGTAAACAATATCGATTGGACGGGGGCAAAACCCGTTTACAACGAATTGATAGGCGGCTATATGATGGGCTTGCAGACGGGAAGCGCCGACGGATTGCCCACTTACAGCGTCAGAATAGATTTCACCGACGCGTTCCCGGCTTCTGTGCCCGCTTCCGCCGCCTCCGGGATAAGACAGATCTATATTTTAAGGTTTGACCAAAGCCTGGCGGAATCCGAAGGCGATGAAACTCCCGATTTTTCAGAAGAAGAATTGGAAGAGTTCACCGAACGGTATACCGCTTACAAGACGACTTTTACCTCTATGACCAGGAATGCCACCGTAAGGTTCAACCTCAAACAGGACGGTTGGTATTATTATTACACGATGGACAGCGTCGGAAATATTTCGATAGGTCCGCTGCTTGACAATAAATTGGTGATTTCCGGCGACCCGGACTATGTGATATTGCAGGAAGTTGCGGGCGGCACGGAAGTGCTGTACAACACGCAGGAGGTCATCGAGCAAGCCGAAGAGTTCCTTAGGATATATTCTCCCGGCGGCGAGAACCCGGTAAACGCCGATTTGTACGACGACCTGGATTCGGCTTTGGCGGGACTGACCTTCGCTTACAGGACCCTGGGCACGGACGACGCCGCCAGAAAAAAGAAAGCCGAATTGTATTTCGATTTCTTCAACGGCGTCTACACCGATTTTAAAAACGCGGTGGAATCCGGTAAAACGGTTGTCGACGGAGAGGTGATAAACGCATATCTTGCGGACGGAAGTTTCGTTTGGAACGGTCTGGAATCGGCGGTTAAGGGCGACCCCGGCGACGAAGTGTTTATCAGGATAGCCTTGGGTGTAGTAGATAAAGATATGCACGAATACGGCGACGTGCTTTCCGCCGCCGGGATCGGCGGCAGAATAATCCGCATAGAATACACCCTGTATATCAACGGCGAGCCTGCGGACAACGAACGAATCGTTTCCGGCTTTTCGCTGAATTATTTCCGTGACGCTTCCGCCGATTGCGCTTTCGTGTCCTTCGACGGCGAGAATTACCGTAACGTGACGGTTGCCGGCGCGAACTTCGACAGGATAATTCTGCAAAACGCTTACGGCGTGATATACCTGGTGGAAGAGGGCGGACAGGGAGTGCCGTATTGGGTTTGGATAATAGTCGCGGCAGGCGTAGCGGCGATAGTCGCGGCTGCCGTTATATTGATCCTTTACAAAAAAGGAGTTATCGGTAAACACGGGAAACGGAATACCGTAAACGCGGATAAGGGAACCCGTAATGCCAAAAACGCAAATTCCGACGATTCGTCGGACAGCCCCGGGAAAGACAGGGAAAAGGCGGGGCAGGACGGCGGAAAATCCGTCGGCGGAAAAGGAGATTACGACGATTGACGTCGAGGATATAGAAGATGAAATACTTTAAAAAGACATTTGAATATCTGTTCAGATTGGAAAAGGGGAAGAGGTTTTTGATCCTTTTCCTGTTTGCTTTGCCGGTGGGGATCGCCATTGCCGTGGCGATGCCGCAAGGCGCGTTGACGCGTTGGTTTTCGGCGTTCGAACACGTCGCTTCCTTCGAAGGCGCGTGGTCTTACGACGGCAACGTCAACGTGTTGATATCGGGTCTGGCGGTGCCGGCGGCGTTTATCCTGGCGCTGTTTTTCCTCAGCGTGATGACGACTATTATTTCGCGCAGCCTCAGGGTCGGGGTATTCAGGGCGGAATCGGTGTTCCGCGATTTCAACGAAGGGTTCATCCCCGTACTGCACGGAGTTTTCGGATTCGTCGTCACCGCTCTTTTGATAAAAGTCATTATGACTTTGCTGATGCAGCTGGCTTCGGAAGTGACCTCGGCGGCACTTGCCGCCGCGTTGACGGTGTTGATCGCGATTGCGGCGTACGTCGGCTTTTTCATGTTGGTTACGCTGGGCATACTGTATCTGCCGTTTATGTGCTTCAACGGGTTGGGAGCGTTCGCCGCATTTACCCAGGCAGCCGGAAAACTTTCGGGCGGCACTTACAGGCGAATGAGCTTTGCGGTTATCCTGCCGTCGCTGTTGCTGCCGTTGGTGGGAATGACGGTGGGCATCGCGGAAAGCCAAGTGGTTTCTCTGATAGTCGAATCGTTGCTGAACACGGTGCTGCTGACCTACTTTATGGCGTTGGCTTTCGTGTCTTATTATGAAATTTCGGGATTGAAGCGGGAAGATTATCCCAGAGAATATTTCTACTACAAACCCCGCAGGAGGCATTAGTATGAACCTCAGACATTCGCTGTCGCTGACGGTTTCGTCGGCAACGCTGATTTTGAAAGTTTTATTGTATACTACGGTTCTGCTTCTGATAGTCTTTGCTTTGTTTATGGCGATCACCGAACCGATAATCGAATCCTTCGGCGAAGACTTCGACGTAATTACCGAATTGGAAGAAGATTTTACGGCGCTGGCTACCGCAGGCGACGACGGACCCTTGAAAGCGTTCATCGGTTCCAACTCCGACGACATCGTCAGGGCGTGCGTATTGTACGTTCTGCTGTTCATCCTGATACGCTTCGGAGTGTCGTTTTCGCTGATCCCGACAGCTTTCGTGCTGTATAACAAGATGAGCTCCGGATTCAACCAGGGCTTTATAAACGCCACGGTGGCGACGGGCGGAAAAGCCGCGCTGTACGCGCTGACTTACACGGCGGTCACCGTTCCGGCAGATATCATCATCCTGATCGCGGGATATTTTCTGATAGGTTTTCTTGCAAGCGCGCTGGAAGCGGCGGGGGTGGCTCTGGGCATTCTCGCGGTATTCGCGCTGTCGGCTCTGAGGTTGTCGCTGACTGCGAGATGGGCGCCCGAAATGATAGGGGAGAACCTCAAATTTTCGGTTTCGGTAAAGAAGTTTTTCAACAACTTCGATTGGGGGTACGTCAAGGAGATCTATCCGTCGATGCTGATTATGATGGTGGCGGTCAGCGGAATAATTGCCACTACCGCGATCTCTACGATAGGTATTATACCGATATTCGTTCTGCCGTGCGCTTTCGTATGGTATACGGCGATATCGGCGGTAGGTTATTTCAACTATAAAAAACGCAAATACTACATCGACGAAAGGGTCATCGACCCGAACGACAGGTTCTGATCCGATTCGTCCGAAAATCAACGGAGCACCGATATGAAAATAGGCTATGACCGCAAGGAGCTGGATTTTGATCCCCCCGAAGAACGCGTTTTGGGAGTTCTGATCCCAAATACCGTGGAAGTCGGCTTGACCGGAGTCGCCGCGGTGGAATACGCTTTGGATAACCCGATAGGCGACAAGCGCGTGGAAGAAAAGGTCAGACCCGGCGAAAAAGTGTGTATCATCGCGTCGGACATCACCCGACCGATGCCGTCCGCTACGGCTTTGCCGCCGCTGATAAACCGCCTGAACGCCGCAGGCGTTCCCGACGATGATATAGTAATAGTTTTCGGATTGGGCAGTCACAGAAAGCATACCGAGGAGGAAAAAAGGTATCTTACGGGCGCTTTGTACGACAGGATAGAATGTATCGATTCCGATCCCGACGACGTGGTTAGGTTGGGAGTCACCTCGCGCGGCACGCCCGTGGACATATTCAGAAGAGTCGCTGAATCCGATTTCATAATCTGTACGGGAAACATCGAATACCATTATTTTGCGGGCTATTCAGGGGGCGCAAAAGCCGTAATGCCCGGAGTTTCCACTCCCGACGCCATTCGCGTAAACCACAGTATGATGGTGGGCGCGGAAGCCTATGCCGGGAACATCGATTCCCCCGTAAGGAAGGACATAGAAGAAGCCGGCGATATCCTCGGCATAGATTATATACTTAACGCAGTCCTGGACGAACACAAGAAAATCATTTACGCGACGGCAGGGGACGTCACGGCGGCGCACCGCGCCGGAGCGGCGTTTTTGGATAAGCTATACCGCGTGCCGTTGAAGGAACGCGCGGACATAGTCGTCGTTTCGCCCGGAGGTTATCCGAAGGATCAGAATATGTACCAGGCGCAGAAGGCTTTGGACAATTCCAAACACGCGGTAAAAGACGGCGGCACCGTGATTTGGGTCGCAGGATGCAAGGAAGGGCCGGGCAGCGCGCTGTTCGAAAAGTGGATGACCGAATTTACTCCCGACGAGATGATAGAAAACATTCGCCGCGATTTCAAACTCGGCGCTCACAAGGCGGCGGCGATCGCCCTGGTGATGAAAAGAGCCGAAATTTACCTGGTTTCCGAACTCGACGAAAAGTTCGTCGCTTCGTTGGGATTCAAACCGTTTAAGAGCCTGGACGAAGCGTTCGCCGCGGCGACGGCGAAGCACGGAGAGGCTTCCACGGTGTACGTTATGCCTTACGGCGGCTCGACTTTGCCCGTTTTTAAGGGTTAGTGCAAAAAACCGTTGACAAACGCGTCCGCGGAGAATATTATTTAAGTATGAAACGCATTACCTTCGGCTTTAGCTTTTTCGGATTTACGCTTGCGGAAAACGCAATAGCCTGAAGGTGCGCGAAAATCGATAAAAAATCAGAACCGCACCTGAAAAGGGGCGGTTTTTTCGTAAGGAGAGAATATGTCAGCCACAGACGCCAAAATGAAAATCGACGCTATCGACGACGAGATCGCCGCGCTTTACGTAAAGCGTATGGAATTGGCTTCGGAAATAGCCAAGGACAACGCCAGGGACGTTGCCGCAACGGACGGCACCTTGGTGGAAAAAGCCACAGTTTCCAGGGTCACCAAAGCCATGCCCGAAAATATGAAACTGTACGCAAAGCAACTGTTCGACACCATCTATAATACTTCGCGCGCTTACGGCGCGGAGTCGGCGGGTCTTCCTTCGCAGATCCGCGCATCGATCGACGCCGCGCTGTCGAAAGGGGAGGAAACATTCCCCGTTTCCGCAACGGTGGCTTGCCAGGGAGTGGCGGGGGCGTACGCTCAGATCGCCGCCGACAAGATGTTCCCGATAGCGGACATTCTGTACTTCAAAGATTGGGACGCGGTGTTCGGCGCAGTCGAAAGAGGGCTTTGCGATTTCGGAGTACTGCCGATAGAAAACAGCTCCGTGGGTTCGGTAAACGCCGTTTACGACCTGATGAGGAAACACAGTTTCCACATCGCCAGGGCGATACGCCTGCGCGTACAGCATTTCCTGTTGGCAAAAGCCGGAGCCGCGGCGGAAGACATAAAGGAAATTTATTCTCATAAACAGGCGATAGACCAATGTTCCGATTTCCTGAAGACGTTGGGCGACGTAAAAATCAACGTCGTCGAAAATACCGCCGTCGCCGCCAGAATGGTAAAAGAAGCCGCCGATAACCGCGTCGCGTGCATCGCTTCGGAATCCTGCGCGGGTATTTACGGATTGAAGGTCCTGAAACAGAACATCCAGGACAACGACATAAATTATACCCGTTTCATAGCCATAGCGAAGGATATGCATATTTACGAGGATTCGGACAAAATATCCATTATGGTAAACCTTCCGAACGAAACCGGTAGCCTGAACCGCATATTAAACAAGTTTTCGACTTTGGGTCTGAACCTGACGAAATTGGAAAGCCGTCCTATGGGAAATACCGATTTCGAATTTGCTTTCTATTTCGATTTCGAAGGCAGAGTCGACAGACCGGAGGTTAAAAACCTTCTGTCCGAATTGGAAAACGAATGCGTAAAATTCGTGTTCCTGGGAACATACAAACAGCTGTAAACGGCATTGGGATCCGTGCATAGCGGCGGTTTTATGCCGTGACGCCCGACGTCCCTGACGGCAGGCTGAATATAAAAGACATTTCGGGCGGTTCTTCGCGAACCGCCCGATTTTTTCAATGCGGTTTTGAAAGGATCTTCTTTTTCGCGCGCCTTTTTTGATGCGCGGGAGCGGCG
>CALVXZ010000075.1 GCA_944371785.1 uncultured Clostridia bacterium | reverse complement strand
TTCTTTTCCGTCATAGACGATGACCTCCGTATTGTGGGTGATCATAACCTCTTTCGCACCCCAGGAGTGCATTATCTTTGCGGCGTCTTCGCGGTCGGATTTCCCGGTCAGGATCTCCGCTTCGGCGGCGTCGGTTTTCAGGTAATGGATCTTCGGGAAAACTTTCAGCTTGTCCGCCCAATCCTCGAAATACATCTCTCCGGTTTCGGGATCGGCGTGGCGCAGGAAGCCCTGTACGTCGACGGCGACTTTGTCCTTTGCGGCAAGGTAATCTATCATACCGTCTTCGTAATCGCCGTAGATCAATCCGGCAAAATGATAAACTTTCGCGGCTTCGGAGGGAATATCGGCTTTCGTGAAAGGATCGCCCTGAGAAATCGCGCGGCAGGTGCGGCGTTCCTTATCCGCGGTCAGATACCTGTTCTCGATAGAGGTCGATTTTTCGGCGGGAAGCACTTTGATGTCGGCGCGCGGGATAGCAAACGCGTTCAGCCTGTCTTCTTCGCCTTCGGAAAGTTTCGTCAAAGCCAGCACTCTGTTACCCAAAGCGTAAGCGGCTGCGGACGAATACAGAACGGCTCCGCCGACTTCGACGACTTCGTTGCCGTCGGCGTCGTAGTTGTGATCCAAAGAACTGTGACCTATCGTCATCACGTCGTATTTATAAGTCTTTCTCATGATGACGAACTTATCCATCAGGAAGACGATGACCCAACTCAGCAACGAACCCAGCAATTTCGAGATCGTGGTGCCCAGGTCGGCGCCGACTGCCGCGCCCAATACTCCGCCCAACGCGTCGTCGCCGGCAAGCCACGTCGACAAAATAATTATCGAAACTACGGTAATTACGTACATTATCGCGCTGAACACGACGTTATTGTTGGCGCTGAAGGTCTTTTTCCTGTTAATTATAAAGGAAATTATTTCGGCGATACATTTCGAAACCAACATCGCGATAAAGCCGGCAAGTCCGAAATTTTTCTCGGGGGTATATTTGAATACGAACCATTTGAACGGTACGTTTCCGTACAGATCCAACAGACCGTATTGCAACGCGTACATCGAAGCGAATTCGGCTATGAACGCGATCAGAGAGATCAAAGTAAATTTTACGATCTGAAAAATATTAGCGTGATCGGTCAAAAACTTATGGATCTTAAATTTCAGGTCTTTCTTTTGTTCGGTTGCCGGCCCTTCGTTGCCCGGCAGTCCGGAGCCGTTTTCTTCCGTTTCCGGCGCGGTTTTTTCGATTTCTTCCATTGTACCCTCCTGCGTTTTAGGTTTTTTATGTAGTATTATTGCATCTATCTGGAAATTCTGCCGCTGCCGTCGCCTTGCGCAAGCCGGATGACTTCTTCGACCGTAACCATATTGAAATCCCCTTCGACCGTCTGCTTCAGGCAGGAAGCCGCCGTAGCGAATTCCACCGCCTTCTGCGGATCGTCGAAGTGAGTTAATCCGTAAATCAGCCCGGCTCCGAAGGAATCCCCTCCGCCGACTCTGTCCACGATATGCACGGCATATTCTTTTGCCGAAAAGACTTCGGAACCCTTTGAAACCAACACCGCGGACCAACGGTTATCCGACGCCGAGATGCTGCCGCGCAAAGTTATCGCCGCATATTCAAGCCCGAAACGGGAGATAAGTTCTTCCGCCACGGCAACGTAGCCTTTACGCGAAACTTCCCCTTTCGTCACGTCGCCGGGAGCGGCAATCCCGAAAACGTCGGCGGCGTCTTCTTCGTTGGCGATGACGATATCGACGTACTTCATCAGTTCCGTCATTATCTTGCGCGCTTTTTCGCGGCTCCACAGTTTTTTTCTGTAATTGAGGTCGCAGGAAACCTTTAAACCCGCCTTTTTCGCGGCGGCGGCGGCCTGCAAGGTTATTTCGGCGGCGTTATCCGACAGCGCCGGAGTTATTCCCGTAAAATGGAACCAATCGGCGCCTTTGAAAATCTTTTCCCAATCGAAATCGGAGGAAACGGCTTCGGCAACGGCGGAATGCGCCCTGTCGTAAATGACCTTGGACGGGCGCTGCGACGCACCTTTTTCAAGGAAATAGATACCTATCCTTTCGCCTCCGCGCGTAATGCACGAAGTATCGACGTTTGCGGCGCGCAAAGCTCTGACCGCGCCTTCGGCAATGTCGTTATCGGGCAATTTGGTGACGAACGCGGCGTCTACTCCGAAATTTGCCAAAGAAACGGCGACGTTGGCTTCGCCTCCGCCGTAAGTCGCGCCGTATTTATCGGCTTGTAAAAATCTGTAATAGCCTTCGGGCGCCAGCCTGAGCATTATTTCACCGAAAGTAACGACTTTCATAGTAGTTTACCCTCCGCGATATTTCTTGCCGCAGCCGCAAGTTCGGTTATCGCGGCGAATTTCTTTTCGACGATCAGCGAATCTTTCACCATCCAGGATCCGCCTATCGCAAGCACGTTCGGCAGAGCCAGGAATTCGGCCAGGTTTTCGGCGGAAACTCCGCCCGTGGGAATAAATTTGATACCGGGGAACGGCGCGCCCAAAGCCTTTAACGCCTTTGCGCCGCCGTATACGGAAGCCGGAAAGAATTTGATGACTTCGTTGCCGCCTTCGACCGCGTGCATGATCTCCGTGGGAGTGACCGCTCCCGGAACGTAGTCTATGCCGACCTCTTTGCAAAACGCGTTTACCGCGTCCGAATAACCGGGCGAAACGATAAAACTCGCTCCGCGCGAAACGGCGTCTTCGGCTTCGGAAAGTTTGGTTACCGTGCCCGCGCCGATCAATGCTTCGGGGCATTCCGCCACCGCCGCGGCAATAGCGTCGCCCGCAGCCGCGGTCCTGTAAGTTATTTCCGCAACGGGAATGCCGCCCGCCGCCAGAGCCTTCACGACGTTAACGCCGTCGTCTGCGCCGAACACTTTGACGACCGGCACTATTTTGATTTCGGATATCTTTTCAAACGCCATAATCGGAACTCCGTCGTCCACAAAATTTTATCTATTTAATTATAAAACTATGCGCGCGTTCAGTCAATAAAAATTTTGCGTTCTCCGCGATTTGTCCGCCCGTTTTATAGCTTTGCCTTCGTATACCCGATATTCCTTGCGGAAAAACCGGCTTTCGTTTATAATCTGAGTATGGGAAAAATATTGCGCGCCGCGTGCCACGATCCTTATATCAATCTTGCCGCCGAACAGTTTTTATTGGACGAGGCGAAAGAACCCGTATTGTATCTGTGGGTCAACGCGCCTTCGGTGATCGTCGGCAGAAACCAAAATATTTTAAAGGAAGTCAACGTGGGATTTATCCGCTCCGCAGGCGTGCTGCCCGTCAGGAGAACTACCGGCGGCGGAGCGGTTTATCACGATTTAGGAAACCTTAATTATTCTTTTATTATCCCAAACTCCGTTTATGATGTGGAAAGGCAGAACCGGTTACTTTTATCGGCTTTGAAAGACGCGGGCGTCGTAGCTGTCTTTTCGGGCAGGAACGACGTACTTTGCGACGGCAGGAAAATCGGCGGTCAGGCGTATAAAAAAACCGCCTCGAACGGATTGCATCACGGAACGCTTCTGATAGATCTGAACGTTTCCGACGCCGCCTCGGCGCTGACTCCCCCTGCGGTGAAACTCGCCTCCAAAGGCGTAACTTCGGTCAGAGAACGCATCGCAAACATACGCGAATTTTCTCCGTGCGCCACCGTGGAAAGCATATCCGCACTTCTGGCGGAAGCATTCGGTAAAGAATACGGCGGAGCCGATCCGATACCTTTCGAAACCGAAAAATACCGCGCGCTCGCCGACAAATTCGCTTCGGACGAATGGATATTCGGGCAGGAGCCGCCTTTTTCCGTCGGAATACCCTTTGTTTTGAACGGAGAATCGTCGGAACTGCGGCTGTCGCTGAAAGGCGGAACCGTTCGGGACGCGCGTCTGACGGGCGATTTCATCGACCCCGATCTTCCCGAAAAGATCCTCCCTTTCGCTATCGGCAAAAGCGTAAAGGAATTGGAAACTCTGCCCGAAACGATAAAGGCTCTGTTCGGCAAAACCGAATAAGCGGCTCCGTAACGCATACAAATTGCATATTGTCTTAACAAATTTTATGATATATAATATCTGTATAAACTCAAATATTACGGAAGTACGGCTTTGCCCGTCGAAAAGCGGTAATTAAATGAAGATCCTGTTCAAGCACACGCTGAATTCTATCAAAAAGAATCCTTTGCAATCTTTCATAATGCTGATTTCGGTCATCATCGTGACGGCTTGCGCTTTGCTGTGCCTGAACATATCTTCCATTTTCCGTCAGACCGCCGAACTGTGGGGACCTTCCGCCTACGCCAACGCCGATTATGTCATATCCGCCAACGCATTGGACGTCGTCGACGGATCCGGCAATCCCGTTTCGTCCGAACAACAGATGAACGAGATCGAAAATTTTATTAAAAACATAGGCGGAAGTTATATAAGATATAATTTTTCCGATAATTTTTTGGAAACGGACGAACATACCGTCCAGGCTAAATCGCTGACCGTAAAGGATCTGGACGAACTGAACAGAGTTTCCGAGGCGAGGATATTGTCCGAAACCGCTCCTTCCGAAACCTTGCCGAACGCGTTCGTATCGATGAAATTCGCCGACCTGACGGGGCTGAAGCCCGGCGACACTTTTCAGGTAAAAGGCAAAGAAAAAGAATATTTTATACGCGGCGTCTGCGACAATTACGGATATTATTACGGCGGGGATTTCGTAAAAGTAGTGATCGAAGATCCGGTAGCTCTGGCGGAATCGTCCGGCAGTATATTCGGGGTATTCCTTCCCGAAGGAATGAGCGAACAGCAATTCTACGCGCTGTATACGGCAGAAAAAACCGCCGGCAGATTACCGGCAGCCACTCTGTTGTCGGAACCCGTTTCTCATTTCGTTCCCATGGTGGAACAGTCCGTCCAAAACAGTATGCGGCTGATAGCCATTGCCGCCGGCGCGATCGGCGCGGTGATGTGCGTGTTGCTGGCGTCCTCGTTCACCGTCATAGTGCGTTCGCGTTCCGAAGAACTGATACGTTTCAAAACCGCGGGCGCGACTCCGGCGGAATCTGCGCTGATACTTTTTACCGAAAGCATCGCTTACTCGCTTGCAGGCGGAGCGATAGGTCTGGGCGCAGGCAGATTATTGATATTTTACCTGGAAACCATGCTGCGCAAAACTTTGATCACGGGCACGATAGCGACGGATCCGCTCAGCTACGTCTGGGCGTTGCTGATAGGCATAGGAATAGCTTCTTTTTCGGCGTTGATCCCGGCAATCAGATTGGGTACAAAGCCCATCCGTCAGCTGACAGGCGGAAAAACGAAGATCGCGAAACGCCCGTTATGGATACTCGCCGCGGCAGGAGCCGCCGTTACGGTAGCGGCCATAATATGGATCTGCCTTACCGAATACGAAACTCCCCCTGCTTTCCTGCTGATAGCCGGGCTTGCGATACTGATCCCCGGGCTGATGCCTTCGTTGGTATACGGCGTTGCAAAGCTGTCCGCAAAATTCCCTTCCTGTAAAACCTTGGGCTGGATATCCGCCGGAAGAAACCCCGGCGTGCGCTCCGCCGCAGTGATCACCACGGCTCTGATAGTGTTCGTCAGCTTCGGCGCGTCGATCCTGAACATAGTGAATTACAGTACCTACTCCACTTACAGCCGGCTGACCGGCGATTACCGCATAGACGTGTCTTCGAACCTTGCCCAGGACAACAGATACGCCGTCGCCGAAAGCGTCCTTGCAAAGGCAAAAGAATTGTCCTATGTCGAAGACGCCGCGCTGATAAAAGAAAGCGGTGCCCAGATCATACGCGTATCCGACGGCGCATCGTTGAATTCCCTCCGGCTGTACGGCGTGGAAAGCTCCTCGGATCTGAAATTCGTGGCTCCGGATTGCCCGGAAGAAATATTCGAAGCTTTCGATTCTACTCCGAACGCCGCGATAGTCACCTCCGCATTGGCATACGGATTCGATATGCGTGTCGGCGAAGAAATCGACATTTTAGTGGATTCCCTTTACCACGCCGACGCCGAGGGAAAACCGTTTACGATCATCGGAGTGGACGAAACCGTGACCGGCAACGATCAGATGCTGATAATAAAATATTCGGACTTCGATAATTACGGCAATATGAGCGTTGTTTTGAACGCCGACAGAAGCCGCTTCAAAGAATTGCGGGAAATGTTCGACGACGATATCGTAACGGTCATGTACCGCGAAGACGCTTTTTCCGCGGAGGGCATGGATAAAATACAGGTAGGCAATCTGTTGCCTACCTTCCTGTTCATAATTTACGGCATAGCCGCCAT
>CALVXZ010000074.1 GCA_944371785.1 uncultured Clostridia bacterium | reverse complement strand
GGTTTCCGTCTATTTTTCCTTCCTCTCCTTCTTGTTCCGGATATGCGACTGTGTAACAAATGTATTGTAAACCTACAGACGAATTGATTTTTTTATCAATTTGATATTGCATATGCAATATAATTATGATATGATGGTTATGTATACAAGGAGGTGGAAGATATGCAACAATTCAAGGCTCCCGATCACAACTCGCTGGACGGACAGGTAGTTGATTACGGCGGACAGAAATTCGTCCTTTCCAAAACGGCGGCGGTCACCGCTCCGATAGCCATTCAGCCGCCCAAATTCAAGATCTCTCCCCAAATGCGTTTCGACGCGGACGAAAACGGTTTGATCTTGCGCATAAAGATGAATCCGAAACCCGATTATGCTACCCTGCCGAACACAATGCCCACGAAAAAATAATCCCTTCAAGGGCAATTCGTTTTAAAATCAAACCCCGTAAAAGATTACGGGGTTTTTCTTTTTCGGTCGGTTTTTACTCTACGCCACTACCCGTTCACGCCTGACGCCCGCAATACGATTTTATCTCCGCATCACCTTTACCCGCGCGCTTCAGATATTTTTTAAACAGTCTTATCGGGTTCATATATATGCGGCGTATATGCGACGGCGAAGATATAACGGTCACTTCGTCCGCGGAAAGCGAGGCGATCAGCGGCGCCGAGAATTTGGCGTTTTCTATCGTCGTGCGCGACCTGTCTTCCAAAACGATCCTGCTTTCGTCTATCGCTCCGTGCAATTCGTTCAACATGGCGCGCGCTTCCGAAATTCCGGCTTTGGGATTCGCAATTCCGCCGCTTAGGATCACAAAATCCGGTTTTTCGGCGGCGTAATAGCTTTTTAAAAACTCCAGCCTCTCCTTTGTGGATTCGGACACGGAGCCGTCGTCGTTCATTCTGTTTCCCAATACAACGCAGATCCTAGTCATGGCTGAATTTGAATACGTTCAGCCCCGTTTCCGCGTCGAAACGTCTGGAAACGGGAACGTCGGTCGCAAAAACGAATATCTCCGCGGTGGCGGAAACGACTGCGGAGTTCAAATGCCCGGCGTAGGCGTTTCTGCCGTTCCCCAGAACGATATGCGCATGAACGTAAGGTTCGCCTTCGCCGTCCGCGGTAAGGTTGCCCGTCAGCGCAGCTATCTCCATATCGCCGGAAAGTTCGACGGCTTCGTAACGTTTTTCCGCCATCCTGTAAACGCCTATCGTCGCCGAATCGGTTGCTCCTATCCCTGAAAAAGCCGCGGAAGGAATGTTTTCCTTTTTCTGCAACGATTTCAGCGCGGAAACGATCTCCTCTCCGCGCTCCAACCTTAAAATTAAAGTGCCTTCTTTTTTAACGTATTCCATTTTCTGTGTATGCGGGGGCGCGGCGCGCCCCCTGACTTTTCCGGATTCGCGGATCTTATCCCAAACGATAATACATCTTGGCGTTGTCGCTTCCGCTTACCGAAATAACCATAACGGCTTTCCCGGATGCGTCGGATCCGTGCGCGACTCTGGAATTTTCAATCGCTCCGCCGAGCTTGGCAAGATTGGTCCCGTTTGCCGAATACAATTCGATTACGGGCGAAGCGTTTTCGGAAGTCGTGGTCTTCGTAAAGAAGCCGTCGTACATATTTATCGAAACGTTTGCGGTCGACAACGCTACGGGGTCGGCGTTGAAAGCGCCGGCGTAATAAGCCCCTGCCGCGTCCTGATAAATAACGTATCCGCCCACGACGCTGACTACGGAGTATCTGGAAATGTCGTACCTGCCCTGTTCGACGGCTTTACCGGATTCATACTTGTAGATGACGCCGGAGCCGTTATCGAAATACGGGGTATCGTAAGATATCGTTTCGGCTTTTACGTAATCCTTGCCGTCCTTGCTGACGAAATAGTTATCTCCGCTCTTGGTTGCGATAATGTATCCGTCGGCGAAAGCCTGATGACCGACGTAGCCTTCGAACACGTCGTCAAAATCTATTTTTACCTTCAGGCTGTCGTTTACGGACGCTACGGTATAATGATCGGAAAGCGTCTTCTTGGAGAATTTCCTGGCGACCATGATGTCGGTTATAGATTCGTCAAACGCCGCTGCGCCCTCGTGTTCGGCAGGCACGATATTATTTATCACGTATTTAAAAGACTTTTTCTCGCTCCACTTTGACTTTTTCGCGTCAAAGATATAAGTGCGAACCTCGTATTTGCTTCCGCTTATCAGATAATCGTAACTGTTTTTGTCGTCGGCACACCTGTCTATGTATTGGACGACTATTTTGTCCTCGGAAAGATAAAATACCGAAGTCGAAGAAGTAGAAGCGTTCTTGTTTTCGGTAATGTCCGCCACGGTATGCAGATTGCCGTTCTTTTCAAAGACGCGAACGGTTTCTGTTTCTTCGTCGTCACCGGGGACGAAAAAGTAATTTTCGGATTCGTATTCGTAATCGGCTATCGAAGGATCGAACGAAGCGCCCTTTTCAAAACTTACCACAAATTTGCCGCCTTTTACCAGATAAACGAAGTTGTTCAAAATAATGTATCCGGGATCTTTGCCGTTTTCAAGGCTGAAGCCAGTGTCGCTGTTTTCAAAGAGAACCGTGCTCTCCGAAATGAAACCGTTATTCAAAGCCTTACCTTCGAAATCGAAGAAGCTGAGGTCGGTATAGGCGACTTCGTTTATGACGTTTTCGTTTTTGACTACGATCAGGTTGGTCAACGCCTGCGCGCTGCCGCTGCCCGCCGTAAACGACGTGATCTCTTTATCGGTGACGAAGTTGTACAGCTTGTAGGTGTTGGTGCCGTTGTTTCCGGCAATTGTCACGAACAGCAGTTGTGATCCGGGAACGTGACTGATATCGGTAGCGTCTAGATAAATTTGTTTTGCGCCCCTAAATCCGCCCAGGTCGGCGGCAGTTCCGGCAAACACTTTTTCCGGCCTGTCGTTACAACCCGCCAAAGCGACGGCGGTGACGACTATTGCCGCCACAAGCATCAATGTCAATAAAATTTTTTTGTTTTTCATATAGAATCTCTCCTTTTTTATATATAATCCGATTGTTCCGCGCTCAGGCGCGGAACAATTGAATTTACTTACCGGATTTTTGCAATTCTTTCAGGCAGACGATGCCTTCGGTCAACATTCGCATTACATGGAACGGACCTTTATAAGTATGTCCTTTGCAGGGAGGTCTGGTGGGTCTGCCGTCGCGCCTTAAATATCCGTACCATTCGCCGTATTTGAAATCCGAAAATTTCTCGAAAGCGTAATCGGTTACCCTTTCGAACCAATCGAAATACCTTTCCGAACCCGTCAGCTTGTACAGTTTCAGCGAAGCTATCACGGCCTCGTTGTGCGGCCACCACAGTTTCATGTCGTGTTCGTAGGCTTCGACGGGTTTGCCTTCCAGGTCTTTGAAGTACAAGATGCCGCCGTATTCGTCGTCCCAGCCGAAATCGATTGCGGTATTGAAGACTTTTTCGGCGAAATCCTGCAGTTCCTTGTTGCCCGTACGGACTGCCTCGTCCAGCAAAAACCAGCTGAGCTCTATGTCGTGACCGGGGTTTATCACTCTGGCGGAAGCGGCTTCGCCGTAATATTCGCCGTGCAGCCCCACGGATTCCAACATGAACGAAGTGTCGCCGTAGCGGAACGAATAGATGTCGTTTACCAATTTCGCGGCGTTTGCGGAGTAGACTTCCTTTTTGGGAAGCGCGCTCATCATCACCGCAGACACGTTCAGAAGTATCATCGGCACCGCCAAAGCCTTCGTATCCCTGACCCCGGGAACGGTTTTCGGAGTGATCTTGTAAGGATCGGTGGTCGGATCCAGATACATATTCCAAACGAAATCGTAATATTTTTCGGCGCGTTCCAGGTAGTTCTTATCTCCCGTCGCTTTATAATATTCTGCGCAAGCTATTATATAGAAGCATTCGGAGAACATATAACGGCGTTTCCGGAGCGGCCTGCCGTCCTTGGTCACCTGGAAGAACATTCTGCCGTCGGTGTCTATACAATGTTCGGTATCGAAATCGATGGCGCTTTTGGCAAGCGTCAGCCATTCGCCCGGATCGCGTTCGGGGAAAACGTTGTGGATCCTGGAATACATATATCCGCAACGCCCCTGCATCCATACGCTTTTGTCGGTGGAATAGACTCTGCCCTCTCTGTCCAGACAGCTGATTATGCCGCCGTTTTCGCGGTCAAACCCGTAATTCAGCCAGAACGGAGCGCAGGATTCGAACAACTCTCTTTCAAATAAATCGATATACTCTGAAATCAACATATATTTTACCTCTCCTGTTATCGTTTACTCAACGTTCTTAGCGCAATTATACCACGCCGGTAAAAAAATGACAATACGGTTGTAAATATTGCTTAGCTAAGCCGAAAAACGGCAAAGCGGCGCGCCCGGGAAAGCCGAAAAAAACGGCTATCGTTTTTTTATCGAAAAATCCTTGACAACGCCGCGAAAGAATGATAGTATCGGAACATACATTTATAAACCGTTGAAGCAGAGTAGTAACTTGCCGTCAGGGGCTGGAGAGATATCCGGGTCGGTGCGACGGAGAAGCCGCGAGCAAGCGAATGGACTGCCGAGGGTCGGGGCGAAAGCCGGTGCAAGTAGTTCCGAACGGGTACTCCCGTTACAGAGTCAGGATATGACGGTATCCGAGAATGAAGGTCCGCTGAGGCGGACGAAGTTGGGTGGCAACACGGTGAAAATCGTCCCGACGCGATATGCGTTCGGGACTTTTTGCATATAAAAACAAATAATACTAAAGGAGGACACACCTATGACAAAGCGACCAATACCGTACAAGATCTACCTTAGCGAAGACGAGATGCCGCGTCAGTGGTATAACGTCCGCGCAGATATGCCCGAAAAGCATCCGCCGATGCTGAATCCCGTCACCAAAAAACCGGCTACGAAAGAAGAATTGGAACAGGTCTTCTGCAAAGCCGTGGCGGAACAGGAACTGAACGACACCGACAGATACATTCCCATTCCCGACGACATAATCGCTTTTTACAAGATGTACCGTCCCTCTCCCATGGTAAGGGCGTACTGCCTGGAAAAGGCGTTGGGCACCCCTGCCGAAATTTATTATAAGTTCGAAGGCAACAACACGTCCGGATCGCATAAGCTAAACTCCGCCGCGGCGCAGGCGTATTACGCCAAACAGGAAGGACTCACTTCGCTGACCACCGAAACGGGAGCAGGTCAATGGGGAACGGCTCTTTCTATGGCTTGCGCTTTTTACGGGCTGAATCTGACTGTATATATGGTTAAAGTTTCCGCGGAGCAAAAACCGCACCGCCGCGAAGTGATGCGCACCTACGGCGCAAAAGTCATTCCTTCGCCGTCCGACACCACAGAAACGGGCAGAAAGATATTGGCGGCTCATCCCGGAACGGGCGGTTCGTTGGGCTGCGCCATTTCCGAAGCCGTCGAAGTGGCTTTGAAAACGCCGAACTGCCGTTACGGATTGGGCTCCGTTTTGGATCATGTCGCCCTGCATCAGTCCGTCATCGGTATGGAAAGCAAAATGGCTCTGGATAAATACGGCGTCAAACCCGATATCATAATCGGCTGTGCCGGAGGCGGTTCCAACCTTGCGGGTCTGATCGCTCCGTTTATGGGCGAAAAGCTGAGAGGCGAAAACGATTACCGCTTTATCGCGGTAGAGCCCGCGTCCTGCCCTTCGTTGACGCGCGGAAGCTATATGTACGATTTCGGCGATACCGGGCATATCACGCCTTTGATGAAGATGTATACTCTGGGCTCCGAGTTCATGCCGTCGCCGAACCACGCGGGCGGATTGCGCTACCACGGAATGAGCGCCATCCTTTCCAAACTCTACGACGACAAATACCTGGAGGCGGTTTCCGTAGAACAAACCTCCGTTTTCGAAGCCGCAGAACAGTTCGCACGCACCGAAGGCATACTGCCCGCCCCCGAATCTTCACACGCCATCAGAGTAGCGATCGACGAAGCTTTGAAATGCAAGGATACCGGCGAAAAGAAGGTCATACTCTTCGGGCTGACAGGCACCGGATATTTCGATCTGACGGCTTACAAAAAATACAACGACGGCGAAATGAGCGATTATATCCCCACCGACGAGGAGATCGCGGCAAGTTTACAGGGTCTGCAACAATTACAGCCCTGACCCGAAAACGACGCAAAAAAACAAAAGCCCCCGGGGAAAGGGCGTCCCCATTAGGGATTTTTTAGTACATTGTAAAAGGGTAGCAAATTTTGTTACCCTTTGTCTTTTTTGCTTTGCAAAAACACACGACATTGCTTGCAAAGTATAGTGTGCTATACTTCAATTTTTTATACAGCTAATTATATGGGCAAATTCTATTTCCTTTACCTC
>CALVXZ010000073.1 GCA_944371785.1 uncultured Clostridia bacterium | reverse complement strand
AGTTGCCTTCCGCGTCGGTCACGTTGAAGTAAACGTACAATCTGCTGCCCAACTCAAAGCTGCCGGTATCGAACGGATCTATGGTAAATACGCCTATCGTCGGGTTGCCGTCGCCGGGTTCGGCGCGCTGTCCGGGAGAAACGTTGCGCACGAGCTCTTCGTGTTCAACGTTCACCGGGCTGCCGGAAGACAATAGATTGGTCACGTCGAACTGACGGGAATATTCGTCGACCACTTTGTCGGGCACTTCGACGGTTATCGAAACGTTTTCCAACACGAACCAAGCGTAGAAATCGTTATCGGGATACCAATCCCTGGCATAATCGAAGTATCCGGGATAGTTTACCGTGGCGGTGGTGATGTTTCCGTCGTAGCCTACGAACGGGTTGCCGTCGTTCCCCTCCAATTTGACGTTGTCGGCGACGGGGTTCATCCACGAGATCAGCGGCTGGGCGTTGTCGCCGGCAAAGTTACCGAACGCGCCCAACAGCGTCGGGCTCAGCGAAGTCGCGTTGCCCGAATAATCGGGATTCGCGGCTATATTGACGCTGGGCGTCTGCAGGATATCGAATATCGAAACGGTTTCGCCGCCCAGCATATCCTCATAGGAAGCGGCGTCGTCCGCGCCGAGGTTTTGCGGATTCAGAAGGTAATATCTTTCTCCGTCGGTATAGAAATATATCAGTTCTGTCGGCAAGGCGTAGGAATCGGGCTCCAGCGCGTCCACGGTATAAGTGTTCAGACTGCTTTCGCCGGGGACATAGAAGGCTTCGAGAACCCTCGGCAAAATCTCTATTTCCAAAGCTATCACCTGACCGTGGAACACGGTATAGACGTAAGTGTAGCGGCTGGAAGCGGAATCGGAGCGGTTGTCGATATCGAATTCGGAATAAGTGGCGTCGGGACTGCCGTAGTAATCGAAATGCCATTCGAAAGTCGAAATTTCCGCGGGAGTTTCTTCTTCCGTTTCCTCTCCGTAGATCTTTGTGAAGTTAAACTGCACGGTGTACTGACCGAAGTACCAATTCACGAACGCTTCGCGCAGAGCGTCGCCTTCCAGGGAGCTGACGTTGTTGGAATAATACGCCCTGAACATCAGGTAAACGTAAGGATCCACGTCAATGGAATCGGCAACGGAAACTTCCTCGGCAATGCCGTCGGGAGTCACCACGTTGACGTATTTATCGGTGTCGATTTCCCTGTTCAGTATCTTTACGCGCACGTTTTCGCGGTAAGTCGCCATCATTCCGTCGCCGATAATGACGTAAACAACGTAAATACCGCCGTTTATCGTGACGTCGTCCCAATCGGCAGGTCCGAAGGGATCTTCGCCGTGATCGCCTGCCGCTATCTGATCGGTGAACACTTCGTCGCGGATATCCAGGTCTTTGAACGCCTCGGTTTGCAACAGCCTCAGACCTTCGTCGGAAGCTTCGGTACGGAGTTGCCACCTTACTCCGGCGTAATCGGCGGAATCGAAGTCCCTGCCGGAAAAGACGTCGGCGTCCAACAGCTCGGAAAGGTAGACCGAATCCGCCGCGGACTCGGTATAGACGTTTCCGGAAATATTCATCTGCGCCGTGTAGATGCGCGTTTCGTCATCGGTTCCCGCGCCGGTGACTTCGTAATAAGTGTTGCTCTCCGACGGTTCGTTCGGGCTGTAGGTCACGTCAAGCTGCGCGCGGTGCAAAATAGTTTCGCCGTTTTCGTCTATTTCCGCAAACTCCAGGTAATATCCCGCGGTCACCGGGTCGAAGTACCAGGTCTGTCCGTAATATTCTATCGTCAGCGGATAGATCCTGGGATAAGTAATCGTTTTTACCGTCTTTTTGGCGTCGGGATCCGATTGCGATTCGTCGGGGACCATCAAGGTGCCGTTTTTGACGCCGAAGTTGGCTTCGCGAAGTTTTTCTATATAGCTTACGTTCACGGTCAAACCGTCCTCGCCCGTCACGGTTTCGTACAGCCTGTCCTCGACGACGTAATAATCTTCAGCGGCGTTATACAGCACCGCGGAGTTTTCCCCCCGTATCTTGTTAACGACGTCCGCCGCCACCATACCGGCTTCGGGTTCTACCAGGTACCAACCGGGCAGTCTTATGCCGAAATCGTATCTGAGATCCACCAATCCGGCGTTGCGGTAGACTTTGTAATAATAATCGGTGTCGGGATTCAGTTCGTCCCACACCCGGTCGTAGCCAAGGTTAGAACCGAGTCCTATTATGTACAGATTGTTCTGCAGATCGAATACCGTCTGATAACCGTTGGAACTATGGACGGTATAATAGTATCCCGAATCGCGGTCGTAAGTGGCGTGCAGATCGAAAATCGCGGGATAATTGCCGCTGATACCCGTGCCGCCGTAGTATGCGTCCGCCGAATCGGGCACCGGTTCCAAGGGCTCCCATTCGTACAGATTCTGACCGTTGTCGCCTATCAGCTTGAGGTTGTCGATCGCCAACCGCCCTGCGTCCGTCAGAATTTCGACGTTATAATCCCTGCTGACGCCCATAAACAGGTTTTTGGTGGTGGGCATATAATATTGCTGTTCGTTGACTACGGCGATGCTGTCCTCGTCGTAAAGGAAGAACATATCCTTTACCGTGATGTTGGTCCCGAAATCGAATATGACGGGAATGGTTTCGTGCAGTTTGACGGAGTACACGGAATCGCCCTTCAGGTCCTCCAGGTCGCCGACGGTATACATCGCGAAGGAAGATTCCAATTCGTCGATATTGAAAACGCGCTGTTTAAAACCGATCTGAGCGGAAACCGTTCCTATCAGTTCGTCCACGCGGAAGAAGTCCTTTATTGTCTGGTTAGAGGTAGTCACCCTGATGACGTCGGGTTCGAACGTCGCCCACGAATCTTCCATCAAAGCTCCGATGATATCCGTCAGTCCCAGGACGACGTCGTCGTCCTCCTCCGATTCGAAATCGTAGCCCATATAGGCATAGAATCCCCTTACGAAGTGGTCCTCGCGCACTTTAAATCGCGGCAGCGTATAATCCCTGCCGTCCTCGCCGATATACCCGTCCAGGCAATCGTACTGTATCCACACATACCCCAATTCTTCCACGGGGTCGGCGGTATTCAGGCTGACGTCGTTGGCGTAAACGTGCGCCAGAGGCGTGACCGTGTCCTCCACCACCATATACAGGTACAGCGAGAACGCGCTGCGCGCGCGCCTGGTCCACCTGCCGTTGTCCAAAAACTGTTCGCGTATGTATTGGTCGTAATACAAAGTGAAATAGATATCGGCGGCGTCGGGGAGTATGAACGGAGTATTCAGCCCCGATTCGTCGCCCATAAACGAACCCAACAGCATCGAAAGATCGACTTCTTCCGTCGCCGCGAACAGGAACTGACCTTCCAGGTATCCGGAATAAGTCATGACGTCCTGGAATTCTTTGAACCCTTCGAAGCTGGGGAACACTATTTTTACCTCTTCGCCGACGTGTTGGGGATACAGGTCCATTCTGAGGATCTGAAGGGGTCCGGATTCGGCTATTTCCTCGTCGGTCATTTCGGCGGTGGAATACACTTCCAGCTTAATTGAATAGTAGTCCACGTCGTAAGTCAGATAGAAATATGATTTTTCGATAAGTTCCTCGATGCTGACGCCGGCGATCGAGGCTATCGACTGAATGTCTATGTTGAATTGGTTGTTTAAGATCAGTATCAGCTGTTCCACCGTGTATTCGGTGCCCGTTTCCGAAGTCATCGAAAGTATCTTGCGGATCAGCTCGAAATCGATCCGGATCTGGATCGTTGCGCGCGACGAAGGATCCGATTCGTCCTTCATCGTCGATTCCATATTATCGACAATGACGCCGGTTATCTGTTCGAATTGCGATTCTTCGCCCTCCGCCGTGTTGGCACCGTACAGAATGTTATCGACGGCAATGACTATATACCTGTCCACCAGATCGAACAGCTTTGCCAACGTATCGGCAAGGTCGAACCCGTCCCGGTACGCTTTCGGAAGCCCAAGATCCTCTATCTGCACCCCTCCGTACAGATCCTGTATCCCTTCGACGTCCACATAGGTCAGTTCGTCCTTATAGTACAGACCCAACATAAGGTCGTCCGTCGCCAGGTCGCGGCACGCCATGTAAACTTCGTTTATCGAGTTGTCGTATTCGTTCATGTCCGTCCTCAACAGCACGTCGAGTTGCAATCCCAGCATCGGAATGAACATATCTCCCGTATATTCGTAATCGCCGTAGGAGTATTCGGTATAACCGACTTTGTCGAACGTGATGTCCGACGAAGTTCTGATAGAATACCTCGCCTCCATATGCAGGTCGTAAGGTATTGAAACGGTAGATCCCGTTTCGGCGTCGCTTTCCACGTTGGAACCGCCCGAAGCGTCGATTATCAGCGCCGTCATTATGTCCTTGTTATCCAGGTTTTCGTTGGGCTCCATAACGAATTGCATATCGGAATTTATCGTCGTTATGGCGGTCTTGCCCAAAGTCGAGATCAGGAAGCCGAGGTATTTATTGGACAGCGGGTCCAATTTGTCTTCGAACGGCGCGAAAATGCTGTTCATATAGCTGTTGATGTCCGACGACAGCTGGGTCAGGTTGACCGAATCGAAAAATATCGTTGATTCGTTGCCGTTTATGGTCTGTTGGTAGTTGTTGTCGATAGCCATATCCAACGCGTCGCGCAGGTTCTGGAAGGAAGAATCCGCCGTGCCGCCTTCCGAGGCCGAACCTATCAGCGTTTCCAGGTTGAAGCTTGTTATCAGCCTGACAATCTGTTGGAACAGAACGGAGTTACCGAAATCGCGGAATATCCTCTTTGACCCATCCAGATTCAGGTAAAGGTCGTTTCCGTCGTCCGCGGCGTTACGGTTTATGCCGTCGAAGTAAAAACCTATCAGCATTTCGTTCGTCGCGCCGTCGTACCATTCCAAGATCATATCCGAATAGCGGATACGGTCGTTATGTATCGCCAAAGCCTCTTGGTCCACCAGCGGAAGCCCCGTTTCCTCGTCAAAGAGCACGTTGCCTTCCTCGTCTTTTATTTCGTAGGGGTAAGTGTAAAGGTTCGCCTGGAGGTTAAGTCTGAAAGCCGAATCGCCGTTGGGACCGCCCTCGGTATTGATCGTCATATTCGCGCCGACGTAATACCCTGTTTCGGAGGCCTCTTCCGTGTCCAGGTGGGTCAGTAAGTTTTCCATCGAATCGACGGCTTTGTCTATCGCCTCGTCTTTTGTGGTGTGGTCCAGGAACGCGTCGTTGTCCGGACCCTCCTCTATCGGGTAACGGTCTGTGTAGGGTTGATCTACCGGATCGCAGGCGACTAACGCCGCTGCCAACAGCGCCGCCGATAAGATTATCAATGCGATTTTCAAAAGATGTCGTTTCATTTTGCCTCCGTGCGCCTTCCGGCGCCAACGTGCCTTCGCGCGAAAGAAAACACGTTTTTTATGACAGCGGCGGCTGTGGGCGCCGCATATCTTACATTAAATTTTATTCCGCGAACGCGCGCGTAAAAGAAAACGCGCATTGCGCCACGGGAAAAACCGGCATACCGCGATACGCCCGTTTTCCTAACGCCATTCGCCGTAAGCCGCATTGCGCGCCGCGGCGAAAAAGCCTTCGACTGCCGCCGTCGGGTACTCGAGTTTCCGCCGGCAATATGTACTTATATAATAAAAAAAATAAATAGCGCTGTCAATATGCGGCGGGCTGTTTTACTTTTTTATCGCCGTCCGCGCCCACGTCCGCTAAGCCCCGACGCTTCCGTATATCCCGTGAAAGACGCCGAAAATCCCTGCGAAACCCCTGTTTTGCCTCTCCGAAACAGGTTCGCCCAGGCGATTGATTTTTTAGAATATTTCGTTTTTTTAACGATTGGTTTAACCGATACAAAACGCCGTTTTTTGTAATATCCCCCTTCTTTGAACGGTTTCGGATGAAATAAATCTGTAGATAATAAATCGATATTCGGGTCACCCGATAACGGAATACGGTTACCCGTAATGCGATTATTCGGCAATGTCGGTTTATCAAAACGGTTTCAGACGCGGCGGCTGAAATAGTTTTCGGAACGGTCGGAGGCGACCGAAAAAAGACCGCTGTCAGATCCGCGTCCGCCATAAGCCCTTCTCCGCGCCCCTTCCGCGCGCGTTTTTCCGCGCCTGAACGCATATTGCCGTTTCCGTAACCGATTTCCCGGGCAGTCGGATCTGCACGCCGTCTTAGCCCGTTTTACGCGCCGTACGGCAGTTTCTTTCGCAATCGGCAGATCTCTTTCGGTCGCGCAGATTTTCGGTCATATTCGGTTCAGACTGCCCAAAAGCAAGCGAGGCGAGGCTCGCAAGCCGCACGGGAGCAGGAGTTTAGTAAAGCCTAAATGACTGCGATCGGGAGCTTGCAGTAAACGAAGCAAGAAAAATTTTAATATTTTT
>CALVXZ010000072.1 GCA_944371785.1 uncultured Clostridia bacterium | reverse complement strand
TTTTTATAACGGGCTTATCGGGATTCGCAGCAGAATATTCTCTGATCTTTCTTGCCGTAGTGGAAAACAGATAGCTTTCCTGCAATTTAAAAAAGTTGTCGTTTAATTTGACCATATTGAAATATGTCGATCTCTCCTGTGTAATTTATTTCAGCGGCGCCTGTTATCCGAACGACGCCGTCGGAATCGGTGTCTATAATAAGCTTTCCGCCCTTCAGCCGCGCCGTCATGGGGAATTTTGCAAGTCCCATACGGTTTATGGCGGAAGCCGCCGCGGCGGCTCCGCTGCCGCAAGCCAAGGTTTCGCCGCTTCCGCGTTCCCAGACGCGCATCGTGAAAGAATTATCCGACCCGATCTTTACCATTTCGGTATTGACGTCGTATATCCTCGTCAGTTCCATAGCCTCCGAAAAAGCCGAATCGGAAAGGTTTTCCGTCACGATAACTGCGTGAGGGTTTCCGACGTTCACGAAATAAGCGCCGTTCTTTCTGCCGGCGAATTCGGGTTTCGACAGCGTTGCCGTAACCCCTTCGTCGGAAACCGAAACGGAGGAAACGTCAGCCGATGTTTTCACGGAAAAAGATGTTTTCCCGGGGTATTTCATCGAAAGATATTTCCCTACGCACCTTAAAGCGTTGCCGCAGGTCTTTCCCATACTGCCGTCGGCGTTGAACATCAGCATATCTGCGTCGTAAGCCAAAGACGGATACAGAATCACGACTCCGTCGCCGCCTACTCCGAAATGCCGGTCCGATATCGCGGGCGCAAGCTTTTTTATATTGGTTTCAAGATACTTTAACGGTTCTTCGGATACGACTTCCGCGTCGAAAAACACATAATCGTTGCCGAGTCCGTTCATTTTGATAAATAACATACCGTCTCCGTAAACGGTATATTATATGCCGTGCGCCGCTTATTTAAGATATAATATTCTCCTGCAATTCGGGCATTCGGCAATATCCCCGGATTCTTTCAGCTTGCCTTGCAGGTCGTGTTCGACGTGCATTCCGCAGCCGCGGCACAATCCGTCGGAATATTCCACCAGGATAGGCAAACGAATATTTTCTTTTCTGACTTTTTTATAAATTTCCAATTCTTTCGGATCGAGTTTGGATTGAATGGCGCGTCTTTTCATAACCTCGTCTTTCAATTCGATCTGCATCTCCGTGCGCTTGTTGGCAAGCACGTTTTTGCTGTTTTCCAATTCGACGTTGCATTTTTTCAGCTGCTGTAACGCCTGTTTTACTTCGCGTTCTATCTCTTCCAGCCGCCTTAAGAATTTATTTACGTCCTTTTCGATGCGGTCTACGGTATTTTCGTATTCGAGCAGCATATCTTCGTGCTTTTTGACCTCTGCCAGATCGTTCTCGCCGCCGACGTCCAATCCCGCCGACAACTCTTCGGTGATTTCGGCGCATTGAGCTTCTTTTTTCTCTATCTCGCGCCTTGCGTCCGAAGCGTCTTTGTCCATTCTGATGACCGCCTGTCTGAGTTCCGCGATCTTGCTTTGTACGGCGGCGTATCTGCGGTTTTCAGCGCTGTTTGCAAAAGCCTGCTCGGCTTTATAGATAATTTGATCCGTTGCCTGGTATTCCAGCATCGCCGCAATATTCATTTTCATATACGACCCTCCGTATGATAAGGATTTTGAAGGCTTTTTGCCTCGTGGACGTTATCGAAGCCCTCGGATCTAAGTTTATCCGCTATCAGCTTTATAAAAGGAAATTCGCTTTCGAAATGCCCGAACGATATTATATCATAACCGACGTCTTTTGCAAACCTAATGACGTGATATTTAAAATCTCCCGACAAAAAAAGCTCCGCTCCGCCCTCGATAGCGGCGTTCAGCGAATCGGTATCTCCGCCTCCGCCCGTGATCAAAGCCAACGTGCGGACGGCTTTTTCGGGATCTCCTACGAATCTTACGCCCCCGTCGCCTAATCTTTCGGTTATTCTGTCGGCTATTTCCGCGATAGTGACAGGTTCCGGAAACCTTGCGAACTTCGGTAAAGTTCCCGGAGTATCCGACGGGACTGTTTCCGCGCCCAATATACGCGCGACGCAATCGTTCAGACCGCCTTCGCATTTATCCGCATTGGTATGCGCTGAATATACTGTTATACCGTTGCGGACGCATATCTCCAAAGCCTTTAACTCGGGCTTTGACGGGTCGAAACACCTCAGCGGATGAAATAATACCGGATGGTGCGAAATTATCAGATTATCACCTGATCCGGCGGCTTCCTTTGCCACGTCCGGATTTAAATCCAAAGTCACGGTCACGCCTGTAAGCGCGCGATCGGTCAGCCCGTATTGCAATCCGGAATTGTCGTATTCTTCCTGAAGCGAAAGCGGCGCGAATCTTTCTATCGCCGCAATTGCGTCGGCTATCTTCGGCATAGCAACTCCTTTATATCGTTATACTCGTTCAACATTTTTTCGGGCATCTCACGCCCCGAAAAACGTTCTTCCAACGTATTCAGCCTGCATTCCAACATATCGTAATAAGCGCGGCTTTCCGGAAAGTTTTTCCCGTAACGGAATTCGTTCACGGCGTATTTTTCGCCGGTATCCGAAACGACTATTACGGGATAGAATTTTTTGTCCTCGCAAACGATATAATCTTTTTTTATCGGAACGTCGCGCAGAAACCTGCGTAACTCCGAAGCGTTCTGATGGGGACACAAAATCAGCTTTTCGGGTACCCTGTTCAGCGTTTTTGCGGCTTTTAGTATTTTGATCGTTTCATAGCCGCCCATACCGGCTATCACCGCGGTATCGGGTGCGGCGTTCAGATTTTCAAAGCCGTCGGAAACTACGAATTCGACCTTGTCGGCAACGTTCTCTTCGGCGGCAAGACGTCGGCATTTATCCAGACTTTTATCGCTGATATCGACTGCGAAAAGCCGGTTCGCTCTGCCTTCCTGCAAAGCGCGCACTCCTATGTATCCGTGGTCGCAGCCTATATCGGCGAGGGTATCGCAACCGATTTCGGAGATTATGGCTTTTAACCTTGCGCCGGGCTCTTTCACTTGTCCAGAAAGTCCTTCAGTTTCTTTGTCTTGTTCGGATGTTTCAAACGGCGCAGCGCTTTTGCCTCTATCTGGCGGATACGTTCACGCGTTACGTTAAATACTTTTCCGACTTCTTCCAACGTCCTTGGACGGTTGTCCCTCAGCCCGTAGCGCAAAATCAAAACCATGGCTTCGCGCGGCGCCAAAGTGTTCAATATGTCGTTGACCTGTTCTTTCAGCATATTGGCTTCGGCGGCGTCTATGGGAGCGGTGGCGGAAGTGTCCTCGATGAAATCTCCCAAATGGCTGTCGTCCTCTTCGCCTATCGGCGTTTCCAACGAAACGGGATCCTGGGCGATCTTTTGAATTTCTATGACGCGCGCTTCGGTAGTGCCCATGGCTTCGGCGACTTCGCCGGGAGTGGGTTCTCTGCCAAGCTTTTGCAATAACGCCCTGGAAATTTTAACAAGCTTATTGATCGTTTCGACCATATGCACCGGGATCCTTATGGTGCGCGCCTGGTCTGCGATCGAACGCGTTATCGCCTGGCGTATCCACCAAGTGGCATACGTCGAAAATTTGAATCCGCGGGTATAATCGAATTTATCAACGGCCTTCATCAGACCGAGGTTGCCTTCCTGTATCAGATCCAGGAAAGACATTCCGCGTCCCACATAGCGTTTAGCTATGCTGACGACCAATCTGAGGTTGGCGTTTATGAGTTTCTTTTTTGCTTCGACGTCGCCGTCCGCCATTTTCTGCGCCAGCTCCAATTCCTCCTCTGCGGACAAAAGCGGCACGCGGCCTATATCTTTCAGGTACATCTTCACCGAGTCGTCGATATTGACTTCGGACATTATCTTTTGCAGGAGCTTGTCGTTTTTGGCTGCCGATTGTTCCGCAACGGTGATTCCCGCCTCCGCAAGTTCTTTATAAATGACTTCTATATCCTGCGGTTCGAGGTTGAATTTTTCAAGTTTATTCAATAATTCCTCTTCGTTTATCGTCTTGACTTCCTTGTCACGATAAGATTCGACGATCTTTTGTACCTCGTTTTTGATTTTGCTTTCGACGACGTTATTGTCCATCGTATGCTTCCTCCTTTGTCGGAATGCTATTTTCTTAGGTTTATTATTTTCAAAAGCTCATTTTGAAGGCTTTCTTTTTTACTGCCGTCGGCAACCTTTATCTGTGCCGTAAGTTCGGCTATTCTGGCTTTTTTGCGCGTTTTGAAAATCGAAGTCAGGATAGCGCCGTACATCTTTTCCGCGCTTTCCTTGGTGTATCCGTCGGTAGCCGACATAACGGCTTCCAATTCTTCCGTAGAATCGGGTTCCAACGCAAACAATTCCCCGGCTTTCAATTTGCCGCCTTCCTTTTGTTTGTCCGAAATATAACGGAATATTCGTTTATGGAGCGGAAATTTAAAACATTCTTCGTCCAATTCCCCGATCTCCGCATAACTTTCGCCGTCCAAAAGCGCTTTCAGAAGCATCCTGCCGTTTTTCAAATCGACTCTGGAAACTTCGTCTTCCGTGTCTTCCGCGCGGTTTTCGTCCGCGTTCCTGGTCCCTGTTTTTTTGGTCACCGAATAATTTTTCAAAGAATTTCCGATACTCTCCGCCGAAAGTTTGCTGAGTTCGGATACTAATTGAATATGCGCGTCCCTGCCTATCGGCGAAAGCGATTCCAGAACGGGCAGAGCTTTCAACGCAAACGCTTCGCGACCAGCGAAAGTTTCCATATTCTCTTTCGAAGCAAGCTGCCGTATTTTAAATTCCGTCAGCGGTTTCGCATCGTTCATAAGCTTTCTGAAACCGTCTGCGCCGTAACTTTTACACACGTCGTCGGGATCCATGGACTCCGGCAAAGTCATAACTCTGACCTCCAGCCCCACAGCCCGGAGCATATCCAAAGACCTCCACGTCGCCATTTCGCCTGCGGCGTCGCCGTCGAAGCATACGTACACGACGTTTGAATTCTTTTTTATTTCTTTGCACTGATCGTCCGTAAGCGAAGTTCCCATGGAGGCGATAGCGTTGCGGATACCTGCCTGATGCAGGCTTATCACGTCCATATAGCCTTCCGTAAGCACCAAAGAATCAAACTTTTCGGCTTTTTGAGCCTTTTTATAAAGGTTCATTCCGAATAAAGTTTTGCGCTTATCGAAAAGGGGCGTGCCTCTCGTATTCAGATATTTGGGTTTAACTTCCCGGGAAAGAGTTCTGCCGCCGAAGCCCAGCACTTCACCTTTTGCGTTGATGATCGGGATCACCAGCCGTGATTCCATTCTGTCACCGCCGCTTTTATCGGTCAGCCCCGCTTGTTCCAAAGATTCCGCCGAAAAGCCCCGGCTTTCCATAAAGACCTTCAGCCCGAACCTGTCGGGGGAATATCCCAATCCGAACGCCACGCAGGTATCTTCGGAAAGTCTGCGTTTTTTCAAATATTCTTCGGCGATCTGCCCTTTTTGTTTCAGGCAGGAATAGTAGTATTTGGCGGCAAGCCTGGTCGCGGAAAGCAATTTTTCGCGCATCGCCCTTTTCTTTGCTTCCTCGGGGCTTTCCGATTCGGGCACCTGCATACCTGCCCACTTTGCCAAGGTTTCCACCGCCTCGGTATATTGCATGTTTTCGTGCTCCATCAAAAAGGTTATGACGGAACCGGACTTTCCGCAACCGAAGCAATGATAGTACTGTTCATCGGGATTTACTACGAACGAAGGCGTTTTTTCCGTATGAAAAGGACAGCACGCCCAATATTTGGCGCCCTTCTTTTGTAAGTACATAAATCTTCCCAATACGGCGACAATGTCCGATCGCGACATTAATTCGTCCAGCCAGTTTTGAGGAAACCTCGGAATAAAAAACACCTCGCTTCTTTCGCGCGCATACGCGTATAATACGCGCTATATAAAGTGAATATATATACGCTTTCGCAAGGGATAATTCCTTATTAAATTTTTATACGGATTTTCTGTGCCTCAAAACCTCGTTTTTTAATTCCGAATAGAGTTCAGCCGCGTTTAAAACGTACCTTTCTTTGCCTTCTTCGTCCAATTTATCGTAGACGTTGTCGTCGATCAAAGTACCCACGGCATGCAGTTCGTCGTCACCGTCAAAAGATTCCACCGAATAATAGCAAGCTGCTATCTCCTCCGCCGTCAGCCGTCTTCCCGCCAGAATAAAAATTCCCGAAGTAGGACGAATACTTTTTAACTTAGCTTTTTCTTTGTAATTGTTCTTTGTCAATCTGGCTTTTATTTGCTTTAAAACGTTATCCGTCATACTTGTACCTCCTTAACGTGATCCTGAAACAATTTAATATTATCATCCCAAACATTCATTGCGACGCATATGACAAAATATAATAAAATTCGACATAAAATCCGTAAAATAATTCCCTTCGGGAAACGCCTGACCG
>CALVXZ010000071.1 GCA_944371785.1 uncultured Clostridia bacterium | reverse complement strand
TGCGATCGTTGACGGAACATACGCTTTCGATATTTTTACCAGATTAAAAACGGATAAATCCGCGCTTTTAAACGAGGTCATGACCTTTGTAAACACTTCTTCGGACAGGATAAAAGCCGATCAGGTGAAACGCGCCTTGTCCTACGCCAGGACCGTGGCCGAAAAAATGGGATACGAGCTTTTCGACACGCAGCATTTGTTGTTGGCTCTGGCGTGGGATATCAACACGGGCGCCGCAAAGATCCTTGAAAAATTCCGAATTTCTTTTGCCGATCTGAAACCGATAGTAGAATCGATGTCCGCAAACGGCATCGGCAAAACCGAAGGAACCGAGGAAGAAATAGATCTTCCGACTTTCCTCAGCGATTTCTTTTCGAAGCTGACCGACGGTAACGGCGGAGTCGTCAAATCGACTCCGGAATTCTTTTTCCGCGCCGAGGAGCCTGCGGAAACCGATAAAGGCGACAAGGATCTTGGAGAGATAGGGGTCGATATTACCGAACGTGCGAAACAGGGCGCTTACGATCCCGTTATCGGCAGGGAAAAAGAAATTGATATGATCATGCGCGTTCTGACCAGGCGCACGAAAAACAATCCCGTACTGATAGGCGAACCCGGCGTAGGTAAAACGGCGGTAGTCGAAGGTCTGGCGCAGGCAATAGTAAAAGGCGAAGTTCCCGATCTTTTGAAGAACAAACGCATTTTCGGGCTGGACGTCGGTTCGTTGGTTGCCGGCACGAAATTCCGCGGAGAGTTCGAAGAACGCGTGAAAAATCTGCTGAAACGATTGAACGACGGCAAGACCATACTGTTCATCGACGAAATGCATATGATAATGACCACCGGTTCCAACGATGAATCCGGCACCACCGTGGCAAACCTCATCAAACCCGTCCTGGCAAGGGGCGAGATTCCTACTATCGGGGCGACTACGATGGACGAATACCGTAAACATATCGAAAAGGACGCCGCTTTGGCAAGGCGCTTTAAACCGATAGTCGTCGATCCGCCTTCGGTTCAGGAAACCGTAAAGATATTGGAAGGACTGCGTCCGAGGTACGAAGATCACCACAAAGTAAAGATCACCGACGGCGCTTTGAAAGCAGCCGCCGAATTGTCTGACAGATATATAGCCGACAGGTTTTTACCGGATAAAGCCATCGACGTGATAGACGAAGCCGCCAGCAAAATGCGCGTGGCTTCGCTGATAACTCCGCCGGAAATACTCAATCTGGAAAACGAAAAGACGCTTATAAACGATTCTATTCTGCAGGCTACGAAAAACGAAGATTTCGTAAAGGCCGGGAATCTGAAAAAAGAGCGCGACGAATTGAACAAAAACATCCGTCAGCTCCGCGAAAAATGGGGACAGGATCTGACGGGCGGATTATTGACCGTGGACGAAGAAGCCGTCGCCGGTATCGTTTCCGAATGGACGGGCGTGCCCGTAAACAACCTTACCGAGGAAGAGAGCCGTCGGCTGATGCATCTGGAAGAGGAATTGAAAAAACGCGTCATCGGTCAGGACGAAGCCGTTTCCGCGGTTGCCAGGGCGATAAAACGCGCCAGGGCGGGGTTGAAAGATCCCAAAAAGCCCATAGGGACGTTTATGTTCCTGGGACCTACCGGAGTAGGCAAGACGGAACTTTCGAAAGCTCTGGCGGAAAAAATGTTCGGCAACGAAAGTATGCTGATCCGTATCGATATGAGCGAATATATGGAAAAAATAAACGTTTCCAGGCTTATAGGTTCGGCTCCCGGTTACGTCGGTTACGAAGAAGGCGGACAGCTTACGGAAAAAGTCAGAAGGAAACCGTATTCGGTGGTGCTGTTCGACGAGATCGAAAAAGCGCACCCTGACGTATTCAATCTGCTGTTGCAGGTTTTGGACGACGGTCAGCTGACGGATTCGCACGGCAGGACGGTTTCGTTTAAGAACACGATCATTATAATGACTTCGAATATCGGCGCGAAAGACATCGCCGGAATGAAAAAAGTGGGATTCGGAGGCTCCACCAGGCTGATAGATACCGACTACGAAGCGATGAAGGAAAAACAGATGGAGGCTCTGAAACAGGCGATGAATCCCGAATTCATCAACCGTATCGACGACATCATAATTTTCCGACGCCTGGACGACGCCGCGTTGAAACGCATCGCGGCTATAATGATGGACGAAGTTATCCGGCAGTTGGCGGATAAAGACATACATTTGGAATATACCGACGCCGTTATCCGATACCTGTTGGAGAACGGAACGGATTTGGAATACGGAGCCAGACCTTTGAAACGCGCGGTACAGCGCGTGTTCGAAGACAAACTGAGCGACGAGATCATTTCCGGTCGTATACACTCGGGATCCCGCGTTTCCGTAGACGTGAAAGACGGCGATATCCGATTCGATCTGCTTGAAGAAAAACAAAACCCCGAACAAGGAGGTACTATATGAAAATAGAACTCGTTTCGAAGAACTACAACGAAGGCATGCGTTTGGTAAACGTCATCGAAAAGAAACTCGGAAAACTAGACAAGTATTTTTCCGGCGACGCGGACGCATTGGTCAAACTCAGCACCGTCGGGAACGATAAGTTCACGATGGAAATCACCGTTCGCTTCGGCGGATACATCGCCAGGGCGGAAGTTACCGGTGCGAATATGTACGACAATATCGATCTGATCCTTCCGAAATTGGAAAAACAGATAGCCCGTTTCCGCGACAGAATGAATTCCAAAGTGCCGAAGAAGGCTCTTCCTTTGAAAACGGACGCCGAGGACGCGGAGGCTCCGCGCGAATATTACGGTAACGTCGTCAAAGAAAAACGCTTTGATATTTCCATAGTTACCGTCGACGAAGCCATTGCCGAAATGGAGTTGTCCGATCACGACTTTTATGTGTTTGTCAATGCGGAAAACAACAAGGTTTCCGTGGTTTATAAACGCCGCGACGGCGATTACGGTCTGATCACGCCGGAATATTAAAATCATTTTATGAAAATCGGAATATCTACGGCATCCTTCTTTACGAGAAGCGAAACCGAAGACACCTTGAACCTCATACAAGATATGGGGTTCGAGGTGTGCGAAGTGTTTTTGACTACCTTCCGCGAATACCGGAAGGAGTTTGTCGATATGTTGGCGGAGCGCAGGAAAAAGATAAAAATATACTCCGTTCACACCTTAAATCAACAATTCGAGCCGGAATTGTTCAATAAATGGCAGAGAACACGCGAAGACGCGGAAGAGTTTTTCCGCGAAATCATTTACGCTTGCAAGACGCTGGACGCCGATTATTACACTTTCCACGGGCTCCCCAGGCTGAAAAGAACGCCGTATTTCATAGATTACCCGTGGATCGCGCAAAGACTGAACGAGCTGAACGCAGAATTGGCAAATGCGGGTTCGCACGCCAAAATTGCATACGAAAACGTGCATTGGACTTTTTTCGACAACCCCGGCTTTTTGGAAAAGCTTTCGGAGTATATAGATACTCCCGTCACTTTGGATATAAAGCAAGCCATGCAATCCAAACATCCTTTGGACGAGTATCTGAAAGTCATGAAGGGGAAGTTGGTAAACGTACATATCTGCGATTGGCACGAAGACGGCAAACTTGCCATGCCCGGCAAGGGCATATTCGATTTTACCGGCTTTTTCAGAAAATTGACGGAGATAGGCTACGACGGTCCCTGTCTTATGGAACTTTATGCCGGTAATTACAATTCGTACGACGAAATAACGGAAAGCTACGAATACTTGTTGAATTGCCTGGAGACCGCTGAAAAAGGATAAGATCAATTCGGAAATTTACTTTAAGGAGATAGATAATATGAAAGTCAGCAGAGAGATCACACCGGATATCAAATTCGATTACAACAATATGATGTCCGCGTATATCGGGGAGGAGCAGGGTATTACCGACAACGAACTCCGTATGACCCGCAACGCCGCGTTGGAAGCGTACAGCTATTTTAAACTGAACCGAGGCAGCGGTATGATGGGTTGGGCGGAACTTCCCTACAATCAGGACGAGATCGTAAAGGATATTTTGAATACCGCAAAAATAATCAGGCGCAACTGCGAATCCTTTGTCGTTTTGGGGATCGGCGGTTCCGCCTTGGGACCTATGGCTGTTTTCCAGGCTCTGTGTCACCTGAGGCATAACGAACTCAGCAAAAGACAGCGCAAAGCTCCAAAATTTTATGTAGAAGACAACGTCGACCCCGAAAGAATGGCGTCGCTTCTGGATATCCTGGATCTAGACAAGACGGTTTTCAACGTCATCACCAAATCGGGATCGACTTCGGAAACGATGAGTCAGTATCTGATAATAATGGATATGCTGAAGGCGCGCTACGGCGACAAGGCCGCCGAACATATCGTCGCCACCACCGACCACGAAAAGGGCAACCTGATCAAGTTGGCGAAAAAAGAAGGATTTAAGACCTTCTATGTTCCCGACGGAGTGGGCGGCAGATTCAGCGAACTTTGCCCCGTCGGCTTGCTGCCCGCGGCAGTTCTCGGTATCGATATAAAAGAACTTCTGCGCGGAGCCAGACAGATGGACCGCCATTGCAGAAAATCCGATTTCAAATCGAATCCGGCTTTGGTAGCGGCGGCGCTGTCTTATATCAGCATAAAGAAAGGCAAGAACATTTCCGTGATGATGCCTTACGCCGATTCGTTGAAGCTTATGGCGGATTGGTATTGTCAGCTTTGGGCGGAAAGCCTCGGTAAAGCCGTCGACAGGAACGGTAACACCGTATATGCCGGTCAGACTCCGGTAAAAGCTTTGGGAGTTACCGATCAACACAGTCAGATACAGCTTTATACCGAAGGTCCTTTTGACAAAGTCGTCACTTTTATTGGCGTTGAAAAGTACCGTAACGAGGTAAAGATCAGTGGCGGATGCGAAGACATTCCTTCCGTTTCCTTCCTTTCCGGGCACACTCTGAACGAACTGATCGCCGCGGAAATGTACGCTACGGAATATGCGTTGACGAAAAATCACCGTCCCAACGCCATGATCACTTTGCCCAAAGTCAATGCCAACACTATCGGACAGCTGATGTTCTTCTTTATGATGCAGACCGCATATACGGGCTGTATGCTGAATATCGACACGTTCAACCAACCCGGAGTGGAGGAAGGCAAGAACGCGACTTATGCGCTGCTCGGCAGGGCGGGTTACGAAGAAAAAGCCGCAGAACTCAATTCCAGACCCGCTAAAAACCCCGAATATATCGTCTGATGCTGAGGTTGGACGGCGTCTCGCAACAGTATCTTTACGGCGCGGAGGCGCTGAAAGATATATGCTTCGGTGTGGAAACCGGGGAGCGGATATCGCTCCTCGGAGCTTCCGGCGCAGGTAAAACGACGCTGATAAAGACCGTTTGCGGCATAATATCGCCCGAAAAAGGTTCGATTTCGTTGGACGGCAGGGATATTACGGCTCTTCCGCCGAAATTCCGTTCCGTCCGCGCTATTTACGACAGGGAAGGATTTTTCAACAGAAGGAGCGTCGCTTATAACCTGGAATACCCTTTGAAGATCCGCAAATATCCAAAAAAAGAAAGGAAAATTAAAGTTTTACAGGCGGCCGACGAATTCGGATTCGCCGCGCTTACGGACGATTTTCTGTTCAGACAGGACGACGAAACAAAACTGAGGATCGCTCTTTCCAGGTTGGATCTGTATGCCGCTTCGCTGACGTTGCTGGACAATCCTTTTTCGGTTCTCACCGGCGAAAAAAGGCGCGAATTGTTCGCGGAAATGCTCCCGAAAATTTGTGCGCGCGTAAGTACGGCTCTGTTTGCGACTGATTCTGCGGAAGAAGCGTTTTCTTTTTCGGACGAAGTTTTGTTTTTGCAGGACGGGAAGATAGTCGATTCAGGAGATCTGACGCATTTTTTGACCGATCCCGATAATCTTTATTCGGACAAATACGTCAATGCCGACAGGAATTTTTCCGAAGTCGAAGTTTCCGACGGAATCGCGGAATTTTTCGGCAGAAATATCCGCATATTCGATGCCGTGCCTTCGGTGACGGTTTCTTTTGTTTTCAAACGCGACGAATCGGGCGAAGCGATGAACGGTTACGGTATCTTCGGCGAATTCGGCATACGCTTTTTCCGTACCGAGGGCGGAGCGGTTTTGCCCGAGGTTTCAGGACGGTTTTTACCCGATTTCGAATCGGTAAGAATTTTTAATTCTGCCGACGGAAAACGGTTGACTTTCGGTTATTAAGGTGATATTTTATAAATAAGGTAAAACCTGAATCGATGTTAGTTCGGAGAGGAAGCCAAAACCTTTATTGCAAGATATCGCGGTTTTGACGGCTCCTTCGGACGAAAGGAGTTTTTTTATGAAAAAATTAGCAATCGTAGGCGTAATTATTACTAACAGAACTATCGTGCCTGAAGTTCAATCCGTGCTTTCCGATTTTGGCGACATTATCATCGGCAGAATGGGCGTTCCCGATAAAGCCAACGGCATAAACGCAATCGCGCTGATAGTCGAAGGCGAGAACGAACAGCTTTCCGCGATGACCGGGAAATTGGGAAGATTGGATTCCGTTTCCGTAAAATCGGCAGTTACTGCGGTAGAGATTAAATAAGGTTTCGCGCTTATAATTACATTTTATCCGCAAAATATTTACCGGAGGCATATTAATGAAAAGGAAAATTGCTATTACTGTGGCAGTTATTGTTCTGATTTTGGCAATAGCTACCGTCGGCGTAGT
>CALVXZ010000070.1 GCA_944371785.1 uncultured Clostridia bacterium | reverse complement strand
GTAAAAATAAGTCCGCCGACGGCGGACTTAAAATCGATCCTATATTGTGATCGGATTTTAACCGAACACGCTCATCAGTATGCCAGCCGCGACTGCGGAGCCGATAACTCCGGCGACGTTCGGACCCATGGCGTGCATCAGCAGATAGGATTCGGGATTGGCTTTCAGCCCTTCCGTATGCGCCACTCTCGCCGCCATCGGAACCGCGGAAACGCCTGCCGCGCCGATCAACGGGTTTATCTTTCCGCGCGTCAGCTTGCACATCAGTCTGCCCAACAGCAAACCGCCGATCGTGGAGAACGCAAACGCAAACAGACCCAACGCGATAATGTATAAAGTCTGAGGCTTCAGGAAGGTTTCTCCTACCGCGGTCGCGCCTACGGAAATACCGAGGAACAATGTGACTATGTTCATCAATGCGTTCTGAGCGGTGTCGGAAAGCCTGGCGGTCACTCCGGTTTCTTTCAGAAGGTTACCGAACATCAGACATCCCAAAAGGCTGGCTACGGACGGCAGAATCAGCACCGTGAACACCGTGACCATGATCGGGAATATGATCTTTTCGGCTTTGGAAACTTCGCGCAGCTGTCCCATCTTTATCGCGCGTTCCTTTTTGGGGACTATCAGCTTCATCAACGGCGGCTGAATGAAAGGTATCAACGCCATATACGAATAAGCGGCTATGGCAATCGCGCTGAGGATATGCGGCGCCAGGGACTTCGTAAGCCAGATCGCCGTAGGACCGTCGGCTCCGCCGATGATACCGATCGAAGCGGCTTCGGGGCCTTCGAACCCTATGCAGATCGCCAGGAAGAATGCGGTAAACACGCCCAACTGCGCCGCAGCGCCCAAAAGAAGCGACTTGGGGTTGGCTATCATCGGTCCGAAATCGGTCATCGCGCCGACGCCGATGAATATCAGACACGGGTACAGTCCCGTTTTAACGCCTATATACAGAACGTCGATGAGCCCGCCCTTTTGCAGGACCGTCGCATAATCGACGTTGCCGGCGGTATTCCACATCTCCGGATGATAGACTTCGCCGAACGGAAGGTTGGTCAACAGCATTCCGAACGCGATGCCCACCAACAGCAACGGTTCGAACTTCTTTACGATGCCCAAAAACAGCAAAACCAATGCGATGACGATCATCACGAGGTTCTGCCACCCGTCGCCCGTAAACAATCCGGCAAACCCTGATTCAGTTGCTAAATCGACAAATAATTGACCTATATCCATAATGGTCCGTACTTCTTATGCAAAAGTTTACGCTATCGTGAACAGCGGGTCGTTCGCCTGTACGGAAGCACCCTTTTGACAGACTATCGAAGTGATAGTGCCCGCGGTGGGAGCGACGACTTCGTTTTCCATTTTCATAGCTTCTATAATAACGATGGTTTCACCGGCTTTGACCGCCTGACCCTGAGTGGCTTTGATCTGCAAAACGGTGCCGGGCAGCGGCGCGCCGATCACCTTGCCTGCGCCGAGATTCGCGGCGGCGGGTGCGGCGGCGGGTGCGGCTGCAGGAGCGGCGGCGGGTGCGGCGGGTGCCGCAACAGGCGCGGGAGCCGCGACGGGTTTCGGTGCGGCGGCTTCGTATTCCTTTAACAGAACGGCTTCGCCTTTTTCAACTTCTACTTCGTATATTTTTCCGTTTAAGGTAACCTTATATTTCATTTCGGGACTCCTTTTACAATGTTTCTGTTATTTTTCGGAAGCGTCTTCGTCGGAACCGATCAGGCGGATCTCTTTGAACCGCAGCGTGTTCAGATCCTCGTGCAGATTGTCGGCGACGATCGCCATTATCATTGCGGCGTCGGCTTCGGACGTTTTTACCAATTTCAATTCTCCGCAGGAACCGGGCGCTACGGCTTCGGGGACTGCGGGAGCGGTTGCGGCAGGCGCCGGAGCTTCGGCGGTCACGGGCTTTTTCGCCTTTTCTTCCTGCTTTTTCCTGAACTGCCTGTACGCCCAGCTCATCAGGTATATCATCATCATTATCAGGAAAAGGATCGCCATGATGATGCCCATAGAAACGGCAGACAACAACAGACTGTCCAAAATTTCTATGTTTTCGTTAGCAAGTAACATTGACTATTCCTCCTCTACGGCTTCTATCGTGTACTTTACTTGTTTTTCTTCTTTTGCCTTTCTTGCGGCAAAGAATTTTTCGGCTATTTGCGGGAAAGCGATATAGCTGAGGACGTCCTCGTCGTTGCGCGCCACGCCTTTCAATTTTTCTTTGGTTTCTTCGAATTCGGGTTTCAGCGTGTCCGCAAAGCGGCAGGTGATCGGTTTTTCGTCGCCTAACGCTTTCTTCATCAGCTCGGGATTGATCTTTCCGGGCGCCCTGCCGTATTCGCCGTGGCAGTAAGCCTTTACCTCTTTGCCGATGATCTTGTATCTTTCGCCCTGCAGCACGTTGTTGACTGCCTGTACGCCGACCATTTGGCTCATGGGCGTGACCAGCGGAGGATATCCCAGGTCTTCGCGGACTTTCGGCGTTTCCACCAAAACTTCGTCCAGCCTGTCGATCGCGTTTTGCATCTTCAGCTGGGAAATGAGGTTCGACAGCATTCCGCCGGGGATCTTGTAATTCAGCGCCTGAGTGTCGGTAGCCATGACCTTCGGATCCAACAGTCCGGACGCCAGATATTCGTCGCGAACGGGTTTAAAGAAGGAATTGATCCGGATTAAAGCCTTTTCGTCGACGTCTACGCCGTAGCCCAACTGCTTCAACGCGTATACCAGCGTTTCCGTAGCCGGTTGCGAAGTGCCGCCCGAAAAACAGGATATCGCGGTATCGATGACGTCGCATCCGGCTTCGACGGCTTTCAGCACCGTCATGAACGCAAGACCCGTCGTACAATGAGTGTGCAGCACCACCGGTACGGATACGGCGTCCTTTATGGCTTTTACGAGGTCGGAGGATTCTTTGGGGCTCATGACGCCCGCCATATCCTTTATGCAAACGGACCCGGCGCCCATTTTTACCATATCCTTGGCAAGTTCGGCGAACTTTTTCAAGGTATGCACGGGGCTGGTGGTATAGGAAATGGCGATCGAAGCGTGTGCGCCGTTGTCGATAGCCGCCTGCACGGCGACTTCCAGGTTCCTCAAATCGTTCAGCGCGTCAAATATCCTCAGAATATCGATGCCGCCCTTTACCGAACGTTCGACAAACTTTTTGACGACGTCGTCGGGGTAGTGTTTGTATCCCAACAAATTCTGTCCGCGCAACAGCATCTGTAACTTTGTATTCGGCATTGCCGCTTTGATTTTATGGAGTCTTTCCCACGGATCTTCGTCCAGAAATCTAAGGCAGGAATCGAAGGTGGCTCCGCCCCAGCACTCGACAGAATAATAGCCGGCCTTATCCATAACCGGCAATATTTTTTCGAACTTTGAAAAAGGCAGGCGTGTCGCTATCAAAGATTGATTGGCATCGCGCAAGACTGTTTCTGTGAATTGAACTTTATTCATATTGCCTCCTGATTCGGGATGAGGAGTTACCCCAAACTCCCGTGTTTATAACATACCATAAAAATACGCCGAAAGGCAAGTCTTTTGGATACAATTTTCATCGGTTAAAAAGCAAATCCGACTGCGGCGCGGCAAGCAGCCCGGCAACGAAAAAGCCCGTTGCTTTTACGGGCTTTTCGGAAATTTCGGGATATCTCGGTTTACCCGGCAAAACTATGCCCTGCCGACTTCGGGTCTACGGGATCGGGAATAATTTTCGTTGGTCTGTTCGACGCAAAGCGTCAGCAACATAACGTATACCATTATCGGATAAGGAATGAACGTGCCGGTGTCTATCATCGAATAAGCCTCGAAACACAGCAAGCCTATGAAAGCAAACTGCGCAAACGTATTGGCTTCGATATGCCTCAAAACGATAAAGTATCTGACGAAATAATACACCGCGTATGCCGCAAGCCCCACGGCTCCCGTACAACCGATTATTTGGAACAGCGTCGAATGGAACCAATAGAAGTACATACCTTCGGGCTGATTGTAATATACGCCGTCGAATCCCAGCCCTGCGCCGAATACGGGATTGGCTTTGAACACGTCCACCGCCTCGCGGAACAGATCGTCGCGCCCGGATATCCCCTTGTCGTCGATATTTATCAGCTTCATGATATGCGCGTTGATATCGTCCATATAAATAAAATACACGACTGCCAGCGCCGCCAGAGCTATGGCGCAGGGAACGAATATCTTCCACCTCGCCTTGCCTTGGTTGATCTTCAGCACGAACAGGAACGATATCAGCGCTCCCAGCGCTCCGAAAGCGATGCCTCCCCTGGAAAAAGTCGCGGCGGTAAACGCAAAATTGAGTATGCCCGTTACTGTATAGAAGACCTTGTGCTTGTCGACGGTCGCCAGATAAAACGACAGCGGCGACGCGATCAGCAGTATCGTGGCGACGTTATTGTCGATCCCCCAGCCCAGATCTATCGCAAATCCGGCGCCTAATTTGTCTAACGAGGGCGCTTTCATCCAATACATCAGTATGACTTCGGCGCCCAGCAGCAGTCCGTACCACACGGAAACCTTTGCGAAGTATTTCCCGAATCCGATATACGGGGAAGGCTTCGAATATATGGCTGTTACGACATAAAATATCAGCGGCAGGAACCCCAACATAATGTTGTAAGTCAGCGTTCCAAGGTAATGTTCCTCCGAAATGGAGCCCAGACCTCCCAACAGCATCGCCGCCGCGATCAGCAGCTGCGGTATGACCATTCGCATTTTGGCGCGCTTCGGGCGGTAATACACAAAGTGAAATACAAGCCCTGCCACCAACGGGATAGCCCCCGTTAACTGCCACCAATACGGCGCGGGATCCTTTGTCTGAAATATACAGGGAGCGTACAGAATGATCGGCAGCATCGGCGAAAAATCGTCCAGGATTATCAGCGCCGTCATCACCATTATCGATCCCGGTAAGAACGCTATTATCGGTATTTTGGTATACCAAGCAACAACAATCAGTATCCCTAATATCGCAAGATAAGCGTCGGAATAGAAAAACTTCTTCAGCCACTCCGGCGCGGCGGCGCTGACGGGTTTTTGATCCATAGTCAAAGTTTCGGTCATTATTTCCAAAGCCTCCGTATTCGCCGCCGCAAGTCTAAGGCGGTCGAAAAATATTTTAAATTGTCCACGCGCCGTCTTTATAGACGTATGTGGTGCCGCCGGATACCGCGGTTCCGTCGGAAAGTGTCGACGTGACCGAAACGTCATGCAGCGTCATGGTACCGGTGTTCAGCAACGCCGAGGTAGAGCTTGACTCCCCGGAGTGTCCTTCCTGGGTCGTAATGGACGTTCCGGCTCCGGACGCCATTATCAGCCTTCCGCCGTCAGTAGCGTTCACTGCGGCAGCCAACGTCCCCGTGACTTTCAGCGTGCCTCCGTCGATATTCAGTACCGCAGGATAGCTGCTCAGCAGGACGGGGTATCTATAATACGCGGCGACTTTAGAGGAATCGGATGCCCCGTTGAACCCCGTCATATCGTCCTCGTACCCTTCCTCGTAAAAAATCAACTGACCGCCCATATTGACGGTAGCGTTTTTCTTCACGGTCAGAGTCGCGCCCGGCATAAACTTGTATATGGCGTCTGCGGTAAGCACCGTTTCCTTCTTACCGTCGCCGACGATTATATCGTACAGATACGATACCGGGAAGAATACTTCGTTCATATCTACGGTTGCCGATATGATCAAAAGTTTGATTTCCAATTTCAACGATCCCAACGTGATGTTGCCCAACAGTGTCACCGAATGTTTATCCGTAGTGGCGTATCCGTTCGACGCTCCGGAGGATTTTAATACGGGCAGATCGTATCCGTCGTCGTAGGTTTCGTATATGATCCGCGCGCCCGAGCTCATATTGAATATGGCTCCGGATCCGGGACCGATGATCGTAACGGGATCGTCCATATTGTTATGCGCGCTGTTCGCATACAGATCGAAGTAGGCTTTTAATACCGAACCGTATTCGTAAACGACCTTGCATTGCGTATTCGGCATATCGTATATCCTGAACGGAGCGATCTTTCCTTTTCTGTACGCCAACACGGTATTCGTGCCTCCCCTGTAATCCAAAACCACAAACGGAGCGTACAGTTGCGAACCGTCATTCATCTGCAGCGTGCCCGTGCCTTTTATAAATCCTTTCAGATCGATCAGTCCGCCGGATTCCACGATGATGCCGCCGTCGTTTATTATCTGGCTGTGATTGTCGCTGGTATGACCGTTGGTACCGACAGAAGCGCTGCCCAGTCCGCCCCTGACCAAGACGTTGCCGCATACGGTCAGACTGATGCCTTCCGGAACGGTCAGCTTCATGTTGATATAACTGTCTATTTCGTCGACGTAGCGCGTTTCGGTACGGTTCATATAAGTCGTGTCGCCGATACCTGCCGTATCCGCGGTGGACGGCAATATCAAAGTCACTCCGGCTTTTACCTTATAATAGTCTCTGCCGTTGTACAGCTTTTCGGCGATCGCGCCGGAAGTGAAGGTAATATCCACTTTATCCGTTAAGGTTATGGTATCGCCCGATATGGAATTGTACAGCGCGTCCTCTATCGTATATTTTACGCCTTTCAAGGTGACTGCGGCGACTTTGACGTAAACTTCGACTTTTTCCGTCATCATATAATATTCGCTGCCTTCGTCAGACAGGCTGACGGTGGTCTTATAGCTGCCGGGCTGATCGAAACTGTCCGTCCCGTAACTGAACGCCAACGTACCAAGCGGTATTTCGACGGCGGAGCGTTCAACATAGACCGCAGGTATCTGCTCCGGCAGAACTGCCGTCTTGCCGGCAACGAAATCCAACGTATAAACGCTTACCGGACTGACAGCCGCTTTCGAAACATTGATCGTAACCGATATTTCCGCGGCGGCATAGAAGTTTTCGTTGGTAACTTTCGCGGCATATGACGTCTTGCCGGGAACGGGTACTTCGTTCGGGTTGACCCAGCTAAGATTTTCGGGCGCGGCTATATCCGCCAGGCTCCTGTCGTGCCGATAAGCGATATCGATCGCGTCCAGACCGTCCGCATCGTATACTGCCTTATCCATAACGAAAGTATACTCCGGATTCC
>CALVXZ010000069.1 GCA_944371785.1 uncultured Clostridia bacterium | reverse complement strand
CCTTCGATCCGCGCTGTCCCTATTGCGGATCTCCCGCACCGGATCAGGATTGACCGCAATAAAAAACATATAAAAAACGGGAGCCGACGGCTCCCGTTTCTATTTCCGGCGTTTATTATTCAGCCGCGTTTTCGTCGGCTGCGGCTACTTCGGCTGCCTGTATCGTTTCGACTTTTTCGACGTCGACTTTAGGAGCGCGCGAAGCGGCGATCTTTTTGACGGTATTCAGAATGACGGCGAAGCCCTTTTCGAATACTTCGGTTTCCAATCTTTCGGAAACGTCCTTGTAGGTATGATAATAATCGGAAATAGTCGGCTTCTGCGCGGCGAAAGTCACGGTTTTGATGCCGGCATTGCAAAACGGCGTGGAATCGCATCCGCCTACGGGATTGACTATCTCGTTGACTTTTTCACCGGTTTCCGCAATGGATTCCTTTATCATTTCTATCATACCGCGGTCGAATCTGGTAAACTGCCAGGGATCGCTTTTGACGGCGGCAAAATATCCGGGATCGGAAATGGAATCTACGTTCAGAACGTACATATTGTCTTTATCGAATTCGGCTTTGTGAGCCTTGACGTAGGCGGAAGAACCCTTCAGCCCCGATTCTTCGGCGGCAAAACCGATGTTGACGAGTTTCATCCCTTCGGGCATTTCTTCGGGATGATCTTTGAAATATTTCATCACCATCATATTCAGGGCTATACCGCTGAGGTTGTCCATAGCGCCGGGAGAAGCCTCGGTCTTGTCCTGAGTGAGGAAGTGGCTGACGAAAAAGAATCCGGGCAGGAAAGCTACCGGCACGACGTAAGTTACGATAGAAACGATCTCGGCTTCGTCAAAGACTCCGAATCTGTTCAGAATGGCTACAAGGCTGAGCCCTATCATCGCGATCGCGCCGACGATACCGTAAGCCGTCTTTACGATAGCGGTATTGGGGTTTTTCGCGGCAAGTTTCCAACACCAGCTTGAATCGTAGTGCGCGCCCAGAAACACCGTATATTCGGCTTCGCCTTTAGACGGCGGCAATTCGGTGATTATATTCGAAGATCTCGCTTTTTTAAAACAGAAATCCCATATCCCGGTGTAGATAACTATCTGAGTCACCACAAAAACCATTATCGCGATATACCCTACCATCGCAATGATCTCCGCACCGAAATAGTAAGGTATCAGCAATAACGCCGCTACCCAACCGAGTTTGTTTATGGCGCCGATACTTGCCTCCGGCGCATATACGAAACTTTCCGTCCTCGCCTTCAGCCCGGTACGGCTGTCGATTTCCGAAACCAGCTTCTTACAGGCGGCTTTTTCTTCTTCGGAACCGGGCAGCCTGGCGCCGTCCGCTTCGATGGTCTTTACGACGTCCATCGCTTCTTCTGCGTATTTCCTATACATACAACCTCTCCTTCGCGTTCAATCGACGCAGTAATTGAGTTTTTAAATTTATAAGCCTACTCCCTGTCGGAGCCGCCGGCGTTTTCCGAAAGAGTTTCCTCCGCGCCGACCTTTTCCGCCGGCGAATCCCAATCCTTTATCAGGCTTCCTTCCGGCAAACGGACGTGTTCCGGTATCGGCAGCCCGTGGTTTAAACGGAAGTTTTCTTCCACCAGCACGTTGATCTTGCAGGAGTATTTCACGTCCTTGAAATAGAAACGGTTCACCCTGTTGTCTATCGTCAAATCGACGGCTTCGTAATTTTTATGGACTATGGTATATTGGTTCAGCAAAGGAATTTCTATCGTGACGTCTTCGCCGGTGTATTTTTTACCCTTGAATCCCATCTTTTCACGGGTCATATAGAAATTGCCTTCGCCCATATCGTTATAGTTGTTCTCGTCGTCGTTTTGAGCCCAAACCACGGGATAGCAAAGATTGAAATCGCCCGACAGCAGTTCGCGGCGCGCCGCTTCGCGTTCGAAATCGTACCACAAATCTATCCTGTCGAAACCGACGGAGCCTTCTTCCGGGATCAATTCGCCGTATTCGTCGAACGTGACGGTATTCGAACATTTTTCGCATACGATTTGTCTGTCCGTAGAAACCGTTTCGTACTCCGCACCGCATTTCGGGCACTTATAAAGTATGTAATGGATACCCAAAGCAGGATGTTTCGATTTGTACTTCAGGTGGTTCTCGCGTTGGTACAACGGGTCGTTAAAGCTGAATTTTTCCTTTAAAACCTCGTAAATTTCATTTACCGGTTTTTGCTTTAATTCTTCCTTTGTGAAAATGAGTTCGGATTTGTTCGTCACTGGTCCGCGTTTGAATCCCGAATACCACCTGGGCTTCGAGGAGTAACCGCCGTAGTTATGCATAAACACTACGTCCGCGCCGATCAGCTTTAAAAACTTTGCGATACTTTCGGACAGATAGTACATATTCTTGCCGTCCAAAGTAAACTTGCCTTCCGGGAACAGCGCGATCGAAAGTCCGCGGTCCACGGCGCGTTTTATTGTGCGGATAGACCCCAAATCCATTTCGAATTGATTTATGGGTATAAGACCGGCGGCGTTTTTGATGGGTTTGATCTTTTTCCAGGTAAAGACGTCCCTGCCGCAAACGATATTCAGTCTGACCGGAAACATAGATATCGCCATCATGGCTATATCCATTTCGCAGGTGTGCGTACCGATCACCACGAACGGGCCTTTGCGTTTTTTGATCGCGGGATCGCGGATAAAACGCGATTTGATCAGGATCTTGCTGAAAAGCTTTGCCAAAGGCACAAGCGTCCAATACAGGTATGCCGCCGGGCGGCGCGGTTCGTAACGGTTGTCGTTTTTGGGAGTGTTTTCCATCGCGATCAGCCCTTCCTCTTATTTTAAATTTTCGGGATTAAGACAATCCAATTCAGGCAGTACGAATCTGCCGTCCTTTCTGATCAGGACGTCGTCGAAATATATTTCACCGCCGCCGTATTCGGGAGTTTGTATCAGTACCAGATCCCAATGCACCGCCGAGGAGTTGCCGTTGAACGCGTCGTCGTAACAGCTGCCGGGAGTGAAATGAATGGAACCGGAGATCTTTTCGTCGAAAAGTATATCCCCCATCGCCTTTGTGACGTAAGGGTTGACGCCTATGGCGAATTCTCCGACGTACCTTGCGCCCTCGTCGGTATCGAATATGCGGTTGGCTGCCGCGGTATCGTTTGCGGCGGCGTTTATTATTTTACCGTCCTTGAATTCCAATCTGACGTCTTTGAATTCAAAACCGTTTTCGACGGACGGAGTGTTGTAGCTGATATGACCGTTCACCGAATCGCGGACGGGCGCGGAATAGATCTCTCCGTCGGGGATATTGCGCTGTCCGGAACATTTCACGGAGCCGATGCCTTTTATGCTGAACGTAAGATCGGTATCCTTTGCGGTGATCCTTACGCGGTCGGTCTTGTCCATAAGGGCTTTCAATTTGTCCATAGCCCTGTCCATTTTGCCGTAATCCAACGTGCAGACGTCGAAATAGAAATTTTCGAAGGCTTCGGTGGACATTCTTGCCTGTTCCGCCATACCTTCCGTAGGATAACGCAGCACCACCCATTTGGTCTTGTTGACGCGCAGTTCGTGATGTACGGGGTGCGAATACAGCCTGTCGTAAATGCCGGCCTTTTCGCCGTCGATATCGGAAAGTTCATAGCAGTTGTTTCCGCCGCGGATACCGATATAGGCGTCCATTTCGCTCATCCTGTAGGAATCGAACTTCGCCATAAGCTCCGCAAGTTCCTTTGTCATACCGCGTCTGACGGCGCGGGTTATGCGCATATCTTCGACGGAAACGAACGGATAAGCCTTCGCTTTGTATACTTCCTCCACGATTGCGTTTACCAGCATATAATCTATGCCGCGCGCTTCTATAAGGATTTTTTCTCCTTCTTTTAATTCACAGGCATAATTTACCAGGATTCCGGCAAGTTTTTTTATACGGGGATCTGTCATAATGCTCCTTTATTCGTCTTTTTCTTTTCGCGCTTTACGGGATAGACGAGGTTTTCCTTTTTCGCCTCTATCAGCACGTTATAATAAATCGCGGCGTCGGTACGCGCCTGTTCCAAGTCCATATCCAGGTAATTTCCGCACTGTTTTTGGGTAGCTCCGGGAATTTCCCCGTCGAAATCGGAAATGTAATCGAAAGCGCGGATCATCAGCGGCAGGATATCCTTGGATCCCAGATCGCCGGACATCATAACGTAAAAACCCGTTCTGCAGCCCATAGGTCCGACATACAATATCTTGTTGCCCCACAGATCGTCTCCGCGCAGGTAATCGGCAAGCAAATGTTCGGTGGCGTGTACGGAGCCCGTAGTCATGGGCTCGTCGTGATACGGACGTTTCATTCTGAGGTCGAAGGTCGTCAAAACCAACCCCGAATCCAACATATCCTTTCCGGATACGAACAGACCGCATTTAAGTTTGGTATGATCGACGTTGAAACTGGAAACGTTGGTGTTTAAGGTGTTCTGTTCCATTTTTCCTCCGATAAGTTTTATTCAGTATATTATACTATATAGCTTACCAAAAAACAAGTAATAAATACTCCGATAGTTCAACCGCCGGTTCAGCCGCCCTGCGCCGCCTCGTACGAAAGTCATTATTTAAAAGGCGCGTTAATACAATTTAAAGTATGCTGACAGATATTTTACGTCTATTTCAAGGTATAGGCGCGTTTTTGATCGGAATGCGGCTTGTGTCGAAATCGCTTTCCGGCGTTGCCGGCGGAAAAGTAGAATCGCTGTTTAAAAAGTTGGGGAACAACAAGCTTGCCGCCGTCGGAGTGGGAGTCGGCTCCGCCGCCGTCTTACAATCTTCTTCCGCCACGACGGTCATATTGCTGGGGCTGGTGAATTCGGGGATCGTATCGCTGTTCCAAGCCACCTGCATAATAATGGGCGCGAATATCGGCACAACTTTCACCGCCGTGATACTGTCTTTCAACGCCCTGCCGATCGCCGAAATTTTTGCGTTTTCGGTATTCCCCGGCGCGTTGATAGTGATGAGCGCGAAAAAACAGAAAATTAAAAATGCCGGTAAAGTCCTAAGCGGTGTCGGATTGATATTCATAGCCCTGGACGTGATAAAAGCCGGAGCGTTGGATTTGAAAAATTCTCCCGCTTTCGTATCCTTTTTTTCAGATATCGGGTCCCCGTTCCTGCTGATCCTGATCGGAATGGTTTTCACCGCGGTGATACAGAGTTCTTCTGCTCTGACCGGTCTGATACTTACTCTTTCCGAACTCGGAATAATGCCGGTGGTTTCCACGTTTTACATCATAATGGGATCCAACGTGGGTTCGTGCGCCACGGCGCTGTTGGCGTCCTTAAACGGCACGCCCAATATGAAGCGCACGGCTTTGATACATCTTGCGTTCAACGCCATAGGTCTGATAATCTTTCTGCCGTTCGTGGTGGTCTTCGGCGAAAAAATAGTCACCGAACTCAGCATTTTGGGCGAAGCCGCACTTGTCGCGTATTTCCACGTCGTTTTCAACCTGCTGACCACCGTGATATTGCTGCCGTTCGTACAGCGTATAGCCGATTTTTCCACGGAGATAATAAAAGATCCCGTAAAACAGTAATTAAATTTACCGCAAAAAAAGACCCCTTATCGGGGTCTTTTCGCCGTGTTTTGCGGCAAAATGCCGAAGTTGTGAATCTTATACCACTTCTATTCTGTATGCGGGATAAAGTACGATGTCGTAATTGTATTCCTCGTCATACAGGACTTCGTATTTCAATTCGGCGTCGACGAACCAACCGATAAACGTTATCTTGTAATTTACGCCGCTTATGTTAAAGGTGAATTCGTTGCCTTCTTCTTTAACATTTCCGTACTCACCATTGTAAGAGGGAAGATTGATCCATTGATCGGAAGCGTCGCGCAGAACGACGTCGATCTCGTCGTCGGTGTTCAGCGTTTCGGTGCTGACCTGGTTCCCGGAGGTAACGAAGTAGCTGTTGGAACCGCCGTTGAACGCTCCGCTGCCGGCGGAAGTGAATTTACCGGCTTCGATCAGTTCTTCGACTTTCATCCTGGCGAAGGTGACTTCGGACTGTCCGTACATATACCTCAAAGAAGTTTCGTGGTTGTTCGCAAGCCTGGAAAGCGCCCAGGAGGGATCGTAGTCTTCTTCGCAGTACGGAGTGTGACCGCTGTTGTTGTTGACGAGGCAGTGGTCTTCCGTTCCGCCCTCTTGTCCGGCATCGGAAGCGCTGGATTTGCAGACGTAGAATTGTTTTATCAAAGTATCTTCGAACAATTCGTCTACCGGCTTATCGCCGCCGTCCTTGCTTTGGTTGTAACCTGCGTAGTCCACAGCCAGCGTTTCTTTTACGTTGCTTCTGACGCCCGCCCATTCGGCCTCGCCGGAAAGCTTGATTTCCGAAGCCACCTCGGAGGTGTCATAGTTATGGTCGAGGTTCGCGTATTCGGCGCGGTTTCTGCCTACGTTTTCTTCAAGTTCCGCCATGGCTTCGTAATAGCCGGTCACTCCGGGATTTTCGACGTCGTTCATACGTTCGATGTCTTTTGCGTAAATGACGTTGTTTTTCTTGTTTTGTTGTATGCCGCGAACCGAATCGGCGGAATAGGAGTAAATTTCGTATTGCAATGCGTGAGTGAAATCGCTGTTGCTGAGGTAGCCGTGATTCAAAGTATAATCCTGGCTCTTTAACAATTCGATTTCGTATTCTACCTTATAAAGTCTCTGTGAGTCGTTCAGATTGCCGTTATCTTCTATCGACAGCCACCTTGCGCTGACGAGGTTGAAACGTCTGGTCGTCATATCGTCCGCGCTGTATTCCCAATTGACGTCGGATATCTTCAGGTTGGAATCCAACGCGCTGCCCTTGTTGCCCAAAGCGTTGTACATTTCCTGAGAATAAGTCTTCGTGGTGGTCTGACTGTAGCTTTGACCGGGCAGTTGTTTGGCGTATTGGATGCCGCGAGCGTAAAGCTGTTCTCCCGAACTGTCTTTGCTGCCGCCGACGTAAATGTCGACTTCCATTCTTTCTTGGAATATCTGGAAATCGAGTTGCGCTTCGTAATACGCGGTCAGGCAGGCGGTCGAATAACGGTATGCCTGTTCGTAATGTTCGCGGTCGATCTTGCGGTAATCCATGGCGTATTGTTCGTCCTCGGAAGTCACGTTGACGGTCGCGCCCGAGCCGGAAGAAGCAAAGTAGCTTTCATGACTGAGTTTCAGGAAATATTCGTATTTATCAAGGTTCGTGGAACCGTCGACTATGCTTTCGGTATCTCTGAAATTATAGGTTTCGTCGGTATCGTAGAAATTGTAGTCGCGGTGTCTGAATTGATAATGATATCCGAACAGAGTCATCGGCTCCGCCATATTGCCTACTTCGTAAT
>CALVXZ010000068.1 GCA_944371785.1 uncultured Clostridia bacterium | reverse complement strand
CCTCGGACGGCGAAGCGTAAACAAACACATAGTTGTTGTCGCCGTATTCGGAAGAAACCTTGTAATCCGCAAAATAGTAATTATCGTCGCGCGGCACCGAAAAACGTCTGTAATTTGTCTCCGACACCGTAAGCGCGTAGACTTTCGCATCCCCTTCCGCTTTTCCCGTCAGCACGGGCAGTTCGTCGCCGTATTGCAATTCGTTCGGCGCATTTACGGAAATGACCTTTTCGGCGGGTTTAACATAATAATAAACCGTCGAAGGCACGATCAGGTCGTTAAAATTCGGAGCGGAAACGGTTATTTCCAGCATATAGGTTCCCGCGTCGTTTATGGAAGATTTAGCCGTCGGATTGCCTATCACCGGGTTGTAGCCCGTCACGGTATAGGAAATTTCGACTCTGCCGATGATATTCAGCCATAAATCGGGCAGAACGGGAACGACCGGTCCCGTCAGAGAGCCGTATTCGAAAGCCGTATCTTCGGAAAAGCCGCCTTTTACGGTCTTTCCGTCCCTTTCTTCCGAAAGCGATGAATTTTCGACGGCATAATCGATGTTGCCTTTATCTATCCTGAACGAAGCGGTCACTCTTGCGGGCGTGCATTCGTTTGAACCCGGGATATCGATTATTACGGTGTAAGTCCCGGGAGAATAAATCAAACCTTTGGCGTACTTGCTTTCCGCCGCGTCGATGATCGTGTTATCGCCCTGTTTTACGGTCAGCGTGACGCCCAGGTAACCGAAAAGGTTTTGTTCATCGGGAGTCAGCCCGAAGTTGTCCACAAAAGACATTTCGCTGTCGTAGATATATGAAAATTTGGCTGCGTCGTACGCAAATTCTACTATGGCTCCGCTAAGCACCCATTCCGAATTGACGACGCCCAGAGTCAAATCCAACAGGTAGCTGCCCAAAGAATAATATTCCAGATTCAGCGTTCCGTCGGTATAAGAGCTCTTATTCACTTCGCCGCTGACCGCTTGTCCCAGCGCGTTTTTCCAAGCAAAACCCGCCGCCGTATCGTCCAACGGTATCGAATCGGACAACAATCCATCTATAAATTCGTTCAATTCATATATCAAAAGGCTGTCGTTATCGGCAAACCCGGCGTCATCCGGCGGATACTCCGTAAAGAAGTTGTCGGAAGTAATCAGGCTGTCGCCGTAGACTACCGATTTCGTCTTTATCTTTGCAAAAACGGGAACCGATTTATATTCGGTCCTGTCCTCCGGGAAAACCAAAACCGCCGCTTCGCTGCCCTTAGGTACCGCAAACCCGGGTTCCGCGGCGAATTGCCAGCCGCTGTGCGACAAAACGTTCGAAGGTCCTGTATTCGTGGCGGTTATCAGGCTTTCGATCCTGTCCGTATCCGCGGCGCTTCCGTCGGAAAATTTGCCCGACGGCAGCTCCTCCGTTCCCCACTTTCCGTTGTCCTGATAGCAGTTATCAGCATTGAAGCTGCCCGAAACGTTCACGAAAAACACGTCCGCGAAACTTCTGACGCGGTACAGCGACTTCGGTTTGCCGGAAAATGCCGTGCCGATACCGACGTCTGAAGATTCTTTCAGCACGGAAACCGCCTCCGCCGTACCCGTACCTCCGGAAACCGCCTCCGCCGTACCCGTACCTCCGGAAAACGAAGCGAAGACACCGGCTTTTCCGCTTGCGGTGACTCCGATCAGACTGCCGCTTACGTTTTTCAATCCGACGCCGTCGAAATCGAAATCCAGACGCAGATTTTTAATTACGGAACCCTCCGAAAGGGAGCTTACGAAAGAAGTCTTCAGCCCCGTCACGGCATGGCCGTTTCCGTCCAACACGCCGCTGAAATCCCCCACCAGACTGCCGTTGGAGCCGCTTTGTATGTAACCCGTCAGAGAAATATCGTCGGTCAGCATATAATATGTGTCTGCGGAAGAATTGCCTTTCAGATACAGCAGTTCGGATATCGAAGAAATTTCGAAAGGAGATTCCTCCGTACCTTTCTCCGTACCTTCCTCCGTACCTTCTTCCGAAAGGCTTTCCGCAGCCGGCGGCAAATTGTTAATAGCGTTTTTGTCGGGTATGCCGTTCAATCCGTATGCCGAAGCGTTATAAAAACCGTAAGTGTCCGAAGTGTCCGAAATATTCCGTAATTTTTCGGCTTTGTCCGCGAAAAGTTCAGAATTGTAAAGGTTTACGTCCCCCGTCAAAGTGATACTGCCACCCGCGTTAAACGCCATAGCCAAAGTGAAAACGTCGTTGACTTCGTAAGTTTCCGAACCGGCGGTGGCTTCGACGAAATCAGCAAGCACGCACACTCCTTTCGAATACCCTTCGCCGATATTTTTATACGTCAAAGACGACGACTCCGGAACTCCGTCAGCGGTAAACAACGCTTTTACGTCTTCGACCGTACCTTCGTTGATCCCGATAGGCGCGTAAACGACGTCTGTAAATCCCGTCTGCCCGTCGGATAAATACAAATCTACAAATTTTAAATCTTTTACCGTGCCCGTGTTCTTGCCGATAAAAGCCGATATATAGGCATACTCTTCCACCGTTCCGCCCTGCCCGTCGGGTTTGTTATAGGTAACGTATGACGGGGTCACCGTCAGACCTACTATCGCATGTCCCCTGCCCAACAAGGTGCCCGAAAATTCGTCGAGATATATATCGGGATCGTTATCGGAATAGTATCTGTCCAAATAAATATCGTTGCGCAGAATATAAGTATTCGGATTATTCGGATAAAGACTTGCCGTGCGGAACATTTCCAAAAAATCGGCTTCGTCGTCTATGTAAATTACTTCTCCCGTCGCGGAAGGGGCGTCGGATTCGGTATCCGCTGCGTAAGCGGAAAAATCGACGCAGGAACACAAAACAAGCGACGACAATATCGAAATAAATATTAAGATTGGCAAAAGTCTTCTCGTTTTCATATCTCGGTCCTTATCTGAACGACGCTCCTCATTTTTTGAGTGCGCTTCGGCGCGTTTCCGTCCGCATAGATCCGAAAACCGAACAGAACGGAAACCTTTCGCCATGCCCTGCATTTCCATTCTAACATAAAAATCGCGCGCGTGGGTGTAAATTAAGTGAAAATTGCTCGGTAAAAGCCGCCCGTCAAAAAGCCGCCCCCGAAGGGACGGCGCGTAAATTATCTTTTTTTCCATTCGGAAACGTCTTCTTCCGTATAAGGCGCTTCCTTTTCGGCGGCTTCCCTCGCCTTTAACGCAATCTTTCGGTTGATCCTGAAAATCAACAGCAGAATGTCCGCCAATAACCCCACCAATATTATTATCCACAAAGGGTGCCACAGTCCTGTCGCCACCGCCGCGGTAAGATATATCGGTACCGCCGCCGCGGGCACAGCGATCAGCAATGGAACGAATAAACTTTTTTTGGCAATTTTTGTTGCTATGGCTACCGAAATAGCTATTAAAAACGGAATGTATGTAAACGACACCCACGTCTTTCCCGGCGATATCCCGACGGCGAGCCACAACACGAAAAACAACGCCGTACACAGTATCACGGAATACAGAGAAAGTATTCCCGCGGCAATGACCGGGCGTTTCAATCTGAAAGCGCGCTGTAACGGGTTGGCGGTCGCCACGGCGATTATCGCGACTGCGGCGATCGGGAATACGGTATACGCCCCGACGCCCCAGAAACCTTCTATCGATACCGCCAGCACCAGGTACAAAACGACGGCGAACAAGGTTATGGTCAGAACGGACAGCAATCCCCTTTGGAACAGAGGACTGCGAACGCTTTCCAACGGTTTCATACGCAGTTCGTTCAACATCGGTTGGTAATCGCCTATCGACTCTATGCACTTTTCGTAAATCTCGTCGTCGGTCAGACCGCCGGACTCTTTCAGATCCATGGCGCGGCTCATCAGGTCGCCCAACATTGCTTCCCTAAGCTCCGCGGCTTCTTTTGTGGGCGGCACGAGTTTGAAAAGCGATCTCAGATAGGTTTTGAATCTTTCCAAAAAATTCATTTCTGCGCTCCTAAAATCAGCTTATCGAGGATACGACTTGCCTTTTTCCATTCTTCGGCTTTTTCCGTATATAATTTTCTGCCTTTTTCGGTGATGCGGTAATATCTTCTTCTGGCTCCGCCTACTCCGTCCCCCCAATAGGTGGACAAAAGCCCGTCTTCTTCCATTCTTTTGAAGGCGGTGTATATAGTGGCGTCCTTGACGTCTATAACGCCCTCTCCGCCTTCTATTATCGATTTGGATATTTCGTATCCGTAGGAGTCCCCTTCCGAAAGTATCCTCAGGATAATCGTTTCGGTATGCCCTCTAAGGATATCGCCGCCGTGCGCCACAATGCACCTCGCTTTGCAATTTAACTATCTAAACAGATTATACACTTCCGGCGCAAAAAAGTAAACCCTTTTTTACTAAAAGGCAAATTTTATCGTAAAAAGCGATATTTGAAGGGATCGGAAAGTTTACCTGAATTCGGGATAGATATCCAGGGTGGCGAAATAATCCTTCGGAGTTTCGGCGCGTCTGATGAGGTCGAACGAACCGTCCTCGTTCAGCATTATTTCGGCGGATCTCAATTTTCCGTTATAATTGTAGCCCATCGAATGCCCGTGCGCGCCTGCCTCGTGGATAAACAGGTAATCGCCTATATCCAATTTAGGCAAAGCTCTGTCCACGGCGAATTTGTCGGAATTTTCGCACAGACTGCCCACGACGTCATATACGTGATCGCAGGGTTCGTTCTCTTTTCCCAAAACCGTGATGTGATGGTAGGCTCCGTATATCGCCGGGCGCATAAGGTTTGCGGCGCAGGCGTCTACGCCGGCGTATTCCTTATAGATGTGTTTAAAGTGCACGACTTTCGTGATCAGACCGCCGTAAGGCGCCAACATATACCTGCCGAGTTCTGTAAATATCGCGGGAGACAGACCGACGGGCGCCAGAATTTCGTCGTATTGTTTTTTGACTCCTTCGGAAATCTTGTAAATATCAGTTTTCTTCTGTTCGGGGCGGTACGGCACGCCGATCCCGCCGCTGAGGTTTACGAAATCGAAGCGGGCTCCGGTGACTTCGTGCAGTTCCTTTATCAGTTTGAACAGAGTGCCCGCCAACACGGGATAGTATTCGTTTTCGATGTTGTTGCTTGCCAGGAAAGCGTGTATTCCGAAACTTTTTACGCCCTTGTCCTGCAAAATTTTCACCGCTTCGAACATTTGCGCGGTAGTCAGCCCGTATTTGGCGTCGCCGGGAGAACCCATAATGGCGTTGTTGATTTTGAAATCGCCGCCCGGGTTATATCTAAGGCAAATACGTTCGGGAATGCCGCAAGCGGCTTCCAAAAACTCTATATGCGTGATGTCGTCCAGGTTGATTATGGCGCCCAGCTTTTTCGCGTAAACGTATTCCGCCGCCGGAGTTTCGTTAGAAGAAAACATTATCTCGTTGCCGGAAAAGCCCAATTTTTCAGCCATCATCAATTCCGTCATGCTGGAACAATCGACTCCGCAGCCCAAGCCCTTCAGCAGTTTGATTATGGCGGGATTCGGGGTCGCCTTTACCGCGAAATATTCCTTAAAGCCTTTATTCCACGAAAAAGCGTCGAACAGCTCCTTGGCGTTGTCGGTTATCCCCTTTTTATCGTACAGGTGAAACGGAGTAGGGTACACCGCGGCTATTTCTTTTACTTTATCCGGACTGACAAACGGTTTTTTCATAAGCACCTCTGTAAAATCATGTTTTTATTATAAATAACACACGGGATATAGTCAAGTCTTTACGCTTTCTAAGTGGTCGGGTATTGACAGATAAACGCCGTAGCGATATCATTAAATCGAGGAGAACTTTTCCACGGAAACTTTAATATAAAGTTTGCCGACAAACCGCAAAGGAGGCGTCTATGGATAACGAAAGAACGACGAAAGCCGCAAAAATCGGTTTGAAGACCTGGATATTGATTTGGGGGCTGGGGATCGCCGGACAACTGTGCTGGAACATCGAAAACCAGTGGTTCAATACTTTTATTTACGCCAAAATCGCAAAAGACCCTTCGATAATCTCCTGGATGGTAGCGGTCAGCGCCACTGCGACTACCTTCGCCACCTTCTTTTTCGGGACTTTGGCGGACAGAAAAGGCAGTCGTAAACCATTTATCGCCTGGGGCTATATCGCATGGGGAATATGCACGATAGGCTTCGGACTGACGGAATATATTCCGAAAGAAGCTTTGACGGTTGCCGCCGCCATGGTAGTTATCGCCGACGCGGTAATGAGCTTTTTCGGGTCCATGGGCAACGACGCCGGATTCAACGCCTGGACGAACGATCTGATGCGCGACGGCAACCGCGGTCAGATAGGCGCGGCGCTGGCAACCCAGCCCGTGATCGGCACCATCGTCGGAACGCTGCTGGGCGGCGCGCTGATCGGCGACGAAGAAAATTATATGCGCCTTTTCCTGATAATGGGCGGATTGGTGATAGCTTTCGGCGTCGTCGCGCTGATATTTATGAGGGACGACGAATCGCTGAAACCCAACGTGGAGGGCGGTTTCTGGAAACAGTTCGCCTCCGTATTCAACTTCAAAAAGTTCTTCTCGCAAAAGGAGCTTGTCACGGTAAACGTGACCGTGGCGGTATTCTTTATCGGATTCAACGTGTACTTTGCGCATATGGGCAACTATATGCTTCACTACCTTGGTTTCAATGAAGGCGATATGGGATTGTTGCAGGGCGTCGGTCTGATACTTGCGATGCTGATGGTGATCCCGGCAATATTTATGATAAACAAAAAGAAAACGCCTTTGGTATGTCTGACGGCGATCTTGGTCGCGATAGCCGGGCTTTTGTGGATATTCTTTATGGTGGACCCGTCTTCGGTGGATCCTTCCACGGCGTTTTCGGCAAAGAACATTCCTTTGATCATCGGAGTATTCCTGGTGGGAACGGGGTATGTGGTGATATTGCAGACGACTACTGTTTGGGCAAAGGCGCTGTATCCGAAGGACAGCAAAGGTCAATTCGAAGGCGTCAGAATAGTATTCTTCGTACTGATACCGATGGTATTCGGATCGATAATAGCCACGCCCGTAATAGAATCGGCGGGTATACAGATCGTAGGCGAAACGGGTATGGAATACATTCCGAACGAATACATATACCTGGTCGGAGCGATAATTTCGATATTGGCGGTCATCCCGTTGGCTTTCGCGTGGAAATTCTATAAACAAAGGATCGACGCCGAAGCCTTGATGCCGGCAGAATAAAATTAAGTCGTGAAAAAAAGTCCGCGCTGCCGTGCGCGGACTTTTTTATTGTGAAACGAAAATGCCTTTGCGTAATCTGGCTTTCGCAAAGGCGGTAAAAAAGTCGTTTCGCGGGAAAAAAGTCAGTTCCTGTCC
>CALVXZ010000067.1 GCA_944371785.1 uncultured Clostridia bacterium | reverse complement strand
CCGACTTATACGGCGCCCGCAGCGCCCGAAGCGGCTATATCGCCGGAGCGTTATCCTGCGAGGGAGGACGTATACAAAAAGCCCTCCGAACAGCCCTCCGCCGGATACGGCACGGCAGAAAGATACGTTCCGCCGGTAAAGGCTCCCGAAACCGCGGAAAAGGTATCCCCGAAACCGGCTCCGACGAACAAACTGCCTGAAGGAATGTCAGGTAAGGATTGGTTGCTGACCCCGGTATCGCCGGACGAATTCAGGAATTCAGGAATGTTTTCAAACGTCCTGAACGAAAAGCAATCTGTCACGGCGGCTATCGACGAAAAGTACGGTTACGCCGAGGAAACCGCTCCTGCGGCGCGCGAAGTCGTGGAAGTAAAACCCGTGACCGTTACCGCGCGCGAAAAGAAACCCGAATACCATTCGGAAACGATGAAAAAGGAAACCAAGCCCGCTTTCCCGACCGTAAAGGGAGAACAGACGGGCATGTTCGGCGGAAAGGGCGCGGCTGCTCCGAAAGCGGCGGAACCGCCGAAAGAGGAGGCGCCGAAACGCTATATACCGAAGCCGTATAAAGCTCCGCCGTTCGATCTTTTGAAAGATTACGGCAATTCCGGCGTAGGCACGTTCCCTCCGGATTATGCGGAGCTGAAAGAAAAAATCGAAACGACGATGCACGAATTTTCGGTACCTGCCGAAGTCGTCACCGCAAAGCGCGGTCCTTCGTTCACTACTTATTATCTGAAGCTGGGCGACGGGTACAAGATAAACAAGGTAACTACGCTGAAAGACAACCTGAAGATGAGGCTGAAGGTCAAAAACCTGAGGATCCTGGCTCCGATAGAGGGCGAGGACGCGTTCGGCATAGAGATCCCGAACTCCAAACGCGACATAGTCGGATTGAGGTATCTGCTGTGCAGCGAGGAATTCAATTCCGATTCCAAAGGCATCCGCGTGGCGATGGGCGAAACTTTCGACGGAAAGCCGTATATCGCCAACCTTGCGAAGATGCCGCACTTATTGGTGGCTGGCGCGACCGGAACGGGCAAATCGGTATTTTTGAATTCGGTGATCATCAGTATCCTTTACAAATACTCTCCCGAAGACGTCAGGATGATAATGATAGACCCCAAGCGCGTCGAAATGAGTATTTATAAAGGGCTGCCCAACCTTTTGGTGAAAGATCCCGTAAAGGAAGCCAAGCACGCGGTCAACGCTTTGAAATGGCTGACGGAGGAAATGGACAGGAGGTATTCCGTGTTCGAAAGGGTAGGCTGCAGGGATATCGACGAATACAACGAATATTTCCGCGACAAGGAAACCGAACCCAAGATGCCCAAAATCGTGCTGATAATAGACGAAATGGCGGATCTGATGATGACCAGCAAGAGCAGCGTCGAAGAATGCGTGGTCAGGATAGCGCAGCTTGCCAGAGCCTGCGGTATCCATATGATAATCGCTACTCAGCGCCCGTCGGTGAAGGTCATAACGGGTCTGATAAAAGCCAACATTCTGCACAGAGTCGCGTTCACGGTCAAATCGAATACGGACTCCAGGGTAATTATGGACGACGGCGGCGCCGAAGACCTTTTGGGCAACGGCGATATGCTGTATTCCTTCCCGGCCAATCTTTTAAGGCTGCAGGGCGCGTTGGTGGAAACTCCCGAAATTCAGGGCATCGTAAAGTATATAAAGGACAACAACGAAGCCTACTACGACGAATCGATAATGTCGACCATCACTTACGAACCGCCCGCGCCGGCGGAGGAAAGCTCCGTCAGTCCGCAGGAACTGCGCGACGCCGATTTCGAACACCTGCTCAGGGTGGTGCTGAAGCGGTTCATTATGGACGGCAGGGCTTCCGTTTCCAGCGTCCAGACGGTGCACGGCGTAGGTTACTTGAAAGCCAAGAAGCTGGTGGACGCTATGGAAGAAAGAGGTTTCCTGGGTCCGCAGGACGGCGCGAAGCCCAGGGATATACTGATAACTCTGGAAGAATTTTACGACATTTTCGGCGCGGAAATGGACGCTGAAGGCGCTCCGAACGCCGGCGACAGGCATTCGGGAGGCGAGGATGAATAACGCCGTGAAGGTAGGCTTTATATCTTTGGGGTGCGATAAAAACCGCGTCGATACCGAAAAAGCCATAGCCATAGTTCAAAACGCAGGCTACCGCATCACCGACGACGTGACGGCGGCGGATATTATCGTCGTCAATACCTGCGCGTTCATCCGCTCCGCCGTGAAAGAGGCGGTGGATACCGTGCTGGAAGTAGCTTCGCAGAAAAAAGAGGGCGCGAAGATCGTTGTCGCCGGCTGTTTTACGGAACGCTATGCCGCGGAAACCGCCGCGGAGTTTACGGAAGCGGACGCCTTTGTGGGAATGAACCGATACGCCGAACTCCCCGAAATATTCAAAAACCTCGGCAACGGCGAACGCTTGTATACGGGCGGGAAACCGGTGTTCTATCCGTCGGCAAGGGTGCTGACGACGCCGCCGTATTACGCATATCTGAAGATTGCCGAAGGCTGCAACAACCGTTGCACCTATTGTACGATACCGCGTATCCGCGGCGCCTTCCGTTCCGAACCGCAGGCGTCGCTGATAAAGGAAGCCGAAGCACTTGCCGCCGAAGGCGTAAAGGAAATCGTCGTCGTGGCGCAGGACACCACGAGATACGGTTCCGATCTGAAAGACGGCAGCAACCTGACCTCGTTGCTGAGGGGGTTGGCGGCAACGGACGTCGAAAGCATAAGGCTGCTGTACGCGTATCCGGAGAGCGTGACCGACGAACTGATAGATTTTATCGCTTCGGAACCGAAGATGGCGAAATACATCGACATTCCGTTACAGCACATATCCGATCCCGTGTTGAAACGTATGGGGAGGCGCACCGATTCCGCGGCGATACGCGGGCTTTTGAAAAAGCTCGGGAACCGCATACCCGGCGTCACGGTCAGATCGACTTTCATCGTGGGTTTCCCCGGCGAAACCGAAGCCGATTTCGAAAAGCTGAAAGATTTCATTGCCGAAGGCAATATCGATTATGCCGGATTCTTTGCGTATTCGCGCGAAGAGGGCACCGCCGCCGCTAAAATGGCGGAACAGATCCCTTACAAGGTAAAGAAACAGCGTCAACGCGACGTCGAAAAGGCGGAAGCCGCCGTAGTCGCCGCAAAGCACGCTGCCTATGAGGGGAAGAAACTCGAAGTGGTTTACGAAGGAATCGATTTGAGGCGCGGACGTTTCGTCGGCAGACCTTCTTTCTGCGCTCCCGAAGTCGATCCTCCGATCTATTTCACCGCGGACTTCGCTCCCGAAGTCGGGGAAAAATACGTCGTAAAAATTACCCGAGGCGGCTTTTATATGACGGGAAAGGCGCTTGGGGCAGATCAAAAGTAAAAAGGAGCAGATTATGGATAAGTATCTAAGAATGTGTCTTCCCGTCGCCGAATTCGAAGAACGAATGACGAATTGGCATCCCAACGTCTCCGAATATATGGTGGAAAGCGACGGCGGAGCCGATATCGGCGTCACCTTCAGGGGGATAACGCCGATGGACGACGACGAATTGGACGATACTTTTTCCGACGTCGTATACTCCGATATAGGGACGACGCTTGCCGAAACGCTGTACGAGGAACTCCGCGAAGCCAATAAAAGGCTGGCGACGGCGGAGAGCCTGACGGGCGGAATGTTGGCGTCGGCGATAGTGGACGTGCCCGGCGCGTCCGAAGTCTTTTACGGCGGAGTGGTAGCTTATACGGAAACGGCGAAAATGGACAGGCTGGGCGTGTTGGATTCGACGCTTGCCGAATGCGGAGCGGTGTCCGGCGAAACCGCCGTGGAGATGGCTTCGGGACTGATATCCGACGACGTATCGATAGCCGTAGCCACTACGGGTCTGGCAGGTCCCGGCGGCGGCTCCAACGACAAGCCCGTGGGCTTGGTGTATATCGCCGTGACGGATTACGATTTCACGGAAGTCTTCGAACACCGCTTTTACGGCGACAGGGAGGAGATCAGAAAACAAGCCAAAGATTACGCTATGTTCCATGTGATACAACACATCAGGAAGAACGCGGAACCCGTAGATATGGAATCCGAATATTGAAATACGGATACCCGAATACAAAATATATAAAATAATCAAACTATGCCGCGGAAGCGGCGCGAAAACAGGAACCGAACGGCGCAGGCTGTAAAAATAAAGGAGAAACTATGGACGATATCAAAAGAAAGTCATTGGAAGAAGCGCTTCAGAGGATAGAGAAAAACTACGGTAAAGGCTCTATTATGAATATGGACGGAACAAACAAGGTCAAAGTCGACGTCATACCGACGGGATGTCTGGCTTTGGATCAGGCGCTCGGGATAGGCGGAGTGCCCAGGGGCAGGATCGTGGAAATTTACGGACCCGAATCTTCGGGCAAGACGACGCTGGCGTTGCACATAGCGGCGGAAGCTCAAAAGCAGGGCGGGATCGTGGCTTTCATAGACGCCGAACACGCTCTGGACCCCGTTTACGCCGGCAACCTAGGCGTCGATCTGGCGCACCTTTATGTATCTCAGCCAGACGACGGCGAACAGGCGCTGGCGATAGCGGAAGAGCTTGCAAAGAGCGGCAGTCTGGATCTGATAGTGGTGGACTCGGTCGCGGCGCTGACTCCGAAAGCCGAAATCGACGGCGAGATGGGCGATTCCGTCGTAGGATTGCAGGCGAGGCTGATGTCGCAGGCGATGAGGAAATTGAATCCCGCGATAGCAAAGACCAACACTTGTATCATATTCATCAACCAACTCCGCGAAAAGATCGGCGTAATGTTCGGAAACCCCGAAACGACGACGGGCGGCAAGGCGCTGAAATTCTACGCCAGCATCCGCCTGGACGTAAGGCGTATCGACGCGGTAAAGGACAATACCGGGGTCATCGGCAACCGTACCCGCGTAAAAGTCGTAAAGAACAAATTGGCGCCTCCCTTCAAACAGGCGGAATTCGATATTATGTTCGGGACCGGAATTTCGCGCGTGGGCGTCATCCTGGATATGGCGGTGCAACAGGGTCTGGTGCTGAAATCGGGCGCCTGGTTCAGCTACGAAGGCGAAAAGATAGGACAGGGACGCGAAAAAGCCGTCGAGTTTTTAAAGAACAACCCCGACGTCACCGACGCTTTGGAGGCAAAGATCCGCGAAAGTTTCTGATGCTTACGATCGCAGTAAACGCGGCTTCCGGCAGAATATAACAGGTAAAAAACGCATACCGACGTATGCGTTTTTTTATGCCGCGGACGGGGCGGACGAAACGCCGGCGGACGGCGATTCCGGATATTAAATCACAACCGGAGCCGAATCCGAATAGAATGGTGCCGAAAAACCGATGGAGGTGGAAATTGATAAAAGAGGGAAAACTTTTTACCAAAAAGCCGGGCGAGCCGGTGGACGGCGATCAGGTTTCGCTTAGCGACGCCGAAGGCAACATTTTATTAAGGGATACGGTCCTTGTCGACAAGCTTGCCAATTTCAACAGGGAGCGCATTCCGGAAAGGGTGGTCCACGCGAAAGGCTGGGGCGCTCACGGCGAATTCGTTCTGACCAGGGATATGTCCAAATACACTTTGGCGGATCTGTTTACCAAAGTAGGCAAAAAAGTCAGGGTGCTGGTACGTTTTTCGACGGTAGCCGGCGGCAGAGAATCCGCGGATACGGTACGCGATCCCAGGGGATTTGCCGTCAAATTCTATACCGACGAAGGCATTCACGACATCGTTATGAACAATACGCCCGTGTTCTTCATACGCGACCCGATGAAGTTCCCCGACTTCATTCATTCGCAGAAGAAGAACCCCGTCACCAACCTGACCGACCCGAACGCCCAATGGGATTTTCTGACGCTTACGCCGGAATCGTTGAACCAGGTCACCGTGTTGTTTTCCGATCAGGGCATTCCTTACGGGTTCCGGTATATGGACGGTTTCGGCACGGACACTTTTTCGTGGTACAACGCGCGCGGCGAATACGTCTATATCAAATACCACTTTATTTCCGAACAGGGGATAAAGAATCTCCCCGTGGACGAAGCGCAGAGGCTGGCGGGCGAAAATCCCGATTTCGCGGGCGAGGATCTGAGGAACGCGATAGACCGCGGCGAATACCCGTCCTGGCGCGTGAAAGTGCAGATAATGACCCCGGAAGAAGCGAAAAAATACCGTTTCGACCCCTTCGACACCACCAAGACGTGGTACGAGGAGGACTTTCCTTTAATTGAAATAGGCAGGCTGACCCTGAACAAAAACCCCGAAAACTTTTTCAACGAAGTCGAACAGGCGGCTTTCTGTCCCGGGAATATGGTGCCGGGGACTTCGGCGAGCCCGGATAAGATGCTGCAGGGCAGAATGGTGTTCTACGCCGATACCCAGCGTTACAGGATAGGAGTCAATTTCAACAGGGTGCCCGTGAACGCTTCCGATTCGCCGGTATTCAATTACCAGCGCGACGGCGCGTTGGCGCTGAACCCGACGGGAAAGATAAACTATTATCCGAACTCTTACGACGACGTGCGCTTTTCGCGCCGCGTGATAAACGTGCCGCCCGGCGTGACGGCGCCCGTAAAGCGCGAAGCTCCTCCGATAAAGGACGCCGACTTCATACAGCCGCGCGACAGGTTCCTGGCGTTCGACGAAGGGGAACGCCGGCGTTTGATGGACAACATCGCGGCATCTTTGGGACAGGCGGCAAAAAAGATCCAATACCGCGCGGCGGCGCTGTTCTATAAGACCGCGCCGGCTTACGGCGAAGGCGTGGCGGAGAGGCTGAAACTAAATTTGCGCGAAGTGCGCAGACTGTCGAAGCTGTCGCAAAAGGAATTGGAATACGCCACAAGATAGCTACCGCAGCCTTATCTTCGGGTAGAGCAGGGCAAATACCAACGTAAACAGATTGACGGCAACCGCGGCGATCGCAAGGGGCATAAAATTTCCGGGCAGGAATCCCGCCGACGCGCTTCCGAAAAACACCGCCGCTACTATAGCGAAAGCCAGATCGTACAACGCGGTCAGCGCCGCGACGGCGGTAAATATCACAAACACCGGATCGCGCAGTAAGCGTTTCAGACGGCGACCGAGGGTCTCGGCTTCGGCTGTGCCTTCGGGAGCCGCCGCGCTTTCGGGAACCGCCCCGTTCAAAGCGGTATCGGCGGATGCAGGCGTTTTGGCGTCGCCGTATATTTTTTTCCGTCCGTTTTTCTTACTCTGCTTCGACATACCAGAAATTCTCCTTATCGGTAATGGTGCCGTAACTCGCCGCTCCGCCGAAAGCGTACGGGATCTGATTCAACAGCCCGATCGCGGATTCGGCGCCGGCGTCTTCCAGGTACAGATTCTCCTCGTCGGAGTTGACGTTTCCTATAGTGACGACGCCGCTTTCGTTGCTGACGGCGCCGATGACGCCGCCGCATTCCACGGCGTCGCCTTCAAAACGGTTCAAAGACAGGCAGGAAGTCACCGTAGAGCTTTTGCCGT
>CALVXZ010000066.1 GCA_944371785.1 uncultured Clostridia bacterium | reverse complement strand
GCTATAGTGTTCGCCGGTTTGACGGACGCTTACGAATCCGAAGGCTTCGACAGGCGCACGCTGGATCTGCCTAAAAACCACAACGCATTGATAGAAGCGGTCGCCGCGGCAAATCCGAATACCGTAGTCGTATTGCATAACGGCGCCCCCGTAAAGATGCCCTGGCTGAATAAAGTCGCGGCGGTCCTGGAAGCTTACCTGGGCGGCGAAGCCGCTGGTGAAGCGGCGGCAAAGATATTGTTCGGCGAAGTCAACCCCTCCGCAAAACTTCCCGAAACGTTCCCGTTGGAGCTGGGCGACGTAGCCTCCAGCGCGAATTTCCCCGGCGGAGTCAAATCCGTCCATTACAAGGAAGGTCTGTACGTAGGCTACAGGTACTTCGACAAGGCGGGTAAACCGGTGCTGTTCCCGTTCGGGTACGGACTGTCATATACCACTTTCGGGTACTCGAATCTGAAGATAGAGAATCCCGAAGCCGATATTTTGAAAGAAGATCTGGTAGTGTCCTTCGACGTTGAAAACACCGGAACGCGTTTCGGAAAAGAGGCTGTTCAGGTGTATGTAAAGGACGTCGAATCTACTGCGTACCGTCCCGAAAAGGAACTGAAAGGCTTTGAAAAAATCGCGTTGCAACCGGGCGAAAAGAAACGCGTTACCGTCAAATTGGACAAACGCGCTTTCGCGTTCTGGAACGAAAATTCAAAGGCGTTCGAAGTCGAATCCGGCGAATTCGAGATCCTGGTCGGAGCGTCCTCCGCGGACATCAGGCTTTCCGAAAAGATATTGCTGACCGGCGACGCCGAAAACATTCCCGACGACAAGGTCAGACTGCCGCACTACTACTCCTGCGAAACCGATAAGATCTCCGACGAGGAATTCGCGGAGCTGTTGGGCAGGGAGCCCATGCCCGAAAACAATCCCGCGGGCGCGAAGCTGGACAGGAGCGCGACTTTCGAAGATGCGAAAAACCGCGGTAGCGGATTGGGAAGGTTCGTCGCGTGGATACTGCCGAAAGTTATGCCGAATACTGGTTTGGGCAACAAGGAAGTTATGGTCAATATCATAATGCAGACGCCCGTACACGCCATGATAAATATGTCGGGAGGCATACTGTCGGAGGATATGGGCGACGCGTTGGTGATGCTGTTCAATTCCGAACACCGCCTGAAAGCTTTCGGAAAGATCATGAAAGGTCTGTTCGGAATGGGCAAAAGGGCAAAGCTCGCGAAAGAGAACAAATTATAAGCCTTAATCCTTAAATCATAACCGATCCTTACTAAAAGCTCATACTTTGTTTGTATGGGCTTTTTTATCGGCGGTTTACGGGTTTTTCGCCGCGTGTACGGGCAAAGCCGCCTCCGAAAGAATATAATATTCCGGAGGTGAATTTGAAAAACTTTTTCGGAACTGACGGAATAAGAGGCAACGAAAGTATTTTTACCGCCGCTTTTATCGGCGCCGTGGTGAGGGCGATAGGCGATTATTACGGGAAACCCGCGATAATGATAGGCAGAGATCCCAGACGGAGCGGCAAAGCAATAACGGCGACGTTTATGGCTGCAGCCGAAGCGGAAGGAATGGAAGTCACCGACGCCGGGATGGTGCCTACTCCGGCGCTGGCATACCTTACGCGGAAACGCGGCGCGGGATTGGGAGTGATGGTTTCGGCTTCGCATAATCCCCCCGAATACAACGGACTGAAGCTGTTTTCGTCGGACGGCGCAAAGATAACCACGGCGGAGGAAATCGAACTTTCGGCGTTGATAGAACGCGAACTTTCCGAAAGCCGCGAAACGCCTGTCCGTCCCTTAGGCGAATATCCCGAATACAACCTGACGGAAGAATACATAGCCGGGATAGGCGCGGCGGCGGCGTCGGATCTGAAGGGAATGAAGGTGACGCTGGACGGCGGTTGCGGAGCCGCCGGAGCGGCGGCGGCAAAACTGTTTACGGCATTCGGCGCCGAAGTAAAACTTCTGAACGAAGCCGACGGCGAAAGGATCAACGTCGGAACGGGCGCCGCTCATCCGGAGTATCTGTTAAAAGCCGCCGAAGGCAGCGATCTGGCTTTCGCATACGACGGCGACGGCGACAGGGTGATGTGCGTCAGAAATTCGCGGATCCTTTCGGGCGACGAAATGATGTATGTCATCGCAAAGAGCATGATCCGCGAAAACAAGCTGAGTTACCCCGTCGTGATAGGCACGATAATGACCAATTACGGCGCGGAAGAGGCGTTCAAAAGCCTGGGGATCACGTTGTACCGCACTCCCGTAGGGGATAAATTCGTTTCGGAAGCGATGACCGAATGCGGGGCACTGTTGGGCGGAGAAAGCTCCGGACACATAATTATGAAGGAGTACGAAAATACAGGCGACGGCATTCTGACATCGTTGGCGGTGGCGAAAGCGTTTGCCGAATACGGCGACGAGGCGGCGGAAGGATACTTCGAATTTCCCGCTGCCGCCGCGGCTGTACCGGCGGACGAAAACGCCAAAAAGATCTTCCGCGGTTCGGCTTCGATAGCCGCTTTCCTTGCGGCGGAGGAACGCGCTTCGGGCGCAAGAATCATAGCCCGTCCGTCGGGGACGGAACCCGTTATACGGCTTACGGTAGAGGCCGGAAACGGACAGACAGCCGAAGCCGAAATCGAAAAAATCTCCGCATATATCGAAACATACCTGAAAACAAAAATAAAAGTAAAGGCTTCCGAAAGCACAATAACGGAACCCCAAACAAACAAAACGTCGAAAGAAACTTTACGGCGCGTGCGCGAATGCGGAGGAGTTGTGATCGACCCCGAACACACTTATATTTCTCCCGGAACGATCGTGAAAAAGGGGGCTAAGATATATCCGTTTGTAGGGTTGTACGGCAAAACCGAAATCGGCGAAGACGCCGTGATAAAAAGTTTTTCGGTGTTGGAAGATACCTCTGTCGGGGCTAGGACCGCGGTAAGTTATACCTATGCGACGGGAGCCGCGATAGGATCGGATTGCACGGTGGGACCGTTCACGACTTTGCGAAAAGGGGCGGATATCGGCAACGGCTGCAGGATCGGCGATTACGTCGAGATCAAAAACTCGCGGCTGAAAGACGGAGTAAAAGCCGCTCATCTGGCTTACGTCGGCGACGCCGAAGTCGGCGAGGGAACGAACATAGGCTGCGGCACCGTGTTCGCAAATTACGACGGCAAGGCGAAACACCGCACCGAAGTCGGCAAAAACGCTTTTATCGGGTGCAACGCCAACCTGATCGCGCCGCTGAAGATAGGCGACGGGGCTTTCATAGCCGGAGGCAGTACCGTTACCGACGACGTGCCCGACGGAGCGATATGCTTCGGAAGGGCGAGGCAAGCCAACAAATTCAAAAAGGGCGGCGACTGATCCGGCGCGCGCAGGCGCGCAATCGTCGAGGTCTGCGCGGATCATACACGGGTACGATGCCGGGAGGCGCGGCGGAAAGCGGCGTTTCCCGGTTTTTTTTGCGTTTTACGCACCTTTTTACCTTTGCCGAGGGCGGATTTCAGCCCTTTTCCGAAGCTTTCCGGGCGGTAAAAGTATAGCAAAATTAAGGTGATACTGTTGCGGACGTTTCTTTTATTATTTATAATTAAAGTACGTATCGCACGGTGCGCGTCGCGCACGTGCATTTAAGGAGATAACTTATGGCGCGTTACAGGATCCCCGGTAAAAACTTCTCCAAACGGAGCATATTCGGAATTACGGCAATAGTCGTGGTCGTTGCGGCGATAGTCGCGGCAGGAGTCGCCGTCGCAGTTTTGCCGACTATGGTCGACGGATTGGAAGGATCGGAGTTTGTCACCGACGGCGGGTATACGCGCCCCGTCGTTACGGCGATAGTTTTGGGGAACAACGGACAGATCAGCGTTAACGCAAATTTGGAAAACGTTTTCGCGACGGTGCAATATTCCGACGGGTCCACGGAACAGGTGGCTTTGTCGGAAATGGTGATCGAAGGGCTGGACCTTTCTTCCTCAAACGTTTCGTCCGACGTCGTCTTGAATTTCGGCGGGTTTAAACAAAACGTCAGTTTCAACGTCATACCCACCATGCTTTCCGTAACTTACATAGCCGGCGAAGGCGGAACCATAGACGGCGATCTGGAACAGCAGGTAATAGCCGGTCAGGATGCCACCACGGTGCGCGCCGTACCCGGCGCGGGATACGAATTCGTACGTTGGAGCGACGGATATCCGGAGGCTGAACGCCGCGACAGAAGCATCAGCAAAACGACTACGCTGCAGGCGGTATTCGCAAAACAGACGTTTACCGTCGTATTCTTCTATCCCGACGGCACCACCGCAAGGGAAGAGGAAGTGCAATACGGTATGAACGCCACCGACATACCCGACCCGGACGAAGGCGAAATGCGTTTATACGGATATAAATTCGAAGGTTGGGACGCCAGCTACGAACGCATCACTCAGGATATGGAAATTCATCCGATCATGGTAAAGAACGCCATCGATCTGAATTTCACTGCGACCAGGGACGGCGACGGAGAATTGGGTTCCATACAGGACATAGAAGCCTATTATCCGATCGGAGAACAGACGGTACTCAGGCTTAATCCGAATACCGAAAGGATATTCCTCGGTTGGAACATAACCGATATGAACGGCAACGTCATATCGATCCCGAAAGAAGTCATCAGCGGAACGGGATACAGCGTTTCCGTTTCGATGTACGAAAGTATTCCCGTGACTTTCACCGCGGGGCAGACGGGCACCGAAGGCAGGAACGAATATACCTTGTCTTTCTTTATTCCCGAAAACGCGGTCGCGGGAACATTCGATATCAATATCCACGCCGACTTTGCGTATTCTACCAGCATAGTCAATTTCGTCAGCACGGGCGCGACCGGCAACATCTATACCGCCAATCTGAATTACGGCACTTCCGTCGGCACGTTGTTCGACGCGGCGCAATCGGCGGAAGCGTTTCCCGTCAGAAACGGCTATAATTTCGTGGGCTGGTATTACGAACTTACCGAAAGCGGCGCGCCCGATATTTTGGACGGCAGCGAATTCATCATAATGGATACCGTTCTGTCGGCGTATTGGACGACCGAATTTTACGAAGTCGATTTCGTCCTGGACGATTCCGTTAAAAACATTTCCGCTTTCAGCGGATTGGACGGATTTTACGAAGAAAACGGCGAATACGGCATAAGGCTGAGAGTGGCGTATTCCGATTCGCTGGAAAGCGCTTTGCCGCAAACGGTGGACGGGATCGATTACGGCGTGTATCCCGACGTAGTTCCCGAAAGAACGGGATATGTGTTTGTCGGTTGGTACGTCCTCGACGCAAACGGCGCGGTGACCGATACCGCGGCGGACAGGAAATACAGAGTCGGCGGCGACACGGTATTGCGCGCGCGCTTTACGCCTGCTACGGTGTCCGTGACTCCGGCGACGGACGGCGGCAACCTGTATGCCGCGGACGGCACGCCGATACTCGGCACCGTGTCGGTACCGGTGATTGCCGATTTCGCCTTCAAAGTCAGACCGGCTTTGGGATATGCCTTGGGCGATATCGTTTTGGAATACGGCGCGGATAGTTCCGTGACTTTATACGACGGCCCCGGCATAGGCGAGGACGGTTATTTCGCCGGCAGTATCTCCTCCGAATATCTGTCGCTTGCCGAAGCCTTTGTGCTCCGGGTCGAATTCGTCAGCGTCAACCATACGGTCGGCGTTTCCGTATCCGGCGGCGGCGGAATCATCCGCTACAGCCGTACGGGCGCTTCCGAAGTGATTTCGGGAGAACTCAGCGTAGACGACAACGCTTCGCAATCCTTCGAAGTGGCTTCCGGCGGCAGTGTGACCATGGTCATTTCTCCCGCCAGCCTGCAACAGAGGATATCCTCCGTATCCGTGGACAGCGTAAACGTTCTCAGCGCGCCGCAAGGCGAATACACTCTTATCCTTGAAACCGTGACTTCGAATAAGGATATCGAGATAGTCTTTGAAAACGTCTATTACTCCATACAGTTCCCGGATACTTCCGCAGGTTCCGGCAGCGAAAACGAAGGCTTTACCGTGGATGCCGGCGACGTCACGCCCGGCACCCAGCATCTGCAGGGCAGTGAAGTTACTTTCACCGTGACCGCCGATCCCGGCAAATACCTTTCCGCGATCAGGGTAAACGGCACGTTTATGGACGTTTACAACAGGGACGAACAGGGCATAACCGCTTATTGCAGGATAGACGAATACGAAGTCAATTATATGCCGGCGGCGAACAACGCGGCTTTCGACGAAGCGACGCAGGTTGCCGATTTGTCCGTCGAAAACGATTACCGTATCACGGAGATCACATTTACGGTCGCAGGAATAACGCAGAACACAATAATTTCCGTGACCGCCGAAGATATGTATTATTACGTCAATCTTTCGGTGGTGGACGAAAACAATAATTCCGTCGAAGCGACTTTGACTCCGGGCGGCAGATTCACCGTAGGATACGGCGAGGTAGCTTCCGTCAGCGTGACCGCTCCGAACACTTATTACGTTTCCGAAATCATGGTGAACGGCGAGACCGCATTGACGCCCACGGTTACGACTTCGGCGCTGTCGTACACCACGAACGAGATCGATTCCGATACCGAGATAGTGTACATAATGGAGGACGCTCTGCACACGATAACCTTTATTGTCCCGGGCGGAGTCGGCATAGATTATAACGGCACTCCGGTCTCGATCGATCCGTACGCCGGCAGCTACACCTTCGGCGACGTCGTAAAGGGTAGCACCGTCCAATTCCGCATATATACTTTGGAAGCCGGGTACGAGCTTACGTCCATATCCAGGAGCGTTTCGTATGCGAACGGTCAGGGCGATTCCGTCAGCGAGGTCATCGGATTCAGGGTTTCTTCGCACACAATGACGTTCAATGCCGTAGACAACGATTACGAAGTCGTAGTCGAAACGGCGCCGATAGAATACCGGGTCGAAATTTTCGCGGTAGAGCAACAATACGTTACGGTTTCCGTACTTAACGGCAGTTCCGTGGCGGGCGGCACAGGCGGCGGAATGCTGGAACTCGAATACGTCGCGTTCCTGAACGGCAGCGTGACCGTCGAAGTCAAGCTGACTTCCGATTATCTGCTGGAGTTATCCGACGTCATAGTAATGAACGCTTCCGGCGGCAGTTACACTTATACCGCCGGCAGCAGCCAAAACGCGCAGGGTTGGTACGATCTGTCCTACGGCGCGACCGTCAACGACAGATCGCTGACCGTTTACAGCATAGGTTCCGACATCAGTATTTATTTAAACATACGCAAGGTACAAAATAATACGTTGGTGTTCGGCGTGTCCGGCGACGGCAAGTTGACCGCCGAACGCAGCGACGGCGGGGTCTTGCAAACCGGCGACCCCGTCGATGCAGGGGAAACGATAACGTTTACCGCGACGCCCACTTCGGGGGACGGCGCCGGAGCCGATCTGTTGGGCTTTATGGTAAACGGCAATTGGGTGGAAGCTTCCGAAGCTTCTTCCTCCGGCGACAATTACGTCTACGAATACACGGTGATCGAC
>CALVXZ010000065.1 GCA_944371785.1 uncultured Clostridia bacterium | reverse complement strand
TCCGCATTACTCCCAATACTGTACCGATAAGCAACGCGTCTATGCCGATAAGATCGGTGCAAAAGTACATTAACCAATTGGAAACGATATTGTACGCCTGGTTCTGACCTGCAACGCCTATCGCATAATCCAAAAGTTCTTTGTTCTGGACTTCCCTGCCTTCCTTATACGCAAAAAATTCCTTGATCTTACGCTTTAAAAAAGCCATGCTCGTTCCTCCCGACATTGACAATATAAATTTTAACACGACGAAAAGCAGTATTCAATAGTAAAAGCGTAATATTCGAAAAATAAAGCTCAAATTTTTCTTCCCCACGAATAAAAAACCCCGTCCGCAAAGGACGGGGAGCGAAAAGCTATTCCATTTCGTCCAAGGTTTTTTCGTAGCCTTTGACGAAATTATCGAAAAAATAGTCGACTTCCGGAAGTTCCATATCGCGTATGGCTTTCAGCGTGGCGTTTTTGGCTTTCAGAAATTCCTTGTTGCCGTATTTCAGTTCTTCGACGCATTTCAGGTAAGCGGCTATCTTGTCTGCGGCTTTCACCAGAACGTATTCAGCCCCTTTCCCGGGCAGTACCAGAGGTCCGTAGCTTTCCCTGAACGTTTCGGGAAGAGTGGCAAGCAGCTGCTTTTCGGCGATTTCTTCGATATTTTTATATGCGCTGCGAATATCTTCGTTGTAATATTTTATCGGCGTAGGCAGATCCCCCGTTATCACTTCGGAGGCTTCGTGGAAAACGGCTATCGCGGCGCACCTGTCCGGACTGACTCCGCCCGAAAACACGACGTTGTTTATGACCCCCAGCGCGTGCGCTATCATCGCCACGCCGGCGGAATGTTCCATTACGTTTTCTTTGACGGTGGAATGCATCAGCGACCAGCGCTCGATGTATTTCATCCTGTTCAGATAAGCAAAAAAATCGTACGACATTTCAGTTTAAGACATTTTGACCAGGATCTTCAGCAGGCAGTCCATGGCTTCGTCGGCTATATCGGCGGTCTGGTTCATATGCCTGTAAATTTCGCGGTATTTGAATATCGACCTGAAATCCGCCGTGTCGAACAGCTTCTCCAGCGCCTGTACGGTCAGATCGCCCACCTTGTTTTCCATACGTTTGACGTATATCGCCTCGTCGCGTGCTATCGCTTCGTGACGTTTTATGTTCGAAACCGCCAGGATTATGTGTTCGCTCATCTCGCTGAGTGCGGCGGTGATCTCGGTCATATCCTCGTTGGGAGTGACTTTGAAAAGGCGTATCTCGTCGACGGAGGTTTTGGCATAGTCCAATACTTCGTCAAGTTTTGCGGACAGTTTGAAAAGGTCCTCCCTGTCGAACGGAGTGATGAACGTCCTGTTCATATCGTCCACAAGCACGCGGCGCACCATATCGCCTTCGTCCTCCGCCTTCACGACGGCGTCGGCGATGGCTTCGTCGTGCGTGACGCAGTATTCGCTGAGAAGTCTGACGCCCTTATTGATAAATTCCGCCTGCTTTGTCAGCAATTCGAAAAAATCGGGCTCCTTGTGCTTTTTGAATCTGTCGAAGAACTTCATGACCTGATTACCTCCGTAAACTATATTCCCAATATGGCTTTGCCGACCAGCAGATACAGCAAAGCTCCCATACACGCCGAACACGGCAGAGTCACCATCCAGCTGATCAGTATGCGGATCGCGGTGTTCCAATGAACGCCGTTCAGGCGCTCCGCCGCGCCTACGCCCATTATCGAAGAAGACATTATCTGTCCCGTGCTTAAAGATATGCCCAGCGAAGTCGCCGTCAGCATTACCACGCTGGTCGTGAATTGGGCGACTACGGAATGGACGGGCTCCAATTTATAAATCTTGCGTCCCACGGTGTTGATGACCCTGTATCCGCCCAGCAGCAATCCCATCGTCAGCGCGGCGGCTATGCAAATCGGGATCCATATCGGAACGTTTTCGGAGCTGAACGCCGTCAGACCGACCGCGCCCACCAAAAAGAAGATACCCACGGATTTCTGAGCGTTGTTACTGCTGAAAGCGCTGGCTAATATGACCAGATTGATCCTTTGCAGCAAAAGCATTATCCTGTTCAGTCCGCGGTTCATACTTTTCGCCAGCGAACGGATGATCTTCATCAGCACGAAGCCCAAAAGCAAACCCACTACGGGCGCAAGCACTATCATCAGAACGACGTTTACCAGAACGTACCCCGTCCATTGTACGGCGCCGAAGCCGAAAGCCGCGATACCGGCGCCGATGATGCCGCCCAGGAGAGTATGCGAAGTGCTGTTCGGGATCTTAAGCCAAAAAGTTATGCAGCCCCAGATAATAGCCCCGACAAGTCCTCCGAACACGAACGAAAACGCCTTTTTTTCGTCGATACCGGCAAAAAACGAGTTGTCGATAAGTTTACCGCTGATATTGTCGGCAACGGACAGCATACCGAGTACGAAAACCAATATGGGCACTACGAAGTTGATGAACGCCGCCAAAAAGATTGCGGTGCGCGGTTGGACGGCGCGCGTGACGACTGTGGTGGCGATGGCGTTGGAGCCGTCGTTGATACCCATATAAAACGAATATGCGAGTACTAATAAAAAAAGTACGATTGCGTATGCGCCCATTTCTCTGCCTGCCGTCCTGTACTTTTTCCGCGCACGTCAATGCGGGGTAATATATATTACTACATTATTCGGCTTTTTGCAAGACGAATTCCGATTTTATTAAAATAATTTTTCCGCATACGATATGACCGCCGCCGTCAAAGTTCTTTACCGCTTTTCAAAATCAACATACGGTGGTATAATTACTTCAGAATACATTCGGACGGTAACGGTTTTTGAAAACGACGAAAAAAAAGAAAATCGTAATAGCGGCTGTCGCCGTTTCGGTCATAGCCGTAGTCACCGGCGTGATCCTGCTGGGCATTTATTTCGGAACGCGCGTGGACGCAGTGGAGCTGACGGGTATGCCGACTTATTATCCGCCCGCCGAAAATTACGTCACGGTAGACCGCGAATCCGATCAATATCTGGGGCATCCCGATTCGGTTTACTTTAACGGTAAAATGATCGTAGCCTACCCGTTGGGACACGGCAAAGGTCAAATCGCCGTGAAAACTTCCTCCGATCTTGGCAGAACCTGGGAAAGCATCGACGAATCCGCGATTCCCGAAAGTTTCAGATATTCTCAGGAAACCCCTACTTTGTATAAATTGGATTTTACCGACGGCACCGAAAAAGTGCTGTTGGTTTCGGGGTGTCCTTCTTGGGAAGACGACGACGAATACTACGCAAACGGATTTAATTTTTCGTTGTCCGACGACGGCATAACCTTTACCGAATTTCAAAACGAATACGGGATAGCCTGGGCAAATTCAATGCCCGACCGCGGCGACCCGATATACGATCTATACCCGGAGGACGAATTGCCGAACTTCGACGAAAACGGCAAGGTGCTGCCCTACGACGTCATAGTCGCGATGAGTTCGCTGACAAGGCTCCGCGACGAAAACGGCGATTATATAGACAAGTGGATGGGCACGTTCCACGATTATGATTTTTACAATTACGTTTCCTTCCTGACGTTCGACGAAAACGGTTCTCCCGAATGGTCCGCCCCGAAAAAATTCCTCTCCGCACAGCGCGAAACCGAATACGCCGCAAACCTTTGCGAAATCGAGATCTACCGCGCGCCCGGCGGCGAATTGATACTTTTGGGGCGCAGCAACTCGCGCTCGATGAATTCGCTGATTTCCGTTTCCCATGACGAAGGACAGACCTGGAGCGATTTGAAAGAGCTTCCCTACTGCCTTACCGGCGACAGACACAAGGCGGAATACGACCCCGTTTCCGGTAAAATGCTGATCTCTTTCAGATTATACCTGCCCGGGATCAGACCGAACGCCTTAAGCCGCCGCACCGAAACGGGCGGATATTGGGTGGCGTGGTGCGGCTCCCCGTCACAGCTTCTGGATTACGCTTCCGACCCCGAAAAAACCCGATCGGAGCCTTTCGGAGATAAACTTCTGATACTCGGCAAGACAAACGACGGCTTGTCCGATTGCGGATATTCGGGTCTGCAGATCGTCGACGGCACCGCCGTGGCGGTGTCTTACGGTAAGTTCGACAAATCCGCCGACTACCCTTATATACTGTCGGTTCGCATAGATATGACCGCGCTGTGATCCGGCCGCGGCGGAGAATGACCGACCGATCCAAAAAACCTCTGCGCGAACGATATCAAAAAACAGCCCTGTGAAGGGGCTGTTTCCGGTTGCGGATATTTTTTCCGCCGCGCTATCGTATATTCAGCAGCTTTTCCGCGTTGGAATGGAAAATCTTTTCCAAAGACTCCTGCGGAATATCCCACGCTTTCAGATCGGCTATTTCGACGCCGGCGTCGCTCCACGGAGAATCCGTCGCAAAGAGTATCTTATCGTCGCCGTGCGCGGCAAGAATGCTTTTAAAACGGTCTTTCCCGTAATATTCCGTACCCATCGAAGTATCCAGGTAAATGTCCTCGCCTGCCAATTCGTCCTCTACTTCCGCCCATTGTTGCTGACCGCCGAGGTGCGCCGCGACGATCGTGCCGCCTCTTAATTCCCTGAGGACGCGTTTGAACATCTTCGGATTCGATTTGAACGGTTCCTTTCCTATCGGATCGTAGCCCGCGTGGAACAGAATGATCAACCCCTTATTCAGAGCATAGTCGTATTTTTTTATCATTTCGGGGTCGTCGACGATAAAGTTTTGGTATTCGGGATGCAGCTTGATCCCCTTGTATCCCATTGAAACCGCGGCGTCCACGTTGGCTTTCCAATTTTCGTCCGGGAAAAGCCCGGCGAACGGAACTATTCTGTCGGAAGCGATCTCTCTGCCCCATTCCAGGTTTTTAATGCTGTGCCCGGGTTTGGTGGCGACGGGCATCACTACGGAAACGTCTATGCCGAAACCGTCCATTGCGGCGATCAAGCCTTTCAAAGTAAAATCGTGAACGGGCATATATTCGCCTTTGGCGTTCTTTTTCAGAGCTTCCATTGCTCTGCCGGCAAGGGCGTCCGGGAAAATATGCGTGTGGAAATCAATTATTTTCATATGTCACCTTCGGCATAAGATTATACTATTGCGCGCGAAGTTTTGCAAACGATACGAAAAAAATTTATTTTTTTAACTGAAGCTTTCTTTGACGGTAATCGGGCATATAGCGCGCCATTTCGGCGTGAAAAGCGGCTCCGTGATTTGGAACGCGGATATGTATCAGTTCGTGCAGAAGCACATAATCGATGCAATCCGAAGATTTTTCCGCCAATTTGGCGGATATGCGCATAACATGCGTCTTCGTATGCATATTCCCCCAATATCCCGAAGCCGAAGTTATCTTTACTTTTTCGGGTTTGAGTCCCGTTTTTTCTATCAGAACGGGCAGCCTTTCGGCGATCACCTTTTTCAGATTTTTAACGATAAGTTTTCTGACTTCGTCAGCATATTCGTCAGGCAGTTCTCCGCCGCTTTCCCCGTCGGGGTGACCTTCGCGCGGAGGAATCAGCAAAACTCCGTCCGCAAAGCGGCATTCCTTCACCGCCTCGGAAACCCTGTAAGGGTATGTCCCGCCTAAAAACCTTACCGATTTGCCGCCGCGCATGATCCCGTCGTTTGCCGCGCCGGCTTTTTTTAAAAGCGAAACCACCTTTTCGGATTCCAGGAATTTTTCGACGGCGTTCATATCCACGCCCTTTCCGTAGCTGAGCGCGAACCCGTTCCCGTTAAGCCTGAGGATGATCTTGCCGCGGCGCATATTGCTTCTGCCGGGGCGTAAAAGTATTTCGTTCCCGAACCGGGATATCTTGTCAGGAAACTTCGTCATTTCAGATCCCGCGCCAAAAATCTGTCCAGATCGACGTTGCCGTCTGCGTCGAATTCGACGCCTTCTTCCGCCAGCAGCCGCCTTTGCACCTGTTCTCCGCCGAAAGCGAACGCCGGTGCCGGTCTGCCGTCGCGGTTTACTACACGGTGGCAGGGAATCATCCCCGGAGACGGGTTGAGATGCAGAGCGTAACCGACTGCCCTGGACGCCCTCGGCGAACCCGTGATCGCGGCGATCTGTCCGTAAGTCGCCACCTTGCCGCGGGGGATACGTTTTACTATCTCGTAAACTTTATCGTAATATGACATTTTAACCTTCTTTTATATATGTATCCGCCCTGAAATCCAAACTGACTTCGCATTCGCCCTCCGAAACGGCTTTCAGCCGCTCCCGGTCGCTTTTCACTCCGTATGGAGTCATTCGGATCAGTTCGGGCATCAGCTCCCTGCCGACGCGGAAGCTGTCTTTCAGTTCCGCCGAACAAAGCCTTTCAAATCCTTCGGGCAGACTGTCGTCGTAAGCGTTTTCACGCACTTCGTCGTATAGCGCGCGTCTTATTTCGATCAGGTGATCTTTTCCCGGAGTTACTCTGACGAACTTACCGCCCGGTTTCAACACTCTGGCGAATTCCGAAGGAAAAACGGTGGTGAACACGGCGGACACCGTATCGAAAGAAGCGTCAGCAAAAGGCAGTTTCGCATTGTTAGCCACCGCAAAGCACACGTTTTTATACGTTTTTGCGGCTTTTTCTATCGCGTATTTCGACAGATCGGTCCCGTAAAACGAAGTGTCGGGGAATTTTTCCGACAGCCTTCCCGGCAAAGATCCGTCCGCGGTCCCTACGTCCAGGAACGCGCCCTCCGGGGTCAGTTCCTCGAAAAACGCATACAGCCTGTCGTAGTATCCCGCCGCCATGACCTTCCGTCTTGCGGCGATAGCGGCGTCGCCGTCGCCGGAGGGGGTGCGCTTACTGCCAAGCACCAGATTGACGTATCCGGCGCGGGCGATATCGTAACAGTGCCCCGAATCGCAATACAACGAAAGCGCTTTCGCATATAGATTCTTGCCGCACTTCGGGCAAATAAACAGTTCAAAATTTTTCATCGGATCGTTTCTGAACGGCTTTCCGTCGGGTGTCTTTTTAAACTCCGATTAAACTCCGACCCCGGATACGGTTCCGAGGTCGGTTTTCGGCGTTATCCGTTTTTTATGTGCGGTTTATTCCGGCTTCGCCGTGGAACCGGCGATAACGAATTGCAGAAATTCTATCCTGGTCTTTACGTTCATCGTGCCGTCGTCGTTTTCCGTCAGCGTGCCGACTATATAAGGCTGACCGCCCTTTTCGGCGTGTCCGGTGTATATCGCGGTATAATCGGTGTTCGTCACGTCGCTATGCAGTTTTTCGATATAATAAGTGCCCTCGTAAACAATTCCGAACGGATCGTTCAGCACCAGGTCTTCGGGCAGAGCGTCGGGCAGCATTCCCGTTTCGCCCAGCTCCGCCAAAAAGTCTTCAAGCGCGCTCTGTTCCCAATCGATACCTACTATTTCCAATCCCAAAGCGGCTTTCAGCATATCCAGCGACGCAGGCCAATCCTTCAGCGTGAATCCGGGGAAAAGTTCGGAAGCGTATTGATCCACCAAAACACCCTGCACGTCGAAATCCGGCAACTCGACATTCTGCAACAGTGAATTTAGAATAGGCATCACCGTTGTGCCTATTCCGTCCACAAGGTAAAACTGCATGCGCACCCT
>CALVXZ010000064.1 GCA_944371785.1 uncultured Clostridia bacterium | reverse complement strand
ACGAAAAAGTCAGAAACGATTTGGAGGAAAAGGGCTGGGTAATAATCGACGAATCGGGAGAAGAATAGTTTGCAGCCCTATCAACCGGTAGAATTAAAAATAGAAGACGTCGGGTGCGAAGGGGAAGGTATCGCCCATTACGAAGGCTATACCGTCTTTGTGCCGTTTGCCGCGCCCGGCGAAAAAGTCCGCGCAAGAATCGTCACGGTAAATTCGCGGAAGAACATAGCCTTTGCGAGATTGGAAAGCGTAACTGAGCCTTCGCCGTACAGAGTGAAACCGCCTTGTCCGTATTTCGGCGTGTGCGGAGGCTGCGACTATATGCACCTGAATTACGCCGCCGAACTCAGATACAAGAAAACGGCGTTGGAACGCACGTTGCAAAAAGCAGGCGTTACCGCGGAAATTGCCGATATAGTACCCTCGGACGCGGAGTTCGGTTACCGAAACAAAGCTCAACCCGTATTTGCCGAAAAGGACGGAAAGATAGTTTTGGGGTTTTACAAGGAACGCTCACGGACGGTAAAACCCGTGCGCAGTTGTATTCTGCACCCCGAATGGCTGACGGATATAATCGCCTTGGTAACGGCTTGGGCGGACGAATTCAAACTTACCGCGTATTCATACGAAACCCGGCGCGGCATTTTAAGGCACCTTGCGGTCAGGGAATCGTGCGGCGTTATTCAGATCACTTTGGTCGCCGCTACGGAACGCGTCCCCGGCATACAGGAATTGGAAAAACGGCTTTCGGCAAAGTATGCGAATCTCAGCTTCGGAATATCGGTGAACACTTCGCCAGGTTCGAAAATTTTCGGCGACAAATACATCTTTTTAAAGCGTGCGGAGGAACCTGTTGTCGACGGGATCCGATTCCCTTTGCATCCGTATTCGTTTTTCCAGGTAAACGACAACGTCAGAAAGAAAGTTTATTCCGCCTTGGCGCAAATATTGTCGCCAGGGAAAGATATGGTCTTTATCGATCTCTATGCGGGAATAGGTCTGACGGGAATACCTTTCGCGCGTGCCGGCGCAGAAGTTATTAACGTGGAGATAATCCCCGAAGCCACCGCCGATTCAAAGAGATTGTATTCGGAAAACGGGCTGACCGCGGAATGCGTAACGGAGGACGCGGCAAAGGCTCTGCCGCGGCTGATAGCGCGCTTCAAAGACGATCCGCGCAGGCTGACGGTGTACCTCGATCCGCCCAGAAAAGGAATTTCCCCCGAAGTCGTCGCCGCGTTGAATGCGTTGGCGGGCGAAAGGGATTTCGTCACGGCTTATCTTTCCTGCAATCCCGCGTCGCTGGCGCGCGACATTGCCGCGCTGACTGCGTTCGAAGCCGTTTCTCCCATACGCCCGTTCGATATGTTTCCGAAAACCGCAAACGTGGAAACTTTGGCGATTTTGCTGAGAAAACCGGGCTGAACAATTTAAATCCGATCCATTTCTCCGTTTTTTATCAGCTCAGAGCCTAAGAGCCTTTTCGGGCAGCGCTTTTATCAGAAGGTATTGCACGGTGCCCGTGCCGAATCCGGCTATCGCGCCGAACAGGAACAGCGGCACGGAAAGAGAAAACACTTCCGCAGTGGAAGTCATCAATGCCGCGACGGTAAGCTGCATCAGGTTGTGTAGCGTAGCCGACAAAATGCCCGTTACCGGCAGAGAGATTTTTCTGATATCGATAAGTATAGCGGTCAGGACCGCCGAAGAGACTCCGCCTGCCAGCGAATATATCGCCATTATCGGATTCCCGACTATCAAAGGCACCGCCACGCTTTTTATCACGGATATCGTTATCGCGTACGGCGCGCCCAGGATAATCACCGCCAAACCTATCACGGCGTTTCCCAATCCTATTCTGACAAACGGCAGAGCCGGGATCACGGGCGGCAACAGGCTCTCCACTACTCCCAGCATCATCGAAAGCGCGCATAGCAGGGCGGTGACGGCGATCTTTTTTGCGGAGATCTTCATTTATGCACCCCCGTAACGAAATAGCCTCCGCCCGAAATCTTTACTACTATTTTGTTCGGGGCGCAGACGATAGTGCCGCCGGCTCTGCCGACAAACCCCGTTTTCATACAGATTTTGTTGGGACAATCATTTTCGGTAATCGCCGCCGCGCCGTCTTTTATCGTTAAAACGGCGTGAGTACCCGGTATCGCCGTGACGGAATCCGTCAGAAGATCGGTTTCGATCACCTTTTCGCCGTCGACGTAAACCGTGCAGACGCTTCCGGTTTCGGGTTCTATGTAATATTTCAACGCAACCGTAGCCGCAAAAATCAAAGCAAGCAGCAGCACAAAATCCCACACCCCCAAAAACGGGGCTTTTTTGTAATGCGTTATGTTTTTTTCGGTATGGGAAGCGAAGCGCATTTTATTCGAATACAAACGGCGAATCGCCGACGACGTAACGCCCCGATTCGGTTATCAGCACCGCCGCGGCGTCGTATTTATCCAACAGGGCTTTTAAAGTATCGGTATTACCCAGGACCATCGCCGCGGTGGACAATGCGTCCGACACCGCAGCCGACGGCGAAGTTATCGTCGCGGAAACGACGGGATCGCCGTCGAAAATGCCGGCAGGGTATCCGTCCCTTCCGATGACGTGGTGATACCTGACTCCGTCAAAGAAATAATAGCGTTGGTAATCGCCGCTGGTGGCAACGGATAAATCGGAAACGGTAGCTGAAGCTACAAAATCGTTTGATCTCGGGTTCTGTATGTATACCTTGGCTTCGTCGGTGAGATACAGCGTCGCGCCGAAATCTATGGCGGTTGCGTCATCACCCAACACTTCTTTTACCGTGTCGGCGGCAAAGCCTTTCCCGATCCCGCCGACGTCCAATTCAGCGCCGTCTTTTAATTTGGTTACGGTTTTGTCGGCTTCGTTCAAAACGAACAGATCCGTACCGACTGATTCCAGAGTAAGGGATATCTGTTCGTCCGACGGAACGGAAGTCGCCGTTCCCGTGTAATCTTCGGGCGCAAACCCCCAAAGTTCGGTCAGAGGATAAACTGTCGGATCGAACGCCGAATCGGAATCCGCGGCGATACCGAAAGCCAACGACAGCGCTTTAAACGTGAGGTCGCTTACGGTGACGGGCGTATTTGCGGAAGCGGCGTTGATTGTCGCTATGTCGCCGCTTCCGGTAACGTCGAAATCGTCGTTAAGTTCGGAAATAAGAGTTTTTAATTGTTCGTCGCGGTCTTCGCCGGTATATTCAATGGAATAATAGGATCCGAACGCCGTTCCCGTCAAAACGTGATCGCGCGTATTGCACGCGACGCACGTCGCCGCAACCGTTACGGCGATAATTACGGAAAGGATCGCCGCGACAGGGGCGGTTATTCTTTTACGGGTTCGGGGCGTTGTCCGTCTATAAAGCATATACCTATCGTGCCGGGTCCGCAGTGAGTGCCGATAACGGGTCCTACGTCTTGTACACGTATGTCGGCGCCGGGTACCAGCGATTGCAATTTTGCGCGGACGCGTTCGGCTTCCGCCGGGCAGTCGCCCTGCATTATGAAAACAGGCAAATCGTCGGTTTCGCTGAGGCGGTCGGCAACTTCGGCAACCATGGTCATCAGCGCTTTGTTCCTGCCCGTGACGTTAGTGGTGGGGATCAGAGTGCCCGCCGTGGTCAGTTTTATGATGGGTTTGATCTGTAACATCGTGCCGAACAGAGCCTTTATCGCGGTCAGTCTGCCGCCGCGTTTCAGGTAATTCAGATCGTCGGCGACTATGGTGATATTGATCCTAGGAATCAATTCGTCCATATATTTGACTATTTCCGCCACGGATTTACCGGCTTTGACGGCTTTTGCCGCCGCTATTACGGCAAGACCGGCGCCCATACTGATGGCTTTCGAATCGATCCTGGTGAAAGTCACGGCAGGGTATTTCTGTTTCAGTTCCTTTACCGCAAGGTCCATATGTTCGAAAGTCGCGCTCATCTTCGATGAAAACGAAACGTAAAGGATATCGCCGCCCTCGCGGAAAGCCGGTTCGAAAATTTCCTTGTACTCTTCGGCGTTAAGCGCGGAAGTAGAGGGCATTTCTCCGGCGCGTAGCTTTTTGAAGAAGGCGTCCGAAACTTCCGGGGTCAGAAGGTCGCAATATTTCAATTCGCCCGAGATCGTATAGGGCATTTTTATAAAATATCTGGGGTCGTCGATGCCGAATTCTTTGGCAACGGCAAGGCTCATTTCGGAATCTGCGTCGTAAAAAAAGTGAAGCATTCTTGTTATCTCCTATTTGTTCATAAATATTCTGTCGCGCATCAACGCTTTTTGGCGTTCGATGACGGTGACGAGGTCGTTCAGTACCTTTGTCCTGGACAACCACCAATCCCTGGACCAAACGCGGACGATAGTCCAGCCTTTGCTTTCAAGGAATTTGAATCTGTAGACGTCGCGCTCCAACACGCTCGGCGACGAATGGAAGGCGCGGTAATCGCATTCGACTCCCAGGACGTATCTGCCCAATTCGGAATCGTATATTCCCAAAGACAGCTTGTAATCGGTGTTTCCTAGGTTGATATCGACTTCGTAACCCAATTTTTCCAACTGTTCTTTGATCTGCTGTTCGTATGCGCCGATAGGGTCGATGACTTCGCCCGTGCGGTGCATCGTGGACAAAATGTCTTTTACCTCCGCGGTAGAGCCGTTGGATACGGCGCGCGCGTAGGCAAGGTATTTCTTCAGTAGCTTCGGACCCGCGTTCTTTGTCGTTTCGTTCTTATCCAATTCCTCGGGTTCGATACTTGTGACGACGTACACTTTCTTCTTCGCGCGCGTAATGGCGACGTTTAACCTGTTTTCGCCGCCTTCCATCGAAAGCGAACCGAACTGCGCCACCACGCGGTCGTAATCGTTCCTGGCGTAACCGACGCTGAATATGATTATGTCGCGTTCTTCGCCCTGGACGTTTTCCAGGTTTTTGACGAATAACGATATGTTTTCGCCGTATACCACGCGGTTCCTTTCCTGGAAAAGCTGTCTGCGGAAGATCTGCGATTTGTCGGCTTCGGCGTCCAGAAGGTCCTCGATATATTCCTTCTGCTCCATATTGAAGGTGACGATACCGACGCTTTCGTTTTCTTCGCGGCGGTTGAAAATGTTTTTCAGAAGCTTTACCACCGCGGCGGCTTCCTCGTGGTTGTGGCGGTTCTGCCAGGAGCCTTTGACTTTTATCCTGACGATAGGCGGTTCTTCGAAATTTTTCTCCGTATTCGGAGCGACTTGCAGTTTGTTTTCGTAGAAAGCCGCGTTCGAAAAATCGATAAGTTCCGCATATTTACTGCGGTAATGGTAGGTAAGATGCACGGGATAGTATCTTGCCGTCGCCAAGTCCAAAAGGCTTTCGACTTCCAAAGCCGCCTGAGTGGAAAGGTCGAATCCGGCGTCCTGCGCTCCGTTTCCGAAATACTTTTTGACGAATCCCGCGGTGGGTCGCAGCTGTTTCGAGTCGCCGGCTATGACGACTTTCGTGCCGCGGTACATCGCCGGCAGAGCGTTTTCGATGAATATCTGCGACGCTTCGTCGAAAACCACGAGGTCGAAAAGGTCGCGCTTCAGCGGCAGGATCGTGCTGACGACTTCGGGCGAGAGCAGCCAACAGGGGAACAGACGCATCAGGTATTCCCCGAAAAAGTCGAACATCTGCCTTAGCGGCCGCAATCCGCGCTGTTTTTGTATGTCATACAAAAAGTCCTTTGAATCGGGCGCGTTCTTGAAGTATTCGGAATATTCCTCATTGCATTTGCTCATAGCCAAAGCGGCGGAAATTTCGCGCTGATCGGCTTTTAATTGCAGGATGCGGTGGCGCATCGAATCGAAAGTGACCGTTTTTGAAAGGAAAGTTTCCACCTCGGCGTCCATAGAAACTATTTCACGGTATATCCGCATCGGCAGAACTTTGTTCAGAACCTCTTTCATCGAAGCCAGATCCCCGTCCGAATTCAATGCCGCGAACGCCAGAATTTCCCTGACGGAATCGTTCAGTTGGCTTAAGGCGGCGTTCATATCGCGGACCTTGACGTAATTGTCCAAAGCGTCCGAAAGCTTCTTCAAAAAGTACGAATTGCCGTTGATCAGTCCGCCGACCGCCAGGGCGTAGCCTTCCTTATCCAGGACTTTCGAAAGCGGTTTGTATTCTTCCGTCTTTTCGTCCAACACGCTTTTTGCGACGTTCAGATCTATCATAATGCTTTCGGTCTGCTGCGAAAAAGAGTGTCTGACGAAAGGATATACCGGCCACAGCAGGGGGAACGCCGACGCCGAAAGCAGTCTGTGCGTGCCGGGGTGTTCGTACCCGGCAACCATTTTCGCCACGCGTTTTATGTCGCGCCTTTCCGTGGCGGCGTTTTCCAGGTAGAAAGCCGTCAGATACCGGGAATAGGGGTATTTCGCTGCGTCGAAAGGCACTATCGGCTTTGAAAGTATCTTTTCGATGAAAGCCTTTGCCTGTTTCAGCTTATGCATATCTATTTCCGGCAGAACGTGTTCGACCATTTCGTTGTTTTTAACCGTTTCCGCGCGTTCAAGGTAAAATCTTGCCAGATTTTTGTCGCGTATAAGCTGTATGTCTTCTTTTAATTCGGGATAATTCCTTTCGACTATTCCCGTCTTTATCAGCTTGTTGTACAGCTGGTAATCCTTTGTGTCCTTGCCGATGTTGTACGAACCGGCGTACATTTCCTGTAACGTCAGCCCGAATTCCGTTTTTGTGAACAGCGCGTCGGATATCGATTGCAGGGTGTCTATTTCCTTTCTGATATCGAATTCGACTTTTTTATAGTACGCCTGTTCCTCGCTGTATCCGGAAGCGTATGCCGCGGCGTGCATCGTTCTGAGCCTGTCGAAAAACGCCATTTTATCCTTTTCGGGATCGGGGATCAGCACGGCTTTCGCGTTCAGTTTTCCAAGACGCGAAAATACCACGTCCAGCGCGGCGCGCTTCTGGCTGACCACCAGGACGCGTTTTCCTTTGCACATGGCGTCGGAAATTATGTTGACTATCGTTTGCGATTTACCCGTTCCGGGCGGACCGTAAATGACGATGTTGTCTTGTTTGGAAATTTCCTGCAGGGCGTTTTCCTGCGCGTAGTCCAAAGCGTTTATCGGATAAAACGTCGGGTTCTGCAATTCGCGGTCGCGGCGTTTTTTCTTTTCTTCCTTGGCTTTTCTGCGCTCTTCCGATTTGATTTCGCGTTTGGTCTTTTTCGGTGACAGCAGCGCGTCTATCGCCGGAGTAGTCAGATTGTCCTTTTCCAGCGCCAGATAATCGTTGTAGATAGCGTTTGCCAAAGGGAATTTGCCGATAACTGCAAAGTTTTTCAGCTCCGGTTCGGAAGGGAGATACCCCGCGTCGAAAGCCTGCAGAGTTTTCCTGCGGGTGGTGCGGATTTTGAAGCCGTTGGCGTTCAGATAATCCACGACGTCGTAGGGGTTTTTGAACGTATCGTCCGCCAGCGGATCGAATTCCTGGATCAGCTTGTCCGTCGGCAGATCGTGTTCCTTGGCGTAGGCAAGAATAAACGCCTTGTTCAGCATTACCGGCTGTCCCGGCGTCAAAGTCAGAGTAGCCTCGTCTTTTTCTATATTGATATGCGCGGGGAACAGCAATAACGGGGCGCGAAGTTGAATATCGTCGGAAATTTCTCCTATCACGAACGGGAACCCGATATGCAGGTCGTAAAGTCCCGTTTCCTTTTCCATTTCCTCGACTTCGCGTTTCAGGTAACGCAGGTTGTTCAGCTGACCCGTAACTATTTTTTGCAGCGGAGTCAGAGTCTTTGCCGGTTTTTTCTTTTTTACGTCCACGGTGATTTCGGACGCCAGCACCTCCGATTCTTCGCCGCCCAGGCGTTCTCCGATTTCGCCGACGGAATCGGTCTTTGCCGCCTGTTTCAGCATTTTTTGAACGACTTTATCGTTTAAAAGCGAGAAACTACGTCTGCCGTGCCATAAAAAGTCCAAAAAATCGTCGGTGTCGCCGCGGTTTTCCATTATCGCGCCGATATCGAAATTGTATTTTTTGACTATGGCTTTTACGAATATGCTTCGGTTGTTGCCGCTGATCTGTATAAATCTTTCTTTATATTTGCTGTAAATAGGATTCATGCCTATAAGTATATCACATTACCGTCGCATTGTAAACATATATTGACGGCTTGCG
>CALVXZ010000063.1 GCA_944371785.1 uncultured Clostridia bacterium | reverse complement strand
AAACGACCTCCCCGATAACTTCGGAAACGACGGAATATTCTCCGCCCCGACGGGTATCGACCCGTATCTCCACCGCGCAATCGGGCATATCGAAAGAGTATTCGTAAATCCCTACCGTTTCGACGGTTATTTCGCCGTTTTCGCATTCAGCCGAAACGGTTAAGAAATATCCTTCGTCGGCTTCGGCGGAAAAGAATACCGTATCTCCGGCGCAGCCCCTTTCGTCTTCGCAGAAAACTTCCGCATTCTCCGGAACGGAAATTTCTATGGGATAGCCCGTAAAACGGAAATCCACGCTGATAAACGCTTTTTCGGGCGGCATAAAGAAATAATATTCGTTACCGATCTTTTCGAAATAAGTGCCGTTTACGACCAAACCCTGGGCTTCGTAACCCGATGCGGGTTCGATATTTAATAAGACTTTTTCGCCGGCGGCAAAATGAGTTTTATCGGACACCGTTTCAACGGTTCCCGCGCCTTCGGTGTCGGCAAATTCCAATTCGTATCTGTCTATATTGACGAAATCGTCCGGAACGAAAACGGCGGAGACAGTTACGTCGTCTTCGGGCATAACGAAAAAGCCTTCATGAGTAATATAGCTTTCTCCTCCCGTGGAAACGTAAACTCCCGTCAACAAAAATCCGTCCTCGGGAACGACGTAAAAATAGACGTATTCCCCGGCCGCGGCGGAATCTTTGCCGACTTTGACTTCGCCGCCATCCGTAGCTTCCGTCGATACTTCGTACTTTACCGAATAATCTATTTCTTCAAACAGTCCCTGAACGGATACGTTCTCGTTGGGCATTTCGAAAGCCCCGTCCTCAAGCGGTATCTCGACCTGCGTTCCGTTCTTCAGGTAATATACGTTCGCGCCGACGGAGCGGTACCCGAAATCGGGAATAAACGAAACCGATACTATATCGCCGAATCTCGCTGCGTCCTGCGACAAAAGCACTGTCCCGTTTTCGGTGGATTCGCTGACCGTAACGCTTTTTCTTTCGTAATCGAATTCGGCGTAAACCGTGACGTCTTCGGCAGGCATTGTGAAAACGTATAAATTATCGGTTCCGTTAGCCGGAATTTCACCGGAAGCCGCGATAACGTTTAACGAAACGCATTCGAAACCTAGGTCGGGAACGACTTTCAGCTTTATTTCAGTGCCCATGGGCGCACGCTGATCGGTGATTTCCGGAGTTGCCATAGCCACGGAACCGCCTGCGGACTCGGAAATGATAATTTGATGAGGGTAAGTTTCTACCGACTGCCAGCCCGCAAACAAAGTAAGGTTCGAATTTGCGCGGAACCTGTCAAGCAAAACCGGTCTGGTACATTCGATGTCGTTGAACCAACCCAAAAAAACATAACCTTCCCTGGTGGGCGGATCGGGCAGAGTTAAAGGATCTCCGGCGTTCAATACGATATAATCGATTTCGCTGCCGCCGTTAGAATTAAAAGATATGATAAATTTTGTTCCCCGTTCCTGTACACAGCCCGTGACCGCTAAGGTCACTGCAGCCAATATCAAAAGAACGATCAATAATTTTCGCATTTCTTTTACCCCTTAAAATTTTATAATGCGTTTATTACAAAGTCAATATTAACGGACAATCGTTCACCGAATTTTCAATAAAAACGATTCCGAAAGAGTTATTTCCGTCTGTCGTTTTGCTGTTTTTTCATCAAAGCCGCAAACACTTTCGCCGTTGCCGCAGCGTCTTCGAAGGCGCGGTGCGCTCTTTCGTTATTGATCCCGAAATATTCGCACAGGTTTTCAAGCCTGTATTTTTTCAACCCCGGAACTATCTTGCGGGACAGTACCAGAGTATCTATCAAATCGTTGTCGAATAGGAAGCCCGTTTCATCGCCTAAACGTTTGATGAAAACCGCGTCGAAACCTTCGGCGTTGTGTCCCACCAACTTGGCGTTTCGCGTGAACAGATAGAAATCGCTGATAACAGTTTCCGCCGAAGGCGCGCCTTCCACGTCGGAATCGTAGATATTGTTTATTTTCGAAGCCGATTCCGGAATATGCATCCCGGGATTTACGAAACTTTGGAAGGATTCTTTTATGACTCCGTCTACCATGGAAACTGCGCCGATCTCTATTATCTTGTCCTCGGCGAAGTTCAAACCCGTCGTTTCCAGATCGAACACGACGAACCTGCCTTTTAATGTATCAGGTAAAACCGCATTATCGGAAAACATATCCGATTGCTGCAATTCCGAATAAGGTTCGGGGAAGACTTTTATGTAATTTTCAGGCGTCGGCGCAGGTTTTACCTCGAGGTCTATCGTATCGTAATTGACGTCGCAAACGACGGCGTTTTTCACCATCATAGACATTCTGGCGGTACGTTCGTTCATACTGATCCGCCCTTCCAACGCCACGTTCTGACCTTCGAAAAAATAACTTTCCAGATCCTTCAACCTTTTTTCGAACCTGGTGAAATATACGCACTCCAAAGTCCCCGTCGTATCGTTGACGGAAAATTTAAAGAACGGTTTTCCGGCTTTTGTGGTCAGGATCTCGGGTTTAACGACAGAGCCGCACACGGTGACGGATTCGGCCTCGCGCTTCAGAACGTCGACCAGATACCGCGGTTTTTTGGAAACGTTCCCTATTATCGGGATCTTTACTTTTACGTCCACAAGCCTGATACCGTTTCCCGCGCAGGTAGCCCTGTGGACTTTTACGACGGGCTCGTCGCTTTCGGTGCCGTCCCTGTATAATTCGACCTCGGCGTCTTCCATAATCAACCCGTCCAGGTACTCCGCAAGACCTTTTTCAAAGCCGTTGGAAGCGGCGTAGCCGAAAGCGTCGGGCGGCAGTCCTATCCTGATTTTGACGAACCCCGGATTGATGTCGAAAGAGATCCTGTCTTCGGAGAGCTTGGAAAACAGGATGTTGCTTTTTTCGTAAAAATATCCGTTTATCAAAGAAAGCAGATATTTTTCCTCGGTGTACGTTTTTTTGTAGACTATGTTAAGATCAAAGCTGTCCGGAATGAGTTCGCGGACGGTTTTTTCGACTTTTTCCTGCAATTCGTCGGTAAGCCTGTAATAATCCTCGGAGCGCACCAAAAAAGTCACGGTCAAAGTATCGCCGGAAAGCAAAGCTCCGGAGAATTTGAATATCCGTTCGTTGTCGAACAGCGCCTCGTCGATCAAGTACATAAAAGGATTATTGTCCAAGTTTTTCCTCCGTCAGTCGCATAAGTTCCGATAACACTTCGGAATTGTCCACTTCTTTATACGGTTCGCCGTCCTTGAAAAGCAGGGAACGCGTTTTCCCGCCGCATACTCCTATTTCGGCTCCGCGGCTCTCGCCGATACCGTTCACGGCACAGCCCATAACCGCGATTTTCAGCGGCTTATTGTATTTTGCGGTCAGTTCTTCCAACTTTTCCGCATAGGAATGTACGTCGATGCTTGTCCTGGCGCAGGTGGGACATGCGATGACTTCGACAAAATCCTTTCTGACTCCGGCGGCGCGCAGGATTTTGATACCCCAGGTCACTTCCTTTACCGGATCTCCGGCAAGAGAAATGCGAACCGTGTCCCCTATGCCGTCCAACAGGAGCGAACCCACCGCGATTGCGGATTTGACAGATCCGGAACTTTCCGTTCCGGCTTCCGTCAAGCCTATGTGCAGCGGATAATCGGACATTTTATCCAATTCCCTGTACGCCTCCACAGTCTTTTTCACGTCTGAAGATTTGACCGCCAATACCAATTCGTCGGTACCGGCGTCCTCCAAAACCGCGGCGGTTTCCACGGCAAGCTCGGCAAGTTTTTTCGGTGTGACGTTTTGTCTAACGGAACCTTCGTTGACTCCAACTCTGATTGGAATGTGGCGTTCCTTTGCGGCGCGCGCGATATCTTTCAGCGCCGCACGCGGAATGTTGGAAGGATTCAGGCGCAGTTTATGTACTCCCGATTCTATCGCTTTCAAGGCTATTTTCGGGTCGAAATGCACGTCGGCTATTATCGGAACGGGAGATGATTCTATTATCTTTTTCAAAGCGTCGGCGGCAGAAAGAGTCGGCACCGAAACCCTTACCAATTCGGCGCCTGCGTTATAAAGTCTGTTTACGCATTCCAAAGTTTCCGAAACGTTTTCGGTATCCGTATTCGTCATTGACTGGACGGACACGGGTGCCCCGCCCCCGATCTGAATATTTTTGACGAAAACGCTCTTTTTGATTTTCATCTTTCGTAAACCTCTCCGTTTAAGTTGTCGCGAACCTGAATATATCGGCGAATATCGCAAACAGCAACAATGCGATAAAGCCTATCGAATGAATTGCGGCTTCGACTTTCTTGTTCACCGGTTTTTTGAAGATCCATTCTATCAGACAGAACACCATCCTCGAACCGTCCAAAGCCGGTAACGGCAGCAAGTTCATAACGGCAAGGTTCGCCGACACAAGGCTGACGACGTACATTAAAGTCTGCCAACCGCCCGAAGCCGCTTCCGCCATGACCGTTATCGTAGTCACCGGTCCGCCAACGTTATTGAACGCAAGATTTCCCGTTATCAGGCTGCCCAAAATGACAAGTATTTTGTACACCAGGAAGAACATAAACGAAAACGATCGCCCCAGAGCCAATCCGAACGGAAGTTTTACGGCTCCCAATACCGATGTGAAACCGAATCCGAAATAGCTTTCGGGTTCGCCCGTTTCTTCGTTGTATTCGGGTATGAAGTTCCCGTTTTCGTCGTAGACACCGGAAATACAGGTGGATTTTGTCAAAGTCAGGTGCACGCGCTTACCGTCGCGCAAGACGGTTACTTCGACCGAATCCCCGGCGGAGGAGAAGGCTTCGTTGTAATCGTCCGCCGTCAGTATGTTCAATGTTTTTCCGTCTATCGCCAAAAAGACGTCGCCCGGTTCCAACACTCCTATATTGACCGAATCGGCGTGCACGTTGCGAATGGACGGCAGGATCTGCCCGTAAGCCGAAAAGAAAACGACGATTATCAGCCACCCTGACAGCAAATTTGCAAAAGCCCCCGAAAACAGAACGATCAGTCTTTTCCAGGGAGCCTGCTTTTCGAAAGCTCCGGGAGAATCGTTTTTCGCGTCGTCTTCACCTTCGAAAGAACAAAAACCGCCCAGGGGTATCGGACGCACGGAGAAAACTTCGCCCGTTTTTTTCGAAGTCCGTTTAAAGATCGCGGGACCGAAACCGATACCGAACTCGTTGATTTTGAAACCCAACAGTTTCCCGGCAGTGTAATGCCCCAATTCGTGAACGACCACCATGAACATCAGCATTAACAGCCCCAAAATAATGAATCCGACGGTTTCCATAACGGATACAAAGCTTGCTAAAAGCATTTACTGCTGCCTCCGACACTCTCTAGAATATATTCTCGTACCTCCTCGGTAATACTATTCAGTTCAAATATGTTTTCGGGTTCGTCGCCGTCGGCAAAGCGTTCCAACGCCCGCCCGACAAGCTCCGAGATCCCGTAAAAACCGATCTTATCGGACAAATACGCGTCAACCGCGACTTCGTCCGCCGCGCACAATACGGCGCCGGCTCTGTCCGTTCCGTAAGCTGCGGCGGCTTCGGCGATCTTCAGACACGGAAAACGCTCCCTGTCGGGTTCGGTAAATACGAATCCGTTCAACGCTTCCAAACCGATCTCCTCGGAAAAAGGCAGTTTATACCTTTTCGGAAGTCCCAATCCGTAGGCTATAGGAATTCGCATATCAGGTTTCGAAGCGTATATTTTCAGACTGCCGTCCTTGAACGACGCCGCTCCGTGAACAATCGATTCGCGGTGGATGCGGATATCGACGTCGGCGATACCGAAAAGATTTTTGGCTTCGATAAGCTCCAAACCTTTGTTCATCAGCGTTGCCGAATCGATCGTAACCTTTACCCCCATACTCCAATTCGGATGTTTCAGACACTCTTTTGCGGAAGTAGCAGCGATTTCCCGACGGGACTTGTCCCGCAGCGCGCCTCCCGAAGCCGTCAGGATCAGCTTCGATACGGATCGGATATCTTCACCGGCAAGGCATTGGAAAATAGCGGAATGTTCCGAATCCAACGGTACTATCCTACCGCCGATGTCGGAACACAGCGCAAGGATATGTTTTCCGAAAGCGACTACCGATTCCTTGTTGGCCGTCAGCAATGTACAACCGGCTTTCAAAGCGGCTATACTCGGCGCGACTCCGGAAAGCCCTCCTATCCCGTTTATAACCAGGTCGATACCTTTGTAAGTTTCGGGGGAGTCCAGAAGTTCAGTGCCCGTATATTCGGCGCAATCCGAAACGATTCCCGAATTTTTATCGGATATAACGGTGATATCCGGATCGGAACCGTATTCTTTGACCAGCGCCGACGAATTGCGTTTACACGCCAGCAGTACGGGCTTCAACCCGTATTCTTTCATTGCGGACAACACCGCAAGACTCTGTTTTCCGATAGAACCCGTCGCTCCGAGGACTGCAACTTTTACGCTCATACCAAAAACGCCATAACTATCGCCATAAAGATTATTGCGAAAATAATGCTGTCCATTCTGTCCAACAATCCGCCGTGAGAACCCAAAGCGTGCGAAAAGTCCTTTATTCCGAGTTCGCGTTTTATTCTGGATGCAAACAGATCGCCTATTTCGGATACTACGGCTATCGCCGTACCGCACAGACAGTAGAACAGAATGTACGTTTGCGGCAGCAGCGTTTCAAAAGTAACGGAATCGTTTACGGGAAGCGGCAAGACTTCGAACAGCGCGTAAACTATCATCGCGCCTCCCGCTCCGCCGATAAGTCCGATAATGGAACCCGCATAAGTTTTTTTCGGACTGATCTTCGGGAAGATCTTCTTTCCGCCTATCGCGGAGCCCGCATAATAAGCTATCGCGTCGGAAAGCATCGCCGCGGCGGCGGCAACCAGCAAAGGTATCATTCCGTACAGCGACGTCATTACCAAGGCAAGACCTATGGGCGCGATAGGATAAATCAGGACGAAGGAACTCATCAGCATATCCTTTAACGTGACCCTGGAATCGAAGATAAAGAAGCAGAAAATCAATACGAAAGCCACGCCCAAAGTAACGAAAAATCCGGTATATCCGAAGAAAGTTATCATCGGATACAGCGCGGCTATCGCCACGCAAAGCGGAATTACGGTTACGAAATAACCGCCTGCCCTTACACAAGTGATCATCTCGTAAGTCGAATACGCCATAACGATTATCAAAAGAGCGTCGAAAAAGGGCTGTCCTTTGCCGTCCCATAGCCCCGTCAACAAAATAAAGCCCATTAAAATCGTCAGCAGTATCAAACCCGTCAGAGTTCTTTTCAGTACTTTATTCACGGTAACCTCCGAAATTGCGTTTAGAGCGTTTGAATTTTTTGACAACCTCGTAGATATCGCCCTTATCGGCGTCGGGGAAAAGCTTATCCGAAAAATACAACTCGGCATAAGCCGCGCTGAAAGGCAGATATCCCGAAAGTCTGTTTGCGCCGCCGTACCTCAAAACGGCGTCCAGCGGCGGCAAAGCCGCCGAATACATATACCTTTGCACTTCGTCGATCGTGGCTTCGGTATAGTCGGCGTTTAAAAGTTTTTGTTGGAAGACGTAATTGAACGCTTCTTTGATCTCCTCCATTCCGTCGTAAGCGAATACGAAAGCTACGGTCATTTTGGAGTTATTGATAGTCAGCGCGTTCAGATTGGAGATACAACTCATCAATTCCGGCGTCAGTTTTTTGAAATCACCGGCAAAACAGACCTTGTATCCTCTGGAAACCGACATCGGTTTCAATATTTTATTAAAAAAATCGACGTATACGGAAGAGAGCGAAAGCGCAAACGCTTCCCCTCTCTTTCTGATGTTTTCGATACTGCTGCAATAAAACGACAGACAGTCTATTCCGAGTTCGTCGGCGGCGTCGATAAGATCGGACATCACTTCGGTTCCGAAGTAATATCCGTTTACGCGCGGAAGTTTTCTGTTTTCCGCCCACCTGCCGGCGCCGTCGGGAATTATTCCCAGATGCCTCATTATACTGCCATTATTTCGGCTTCTTTGTCGCGGCAATGCCTGTCAACGTCGGCTATGGCGTCGGAAATAACTTTATCAACGTCCTTTTCGTAGCCGTACAGATCGTCTTCGGTTATGACGGAATCCTTTTTGTAAGAACGAAGAGCGTCCACTGCGTCGCGGCGGATGTTTCTTAGCGCGACTTTTGCGCCCTCTCCAAGGTTTTTGACGTCCTTGGAAAGCTGTTTCCTGCGTTCCTCTGTAAGTTCCGGGAAAGCCATTCTTAACACTTTGCCGTCGTTTGTCGGGAAAATGCCCACGTTGGCGGCGATGATCGCTTTTTCGACGGCTTTGAGTGCGCTCTGATCCCAAACGTTGATGACCAGAAGTCTTGCTTCGGGCACGGTGATGTTTGCGATTTGATTTAACGGCGTGTCGACTCCATAATACGGAACGGTGATTTTATCTAAAATATGCGGGTTGGCTCTGCCTGCGCGCATACCTCTGAGTTCTTCGGCAAGGTTGGATATCGATTTAGATATTCTGTCGGACAGATCGTCAAAGACCAATGCCACTTCTTCCACTTCGTA